>JBILVV010000094.1:0-13218 GCA_044370255.1 Pirellula sp.
AAACACAGCCATCTCGCGGCCTTCATGGGTGTCGACCTTCTGACATACGCGTTGATGTCGAATCATTTCCATTTGATCTTGCGATCTCGTCCTGATGCCGTTGCAAGCTGGAGTGATGAGGAAGTTGCCCGTCGTTGGTTATTGCTCTGCCCTATACGTTGGCGTCGCCGCACCGGCAATCATGAAGTCAACTCCAATGAACAGTACATCGCTACGGAGCCAACGCAGGCAGATATAGATTCCATTCGCAATAATCCGAAGAAGCTATCTCAAATCCGAAGTCGTCTAAGCGATATCAGTTGGTGGATGCGTCTGCTGTGCCAACACATTGCACAACGAGCGAATAGCGAAGAGGGTGGCGGCCTTGGTAGATTTTGGCAATCGCGATTCAAAGCCGTTCGCATTCTGGACGAAGCGTCCTTGCTGGCTTGCTCAAGTTATGTAGATTTGAATCCTATCCGAACTGCAATTGCTGAGAAACTGGAAGACACCCAATACAACTCAGCGAGACGCCGTATCGACGCACTAAAAAGTTCAATGAGCAACAGCCAACACCATTCCCCCGATAATTTCTTAGCTCCTATTACTATCGATGAGTCCAAGGACCCAATTGGCATTCACCCCAGCACGAATCGAGAGCGATGTAGTGATAAAGGGTATCTGTCGATGCCATCGTCGGACTATCTACATCTTTTAGACTGGACAGCTCGTCAATTGCGAATGGACCAACCGGGGTGCACCCCCGAAGATCTTCCGCCGGTCCTTGAGCGATTGGGACTGGAATTGGGTGAATACATCGATCAAGTCCAGTTCTTCGGATCGATGTTCAGTTCTGCGGCTGGCCGTCCTCAAAGTCTGAAGGAAGCTCGTACGCTTCGTACTCATCGAAGATTCTATGTCAGGCCGTCGACTCGGCGAATGCTTAGTATGTGTTCCTAAGAGTTTGATATCCTCTTATCGCGTTATCGCCTTTTCCATGCAAGATTGGTTCCTTCGTTAAGGTATTTCGAGTAGTGTCGCGTCGTGTTTGGCATCCTTCTGTCGGGCTCAGCCAAGCAACACCCAATATCTCAGTAGCCCGTGTATGGCAATCATCAAAGCGACAAGTTCTTGAGGCGTCGTTTATCAATCAAGCCGCGCTAGGTTTCATTACACGGTTGGATGTCAATTTGTCTTTAAATCCCCGACTCTCTTACTTTCCTGCCACGATTCCGCGATCTCTCTCGACATTTGCAAGTTTACCGGTTCCCATGGATCGATCGCTGTCCTGATATCGCCCTTGTCGATTACTGGATACATCGGTGGTCTTTTCAGCAACCGATAGCAATCAGCCTACGTCCGTGACGCAAACCATCCGGCGTATACGCAGCAGAACCCGACCCGAGGTAGGTGTATGTCCCCGAGGGACGAGGTAGGTGTATGTCCCCGAGGGATCCCCGAGGGAACATTGCCGGGACACACACTTACAATTGCTTCTCTCGTAATAGCTAGCATGCATAACTAGCTAGATCGGTGTATGTCCCCCAGGTGCGGGGTATTAAGTGTGTGTCCCTCAGGTGGTTGCGTTGTGTGTCCCTGATGCTTATCCCCCTTGAATGATCCAGGGCTTGATTCTGTTTTCCTGATAAGCACCGATTGCAAGCCACCGCAGCCCCCCGGATCCCAAGGTTTTTCGTCAAGCGGCTGAGATTCCATTCAAAAAAAGTATTAGTTTTCGAATGGACGAAGTAGCTGTGGGCTCGTAATATGGCGTGGAATATGGGGGTCCCATCGCATTAACGACCAATTCTGCAGGTATCGATAGTGATGTTGTTTGAAGCACAGAAAAGTGTCCGAGTAAGTATGTTCAAGTGTGCTATCGCCTCTTCGTTGGCAAATCGTCAGTTGTCGATGCTCCTTTTGCTTCTCGCAGTTGTATGCCTGTGCGCGCATAGCCAGACGGTACGGTCTCAGGAGACTCGTGCCAACGAAGGTGCGGAGCGATTGTGGGATGCAGCGAGGACCGGGAACCTGGAAGGGGTGAAGAAGGAACTGGATGCCGGTGTGGATGTTAATGCCGCGACGGCATATCAGTCGACTGCGCTCAGCTTTGGAAGCGATCGAGGACATGAGGAAGTAGTTCGGTTGCTGCTCGAGCGTGGAGCTAACCCCAACGTCAAAGATTCTTTCTATAAAGCCACCCCGATGATGTGGGCCCAGATGGGGAAACGTTATGGTGTGATTACGCTATTGCTAAAAAGCCATGCTGAAGGTGCCCGGCAGTTGTTGCTCGATGGAGTTGCACAGGGGGACAAACCATTGATCAAAGCGGTCCTGAAGGCTGGTACGGCAGATGCCGACACGCTGGCATCTGCTGTACTTCAAGCATCGGCGATGGAGCGTTCGGAAGTGCTGGAAATTCTTTCCACCGCGCATGTCCCCGTTCGAGAGGCTTTCAAGCTTACGGCGGCGGATATGGCAGTGCTCGCAGGGAAGTACACGGACACCAATGGAAATTTTTCTTTGTCGGCCAGAGTCGGAGAAAAGGGATTGGAAATCGACTTCGGATCAGGAGTCCATCAACCTTGGTTCGCGTTTGGCCCAACCGAGTTTCATCGCGGTAGCAGTCGACTGGTCTTCGAATGCGAAGATGGCAAAGTGGTCAAGGTTCTGGTGGAATCGAACGGGAGCAAATACGAACTGACGCCGAATACATCGAGCGGAGACACCCCGGCTCCCAAGCCTCCAGAAACGAAACCGATGATGGCTGAGGAATCTACATCGGATTCGAAACAAGATGTTTCGCCGGAGTTAGCTCATGCTTCAAGCTCATGGGACATTGCTGTTTCGTCGTCGAACTGGCCGGGATTTCGAGGAACCCACTCTCGAGGAGTTGCCGATGGCCAGCATCCTCCTGCGTCTTGGGATGTTGACACGGGAGGGAATGTCGCATGGAAAACTCCGATTCCCGGTTTCGGAAATTCATGTCCCACGATCTGGGGAGACCGTTTGTTCATTACTTCGGCATCGAGTCCGGGTGGTAACACCGATGTGAAGATCGGTCATTACGGGGATGTCGATTCGGTCCAAGACGACAGTGTCTACGAGTTCATTTTGTATTGTTTGAATAAGCGAACCGGTGAGATCCTGTGGCAACGGACATGCAACACCGCGAAGCCGGCGGTCAAGCGGCATTCGAAATCTTCGCATGCCAATCCAACGGTCGTGACCGATGGCGTGCATGTGATCGCTTGGTTTGGTTCGGAGGGGCTATACGCATTTGATTTCGAGGGCCGATCGCTTTGGAACCGCGATTTGGGAGTGCTCGATAGCGGCTGGTTCTTCGACTCAAGTTATCAATGGGGTTTTGGAAGTTCGCCGACTATTTATGGGAATCAACTGTTCATTCAATGCGATATTCAGAAGGGATCGTATGTTGCGGCGTTGGACTTAGCGACTGGCGAGGAAGTGTGGCGGACGGAGAGGGATGAGATTCCGAGTTGGTCGACACCGATCGTTGCTTCGTTCGGCGATGTGCCTACATTGATCACGCATGGAACGCGGGCGGCTCGAGGTTACGATGCGCGGGATGGCAAGTTGTTGTGGTGGATAGCCGATCATTCGGAAATTGTGGTCCCAACTCCGAATGTCGCTCATGATTTGATCTTTGTGGCCAGTGGATATGCGCCGATTCAACCGATCATTGCGATCCGGCCCGAAGCACGCGGGGAATTGAAGCTACCGGGTAGAGTTCCTAAAGAGGGTGGGGAGGCGCCGGCAAGCGACCCCAGTGTTGCATGGAGCAAGCAGCGCGGAGGGCCGTACATGCCAACGCCTATTATCTACGGTGATTTCCTGTACGTCTGCTCCAATCAAGGGATCGTGACCTGCTATCGAGCGAAGACGGGCGAGGAGATTTACAAGAAGCGGCTCAAGGGGGGTGAGACCTTCAGTTTCACCGCTTCCCCAATCGCCGCCGATGGGCATCTGTACTTCACGTCGGAATCGGGGCATATCTATGTCGTGCGTGCGGGGGGAGTGTTCCAGCAATTGCACGTCTGCGCCGTAGGCGGGAAAGTGCTAGCGACGCCTGCGATTTCGGACCGCGTTTTGTATGTCCGAACAGTCGACCAAATCATCGCGTTGAGCGACTCTGGTAGCGCAAGTCCATGAAAAAAACTCCGGGGAAAAAAATCCGGGGACACACACATCTATTTGCAGTTCTTGCAACTGCTAGCATCTGTCAACGCGAGATTGATGTCTATCGCTGATGCGTTGGGTGTCCCTGATGCTTATCCTTCTTTGCTTCTTCTCCCGGCCATACGACCGTCACTCCATATTCCCCTGGAACAGCGCCATCGTCCATAGCGAAGGTCCGAAGCACGAACCGCACTGCCGGAACATCCAGCGACTAAGCTGATAGAGACCAACAATACCCGGCGCAGTAAGACGAAGGACATTGGCAACTCGAAAAATGAGGCTAACGGAAATCTTGGAGGTCTGGGGATGAAATGCAAATCCGCATCAGTCCTCAGACGCAGTCGGAGAAACTTCCGCGGGAGTCAAACCCGAACCACGAGCGGTCAGCAATGCAGCGTAGACTTGTGGAGAAATATTCGCACTCGTGAATTGAACACTACCATCAGCCATGGCGTGCATCGCACCGCTGCCGTGGAAGGAATAGGTTTCGTTGTCGTTGTGGCAATTGATCACACAATTGCCAGGTGCCGTTCTCGTACCACTGACAGCACCATCGAGACCGTAATCGTTCTCATGATGGCCCCAACCTCCGTCGTTGAGCCTGCGAGATGGGTCCAGCCTACCCTGGATCCAAAAGTCGGGGCGACCGGCATCCTCGCACATAAGAATCGTGCGGGTAGTTCCATCGATAATGTCGGCAATGCGTTGCGCTTTACGAGCCGGGACACCAAGCAGAGCAAGTATAGGCGGTGGAGCCTTGACATCAGGAGCCAACGCTCCAAAGAGGTCGTTTTGAGACGTGCCCGCAGGATATCCGAAAAACGTGATGCTACCCGGATTAATCGAACTGCAGGTCGCATAGTCGGTAACCGCTAGATTTTGATAGGGAAGTGGAACACCGAGTCCAGTAAAGGATCCAGTAACCCTTCGTTCCGAACCGCCCGGAGACGATGGGCAGATGAAGGTAGGGATGGGATTTCTCAAGACGGCCTGATTATCTGGTGTTCCCGGGATCAACGTCGGAGAAGAAAGCCACGGGAACTTGAGATTGTATTGCTGGGACAAATTCCCTTGTTCCATGTAGGGTAGGAAGAACACGCTCCATGCGTGAACGATTCCCGGATAAGGGGCCCCAGGTTGACCTGGACCTCCGGGAGGAAACCCGATCTCCACGTAGAGGCTTGGCGGGAACCTCTTGAAGGCACTCTCGTGGTTATGGGCCGCTAAACCGATCTGCTTGAGATTGTTGCTACAGGCCATTCTGCGAGCGGCCTCCCGTGCCGCTTGGACAGCAGGCAGAAGGAGCCCGACCAAAATTCCGATAATCGCAATAACTACGAGCAATTCCACCAGGGTGAAACCGCTTCTCCGATCTCTTCTTTTCATGTTCGTCGATCCAATCAAACGTGTAATATAAATCATCATTACGCCTCGGATTGTCACTTACGATCGTGAAGTAAGCATGAAGCTCATAGAGTCCTGCTTGCGAAGATTTCGAGTGTTTCTTTCAGGGAACCGGCCCACCTGGCCGAACGCAGGGAAAGACTACCGGGACATACACATCCCATTGCGGCTCATGTAACTGCTAGCATCTGTCCGTACGGGAGCGGTGTGTGTCCCTAAGACGTCGATAGGTGTGTGTCCCTTAGACGTATCCTAGAGCCGTAGGCTACTACTACCCGCACGAGCTAGGATTACGATGCCTTTGGGATGGACTGTGAGGTCATCGCCGTGCTTTGCGAATCGTTCTGCCTCTGAAAAATTAGCCACAACGTCGCGAGGAAGCAGACAGCACTGATCCCTAGAATGGTCCACTCCGCAATGGTTTGTGCCCCCTCCGGAATCTCGCCGAACTTTACGATCACCCGCCACAGATTGATCGAGCTATTGATAAAGATATGGCAAGCGATCGACGGCCAAATCGATCCGCATTTCCAAGCCAATACTCCCAGATAGAAACCTACCACGGTCGCAAACACCACTGTGACCGGCATGACGTGTGCCAAACCGAAGAGGATCGACGACAAGGTGATACCCCAAAAAGGTTGCCATCGGCGAATGAAGCGACGTTGAACATAGCCTCGAAAAAGCATCTCCTCGCAAAATCCGGGAATCAAACCGATGAAAATCACAAACGGGATCGACCAGAACGGCGTGAGTTTTTCGAACATCTGAACAAAGCTTTTGTCGGACATCGATTCAGGTAACAATTGCACCAAGAGCCCTGCTAAGGCAAAACCAGCAACCATCGGAAACAACGATCCCATGATCGATAGTGGATAGATGGAGCGGGGAACCTGGACAGGGAGAAATCCCAGCCGCTCTCGCAACGGCTCCGGTGAAAAGTAAGCAGCGACAAGTGCACCGAGTCCAAATATGCCAGGACCAAAGAACAACATCAAAATAAAAATCGGTGGATTCGCCAAGGCGCCTAAGAGCAGGGGTTCGATCTCCTCGAGTTCTTTTCCGTTGATCAGGAAGTAAGCGAAGATACCAACGAACATCAACGTCTGCGCGATGAACATCGCAATCGCAGTGGCTCCTAACGTGACCCAAATCGTCCAGATGCGAGGTCTCTTTGCCTTCATGGAGGTGCCTGCCGCGGAAGCAGAGTAGGCCGCTTCGTTCGATGAAGAATGGAAAGTCTGACTCATGATCGTAGATATCGGGATAAGAAGCTCTGGTATGCCAAGCGCGATGAGAATCGCCCTCGAAGAAGCCGGAATGTTGGCTACTTTTTCAAAGCTTTTACTTCTTCGGGCACTTCGAACACATCCGAAGCAAGTTTTGGATTCACTTTGAACGATGTCACTTGAATTTCCAGCGCCTGCGGTCCGAGTTTCTGGACGGAAACATACGACATCTTTATCCCGTCTACATCGCGATAATCCTGATAGGTAGTCTCTACTTGTAACTCTCCTTGTTCTGTCGCGATCGTTTCTCGCGTACCCCGATGCAAACCCGTGGATATTTCAAAGTAATCGAGTACGGGCTTCCAATTCGGCTTGCTCGATTTAACTACATAGCAGTCAACACCATCGAATTTCTCGACACTCGTACACTCCATCGTTTCAAAAAAATTGGCGTACTCCGATAGTGGAAATATTGCTGCACGAAGCTTGATTTGTTCTGCAAGGGTTCCTTCAAGTACTTTGGAACCGGTGATTGCAGAAGTCGTCCAAACGATTGTACCATCCGAGCCGCTGACATCGCTTCCTAAGCCATCGAGCTCAATCGACTGGCGAAATTTGCCCTCAGTGGTGGAAATGACATTCAACGTCCCACCAACGCCAGCACCGGCAATCGTCATCTTGGCATCATATTGCACTGCTTGAATCGTCGCGATCTTCTCTTCGCCTCCAAGCGCCTTGATGTATGTCGCCAAGATCTGCTTGGCATTAGGGATTTTCTTTTCTTGAGCCAATACGTTTGTTGCCCCAAGAAACATCAGCGACCAACATGCCAGTAGACACTTGCTTTTCGAGAACATTTTCGAACCTCTTTGAGATAACAATGAAGAAAACCGAGAAAATTTCAGAGCCCCTATTACCGGCCGGTTTCAGCAATCCACTTTAGAGCAGCTGTCAGGACCGGATCTGGATCGCGTTGGAGCAATTCGCGAGTCAAAACAATCGACTCGTCGGGTTTCACGCCATTCCCCTCCCAAACAAACCCAGATTCAGATTCCAGTCCAGCGATCGCGAAAAGGAAACCATCGCCGGTTGGAAGCTTATTGACCTGAGCTGGAATCACCTGGCCAGCTGTACGGGAACCGAAAATTCGTGCCGCCTCCAATTCCTGCAGACCACCCGGAAAGAGTTCAGCACAGGACATACTGCATTCGTCGACCAAAATAGCGACTGGTTTATCGAATCGAGGCTTCCTCGGATTGATAGCAAGCTTAAATGTGTTGCTCTTTTGCTTCACTCTACCAAGGTTGTACTGTTTATCGACAAACCAGCCACTCATGCCAATGGCGAGCAATACAACGCCACCCATGTTCCCGCGTAAATCGATAACGATTCCGTTTGCGTTGTGCTCGTTAAGAAGCGCTGCTTGGTACTCCTTGATCAATCGAGGCGCGTCAAGAAAGGCATTGAAGTAGATGTAACCAACACTATTCGGTAACTGTCGATACTCAAAGTTGACATAAGTTGTCGGCAGATGCCCAAGTTTCGTAGGTTGCCCCGGTCCTTGAGCTAACTCGAGGGTAATGTTCTGCGACTGATCCTGGTTGTCGAGCATCGTCAATTCCAACGTGTCCCCTATCGCACCGGAGGTCATAGCCGCGGATAAGATCGCTACGAGAGTTGCCTTGGAATACGTGCCAGATTTCTCAGTCTTATTCGTGATTTCAAGAATTTTTGCCTCTGTGGTCGTTTTGTCCTTTGCTACGTTTCTCACTCGTTCGAGCACCCAACCGACTTGGATACCCGCTTGCTCTGCTGGCGAGTTGGGCGCTACTTGAGTCACCACGAGACGTTCGCTGACCATCCGAAATGTTAATCCGCTCCAACCCTCTCCTCCTTGCTCAACCACCTTGTCCTGCTCGGCGTATATCTGCGTAGGAATGATGTGGAAATGAGATTGCTTCAGCTCGTTGAGCATCTCCTGCAAGACGTCTATCGCTTGGTCTCTTGAGTCCGCTTGATGCATCCGATCAACGTATTTTTCCCGAGAGGGTATCCAAACACGCTCAATCAACTCGGCATCCCAGTGAGTGTCTTTGACGGTTTCGAAGACTTGATCGAGTGCCTCAAGGTACTGGGCTCGGTCAAACGCAAGCTCTGCATCCGTCTCTTGGGCAATCGCGACAGGAATCGAAACGAGATTGACGACAAGAAGCCAGAGCAGTCCTAGCAATCGACGCCATGTTGCTCGAGAGCCTAGGCTAGAAAACGCCATTTCGGATTTCATGAGATCTTCGGTGCTGAAATTGTAGGATCGATTTCATTGACAGTCGCTTTGTTTCTCCACAGCAAGACCTGGATACTTACCATCAGGCCTAGGAGCACGAGTAACGCGACAGCGGCGGAAAGATCGCTCCCTCTCCTTGCCTCTTCAGGGATTGGAGAATACACGGCGGCAAGATCGTGAAGCATCGCTCCTGCGCCCATGAAGCAAACGCACAGCAATACCTTCACCAATACGCTCATCGCAAACCGCTCACGATTCGTCAAGATCATTTTCATACCTGAACACCTTTCAAATGGTCGTTTCAAACGGTCGCGGATCGGTAAACCTGCATTTTGGAAACATCCGGCAAAGCTCCGCACCGACTTGCCTAATGTATTGCTGTGTTAATACAATAGCAATAGATATTGGCTAAGATTTTCGATCTCTCTGGGGGTGGGTTACGCAGCGTTTGTGGATTCGCATTCGCGGTTCGCAGTCTCTTCTTCTCGAAGTGGGTTCAGTAGGTGCCGCTCCAGAACCATACCGTACATCATGCCGCTGCAGAGCAAGATCGCGATGTAAAAGCCCATGGGATCCAAGTTCGGAAAGGCCATTTTTGCGATGTCTACCAGAAACACTAGCGTCATCGGGATGAGCAATAGTCCTACAGTCAAAGGCGAGAGTGGTTTGCATTTCATTGCTGGTTTCTCCAAGAGTCTAAGAGTGTATGGGGAACGCGAGAGACGGCGTCACATGCCATCCCGCTAGAGGGACGAACCTTTGGACCGAACTCGAATGCTCGGTCCATTCAAAATACAATATTCGGATTAAACGGATAAGTCAATTCAAAAAAAGAATCTATTTTGAATCGTTATCGGGGAATCGGTCGGGATTTTTTACGGGATTGGTGCGTTATTGCAAAGCCAGCTTGCTCTCGCGAATGGTCGCGGCATGGATGTCGACGATGTCGTCAACGTTCGGGGCATAACCGCCCGCCATGGCGATGGCTGTCGGAATTCCGCGAGCAATGAGCAGGTTTAGCACCATCCGATCCCGTTCGATCAATCCCTGCTTGGTTAACCGCAGCTTTCCTAGACGGTCTCCTTCGAACGGGTCGGCGCCTGCCAAGTAAATGGCCAGGTCGTAAGGCCCGCATGCCATCACCTGGTCCAATGCTTGTTGCAACTTTGTCAAATAAATCTGGTCACTGGTTCCTTCATCCAAATCGATATCGAGATGGCTTGGATACTTGCGCACCGGGAAATTTTTGGCACAGTGAATCGAGAAGGTGAAGGCATCGAGGTCGCTCCCCAAGATCTCGGCGGTTCCGTTTCCTTGATGCACATCGCAGTCGATGACACAGGCGCGAGCAATGCGGCCTTCCGCGAGGAGGGTGCGAAGGGTGACGGCTGCGTCATTGAAGACGCAGTAACCTTCACCCGCTGCTCGCATGGCGTGATGGGTACCTCCTGCGAGATTGATCGCAATCCGATCGCCAGCTAACGCAACTCGCGCGGCAGCGAGGGTCGCGCCGGAGCTGCGGCGAGATCGCTCTACCATGGCTTGCGACCATGGAAATCCGATCCTTTTGATTTCCAAGTCGCTGAGTTGGCCCGAGAAAACTCGGTCGACATAGAGTGGGTCGTGAGCTCGGCTCAACTCCTCGCGCGTTGCTGCCGGAGGTTCCAGAAAAATATCGTCCCCATGCAAAGGATCTTGTACCAAGCGATCGCGCAGCAAGCGGTACTTGGACATCGGAAATCGATGCCCCGGAGGAAGTGGCAACACGAACCGATCGGTGAAAAATAACTTCATTATTCGTGACGCAGGGCTTCGATCGGATTCATCGCGGCGGCCCGCCGCGCGGGATAAAGACCAAACAGTAGCCCTACTCCCAGCGAGATGAAGACCGACAACAGCACTGACCACCAAGCAATTCTCGGCTCGAGCGTGAGTATTGTCGGTGGAAGCATTTCGGGCGAAATCATCAGCAAAACATACCTGACGGCGTAGAAGATCGGACCGCACAACAGACCGCACAAGACTCCCAACAATCCGCCGCTCCCTGTGAGCACGAGGGTTTCAACCAGAAATTGTTGGATGATATGGCTGCGCTTCGCACCTAGTGCTCGGCGAATTCCAATCTCGCGAGTTCGTTCGGTCACCGTTGCCAACATGATATTCATGATTCCAATCCCGCCGACCAAAAGAGAGATCCCGGCGATGATGACGAGCATCGCATTGAACATCGATCGAGTCCTTTCTGCTTGACGCAACAGTTCTTTCGGGACTACGACCGCGTAATCTTCCTCGGTATGGTAGGTTTTCAGCAAGCGTTCCAGAATTGCTGCCGTTTCATCAACGTATTCGATGTCATCGATCGTCAGAGTGATTTGCGTCAGTTCGACGATTTCTCCCTTGAAGTTGAAACCTTCGCCCGTCCGCGTCATGATCTGGTCGCCGACACGATGGCGAAATGTTTCGAGTGGGATGTAGGCATCGAAGGCATAGTCTCTAGCTTCCAAGCTACCGCCGATCGCGGCCGATGCACCTCGCGGTTTGGTCTGGCCGATAATGGTATAGACGTCGCTTTCCATCCGAACTTTTTGGCCAATCGGATTCTCGTAAGGAAACAACCGCTTCGCCGTCCCATCCCCCAACACCACGACATTTTCGCGATCGTCTCCTGGAGTGATCCAACGGCCGCGAGCGATCTCCAAGCGATTCAGATCCAGGTGATCAACCGTACAACCGACGAGATTAGCGTTGAGAATACGTCCTTTGGCGACGAATTCCCGCCTCAGTTCGCGAATGGGGACCGCTCGAACAATCGATGGGATATTGGATAGGAACCGCTGGTAATCAGATCGCAGTAGTCCGTAACTCTTTACGCGATTCTTGTCGCCACTCGACGACGTTTTGGGTTCGATGCTTCGAACGATGATGTTGTTGGCACCGAGTTCCAGAATCTGCTGTTGAGCTTGATAACTGACTCCTTCCCCCATCGCGACCAACCAGATGACAGTGGTCGTACCGATGAAAATCCCCAACGCGGCGAGCGAGGATCGCATCTTTTGCAGCATCAGGCTTTTGAGCCCGAGGCGAAAGGTTTGGGTAAAGGTCCCCACGATCACGATCCCGACGTACTGGCCGCAGGTTGTTCCGGTTCACCCTTGGTCTTCGGTTCGATCGCAATCCGTTGAGCTTCTTCGACAAAAGCCAAGGGATTAAGGATGACTTCATCCCCTTCTTGAAGTCCATCCAGGACTACGTTGAATTGATCGTTCGTATCGCCGAGCCGCAGCACCCGCTTCTGGATCTCGGTACCGACCTTGACCCAGCAGAATGTGCCATCGGTTCCTTCGACGACTGCAGCGACTGGAATCGTCAAAGCGTCCTTATGTTCCGCAAGAACGATATCAACGATCGCGCTCATGCCTGGCTTGAGACCTGGATGGGGCTCCAATTTGATCTTCGTATCGTACTTCACCAGATTCCCGGTCCACCATCCTGCGGGTCGCGTTACCTCTGCAATCTCGCTAACCTCACCTTCAAGTGTCAGATCCTGCAACTGAACGCGAGCCTTCATACCGACGCGAAGACGATCGACTTTTGATTCGTGGATTCCAACCTTGACTTGCATTTGACTGATGTCGGGAATCATCAGCAGCGTCTGCTGTTCGCGTACAACAGCTCCCTCGGCGATGTCGGGAGTTTCTTTCCATGCTGCCATGGATGGGAAAATCACCATGCCTGCTGTGTCAGCTCGGATAACGCAATTGGATAGCTGCATTTTCTCCCGATCCAGTCGTGTACGCTCCAGTTCTAACGAAGCTTCGACGGACGCGAGCTTCGCTTTGGCCGCTCGTAGCTTGCTCTCCAGTTCCTGCAGCGACTTCACCTTGTTGTATTTCTCGAGCGACACCAGGCGGGTCTTTTTGAGTTCCAGGTCTTTGCGGGCCGACTCGAGCGCGAATCGTTCTCCCTCGAGTTGCAGATCCTTTACCACACCTTTTGCAGTCAACCGCAGTGCGGAATCGAGCGACAGTTCCGCTTTGCGAACACCTTGTTCGGCTTCGAAGATTTCCTTCTCGACACCGCTCTTTTCTTCTTGGAAGGTTCCTTCTAAGTATTCGGTGATGC
>JBILVV010000461.1:0-3771 GCA_044370255.1 Pirellula sp.
AAACGCTTTACAACGGCAAGGTCATTCGCCCGATCGATCGCGCTGTGGACGTACTGCCACAGCTGCCGAGCGTTGAGTGCCTGCTGATCGATGGCAACTCGAAGGATTCCTCGAACTCGATCGCTGATTCGGTCCCGTGCCACGCATGGGACGATGTACTGACCAGTTCCAAGTCTGAACCGTGGACTTGGGAAATGTTTCCCTTTGATCATCCGCTGTGCATTGTCTACTCGTCGGGCACCACCGGCGCGCCCAAGTGTATTGTTCACCGCACAGGAGGCGTTCTGCTGCAGCATTTGAAGGAGCATCGCCTTCACTGCGATATTCATCCCGGGGACTCGATGCTGTATTATACGACCACCGGATGGATGATGTGGAACTGGCTGATTGGATCATTGGCAGCGGGAGCTCGGATAATCGCGTACGATGGCTCACCGGTAGCACCCGATAACGGAGCATTGTGGAGTATCGCAGAGCGGGAACAGTTGACTCACTTCGGTGCGAGCGCCCGCTACTACGCGATGCTTGACAAAGCTGGCTACGAACCCGGCAAGAGAGTACCGCTGGAAAAGTTGCGGTGCGTCATGTCGACCGGTTCTCCCCTGCTTCCGGAGACCTTTGATTGGATCTATCGAAGCGTGAAGAGCGATCTTCATCTCGCATCTATTTCTGGAGGCACCGACATACTGTCTTGTTTTGTGCTCGGCAATCCGTGCGCTCCGGTCTATCGAGGCGAAATTCAATGCGCTGGCTTAGGGATGGATGTGCGTGTCCTGGATGAGCATGGGGATTCGATTCGGGGCCGCGCAGGTGAACTGGCTTGTTGCCAAGCGTTCCCTTCGATGCCGATCGGATTTTGGGACGATCCCGACCAGAAGAAGTATCGAGCTTCCTACTTCGATCGGTTGCCGGGCCGATGGTGTCACGGCGATTGGGCAGAGCACACGGAACACGATGGGTTTGTCATCTACGGTCGATCCGACGCAACGCTCAATCCCGGAGGTGTTCGAATTGGGACAGCGGAGATCTATCAGCAAGTCGAAACGTTTCCCGACATCGCCGAGGCGCTCGCTACTTGCCTCAAGCACGATGGGGATGAGAAGATCGTTTTGTTCGTACGTATGGTACCTGGAAAATCGTTGACCGAAGCATTGCAGAACGAATTGCGGGCAGCACTG
The DNA here is from genome assembly GCA_044370255.1 of Pirellula sp. Lineage (GTDB taxonomy): Bacteria > Planctomycetota > Planctomycetia > Pirellulales > Pirellulaceae > JBKCUI01. The sequence continues at coordinate 1,179 of JBILVV010000461.1, forward strand.
CGACAACGATGCTCACCGCGGCATGTTCCGGCGATCATTCAAGAGGCACCCGACCTGCCTCGCACGATCAGCGGCAAATTGTCGGAGATCGCCGTTCGCAATGCGATATGCGGAATGGAGTTGGGAAACGCGGGCGCGCTGGCCAATCCCGAGTCGCTATCATTTTTCCGTGCTTGGCGAGCGAAGTGACTTTACGGCATTCCCGAGTACGCAAGCGTTTCGGGTTGAAGTCAGCTCGAAAAAGCGCAACTTCAAATTAACCGGCGAAGAAGCTTTGCTCGCTTCGTATTTCCGCGTAGAAATCGCGAATGCTGCTGTATAGCCAGGCTGCGTTGCCAGGCGCGGTGCGGGCTGACTCAATCAAAATTCCGCCGAACGATTCGACCGGCGCAGCAGCAGTAGTAGCCGGCGCTCGATCTTGGACCCATGCGTCGATAGCTACCGCATCGATACCATCTCGCAACCACTCTGCGACTTGTCGAGGCGAGCCCGAGGCTGCAACTCGGATTCCAAAGCTGCGACGATCCGATTGGTCTCGCACTTTCCTCGCGATATCGATCGTCTCGTTGCACATAGCGAGAGAAACCCGTTGTCCCGGGGATGGTTCATAGCACCCATCCACGATCAAGCAGATGTAATCAAAACCACAATCGATGAAGAAGCGAACATCCTGTGCCACGTTGGCTGCGGCTACCGCTGCACCGATCAAGGCATCGGGTCGACCGCTGGTGCGGCGAGCTAGTTCGACGCGATCGGCAGTACGCTTGGCGTGATCGAGGTCAGGGGGGAGCGTGGGCTTCCAATCCCCTCGCCACATCCCATGCCGTTTTCGTTGTGTAATGGATGGCAGAAACTGGAACTCAACACACTTCGCATCTCGCATGCGTCGTACTTGCAAGGGTTCGTCCACAAACACCGGGATGATTTCGTTCGTTGAACCCGTTGTCGTGGATGAATAGAGCCCGAATCCGAAATCTCTTTGAGCCTGAGAGAGGGACTGGAGAATCTGATCGCTGACGGTTGCGTCGACCATGAATCTGCTGAAGAGTCTCGCGTTCATCGTCTCCGGAAACGCGTTCTCCATACGTTGGGCTATCGGCCGAGGTTCTTGAGTCATCATGCGGACTCCGAGCGAGGACGAAAGACTCGGAATTCTTTCCCCACGGTTGTCTTGATGCCTGCCTTCAGCAGAAGCAGACCGAGCTTGAGTCGATCGGGTTCTCGAAGTCGATGTTCTTCGATATCGGGACTGATGTTGGGTGCATCACCTCTTAGAAAGATTGTTCCCCCTCGCATCCCTGTCCCTAAGCCTTCTCCAGCAAAACCCCCGATGATCAATGTGCCTTGTCTCATATCAAGGCCTGCGAGCGTTCCCGCGTTGCCCCGGATGAGGACATCGGCACCTCGGAGCGAGACCGCGGCCCGATCACCTGCTGTTCCGTAGACCGCCACCAAGCCGCTTCGGGCCATGGCACCGACGCCAGCGGCTACCGAGCCTTGACAAATCAACACCCCCGACGCGAGAGAGTGCCCGAAGTAATCACCTGCATTTCCCTCGAGTGTGCATTCGCAGTTATCCATGCCGCAGAACGCAAACTTTCCTGCGCTGCCTGAGACCAAGATCGAGGTCAGATCATTCAAACCGGCCCCAAGATAATCTTGGCCCGATGCGCCCGTGAAGTGAATGGATGCGGGAAGAGAGTCACCGGAACTCGAATCGTTGGGGAGCGAACGAACGAACTGGCTGATGACGCTGTCGAGTCGAGCGACATTGTGATTTGCGATTTGGATTTCGAGCGTTTCGTTCACAGCATGGGCCATGCGGAGGGCGGGCAAAGGGCCTACAAAAAAATCATTGGGTCACATCCCCGATTTCTTTGTAGAGGATTTCTTGGTCGCTTTCTTTGTCGATGAACTTTTGGTAGTCGTCTTCTTAGCCGCCTTCTTTGCTGCTTTAGGAGTGCTCTTCTTGCTACCTCGGGCACCCTTCTTCTTGGAGGGCCCCGCTGCAGCGCGGGCTTCGAGAAGCGAAATTGCTTGTTCAAACGACAATTCTTCGGCAGTCATGTCTTTGGGAAGGGAGGCGTTTGTCTCCCCATCGGTCACATACAATCCATAGCGTCCATCTCGAAGCTCGATCGGCTTGCCGGTGACGGGTGATGGATCGAGTGATTTCAAAGGCGGCGCGGCAACGCCACGCCCCTTTCCTCGCACTGCTTTGGGCTGGGCAAGGATCGCGAGAGCTTCTTCCAATGTAATCTCGAGCAGATCTTGGCCTGGTCCCAAAGAACGGGAGTCGTTGCCGTGCTTGATGAAGGGTCCGAAACGCCCTTGAGTCGCGATCACTGGTTCGCCATCGTCTGGATGGTTGCCGAGATTCCGCGGCAGGCTGAGCAGTTTGACTGCGAGTTCGAGGGTGATGCTATCCGCTGAGACTCCCTTGGGAAGCGATGCATTTTTCTTCTCCTCATCGTCCGCTGTTCCCATCTGCACATACGGCCCAAAGCGACCTTGTTTGACAAAGATCGGTTTGTTGAGATCAGGGTGGTAGCCCAAGGGTTGTTCGCCTCGCTCTTGTTTCTCGAGAAGCTCA
>JBILVV010000462.1:0-3762 GCA_044370255.1 Pirellula sp.
TGGCGATCAATTCCTTGATACCCGTAAGCGCTTCCGGCCGGCCGATCAACAAGAGGACGTTCGGTTGACCCAAGGCATATAGACTGATCTGTCCTTGCCGCGGCGAGAAGACTTTGTCATTGAGATCCTTCAGCACCGGCTCAATCGCCACGCCATTGACATGCTTCAGAGGATAGAGTTCGATCTCCGGTTGTGTCTCGGCGCTTTGCTTCTTGATCTGCTCGATCACCTCGAGAACGCGCTGCACGTCCCGTTTGCCCCCTTTGACGATCACCAATCCCATTTCAGGAACGAACGAGATATCGACATCGCCGATCAAACCGGTGCCGCTGCTGAGCGCGTCCGGAGAGCCGACGGCCATCCCCGGAGCGTTGTCGTCTTGAGGGTTTTGTGGATTGCCAACGCGTGCGCTGCCGGTGGCTTGTTCGTCTTGCGGAGGTTGCTGAAACGATGCCAATCGGACCAGGCTGATCGCTTTCTCAATCCGCTCAGGAGTTGCTGGCGTGATGGGAACGATCTGGGTAGGGCGCTGCGGATCGCTGGTTGCCAAGTCGATCGCCGATACGACTTGAGTCCATGACAGCACTTCCTGCGGCGTTCCTTGGAGTCGCACTTCGTCGTTGCGACGATTGATTTGAAGCAGTTCGCGTGCGCCCTCTTGGGTCATCATGTGAAGTTGAGCGATCTCGCCATTGTTCGTTGTCGAGAGTGTCATGCGCGATCCAGCGATTCTCATGATCGCGTCTTCCAACTCTCGCCAGGTTACCCGCTGCAACTTGTATTGCCGGGACTGGACCGTGTTGGACATCACGCGACCAGTCTGCGCATCGCGGACGACGTTCGGAACCTGACGACGCCAACCCTCGACAGTCGCGTCGATCTGAGTCAGTGTTGCTTCGGGAGCCATGACCATCAGCCGCCCCGAGGTGGACTCCGTCGTGATGCGCACGCGGGAGTCTTTGCCGTACTGGACGGTTAATTCGGCCACGGCGTTGGCCACCATTTCTGTCGGCAAATCATAGACTCGCAAACGCGCCTCACTCGATCGCGCCGGAGCACTGGCTGGCCTCTGACCATTTTGCTGAGGCTGTGTGCGCGATGACTGCCCCAGTGAGTCGGAAGCAAAACCACCTAGCGACATTAGGCACAACGCACCCACCAATTGACGGCGACCCCACCCAAGACACCAAACTCGGATGAGGCTCCCCTTCGTTTTCGCTTGCTTGTTCACGACTTTCATGCCTCGTTGTAAACGATTGCGGGAGCCCACAGCGCAGGGATCCCCTCACTCGTTTCATCGGTATTCCCGGCAACATCACTCCAGGTAAACAACTCGACGTTGTTGGCAAAGTTTCACATTTTCGAGAGCTCGAAGGGCTCGGGGTGGCGTTGCGAAAGCTAGCGATTCTGCGACAATCTGGCGGTTTCCAGGATGGTTTTAACCAGCTTTCAGGAAACAAAACGATGATTGATAAGCTTGCTTATGAGGGGATCACCTTCGACGACGTGCTCGTCGAGCCCCGGTTCAGCGAGATTCTTCCCTCGCAAGTGGACGTCAGCACGCAACTGACGAAAAAAATTCGGCTCGAAGTACCCCTCCTTTCCTCACCTATGGATACGGTGACCGAAAGCGAAATGGCCATTGCCTTGGCGAAAGTGGGTGGACTGGGGATTATCCACAAGAACATGGATGTCCAGTCCCAGGCAGCCGAGGTTACGAAGGTCAAGCGATCAGCCAATGGCATCATTCCTGACCCCGTCACTCTGCTTCCCACAGATAATGTAGCAACGGCCCAGGAAGTAATGCGCAAGCAAAACGTCTCAGGCATTCCGATTGTCGAATCCAATGGAAAATTGGTTGGTATTCTCACCCGCCGCGACATGCGGTTTCTCGAGTCGAGCGATCGCCCGATCTCGTCGGTCATGACTCGCGAGAACTTGGTGACGGCGCAGGGGAATGTAACGCTTGCGGAAGCTGAGAAAATTTTAACGGATAAAAAGGTGGAGAAACTTTTACTGGTTGACGATCAATACAAACTAACGGGCTTGATCACCATCAAAGACATCGACCAGATGAAGAGCTATCCCTCGGCTTGCAAGGACGAGTTGGGGCGGCTTCGGGCCGGTGCGGCGATTGGTGTACACGATTACGAACGAGCCGAGCAGTTGATCCGTCGTGGCGTTGACATCTTAGTGGTGGACAGTGCCCACGGACACTCTTCGAACGTAATCGAGACGGTCCGCAACCTGAAACGCCAGTGGTCGATCGACGTCATTGCCGGGAATGTTGCGACATTCGAAGGTGGCAAGGCGCTCGCGGACGCTGGTGCAGACGCAGTGAAGGTAGGAATCGGTCCAGGTTCTATCTGTACAACACGCGTCATTTCAGGAGTCGGTGTCCCGCAAATCACCGCAATTTACGAAACCACAAAGGCTTGTTCTCAAGCTGGCATTCCAACCATTGCCGATGGCGGTATCCGCTACTCAGGTGACATCGTCAAAGCGATCGTTGCAGGAGCTCAGACGGTGATGATTGGAAGCTTGTTTGCCGGACTGGCCGAGAGTCCCGGTCGAACCATCCTGTATCAAGGCCGAACGTTTAAGGCCTCCCGCGGGATGGGGTCGCTTGGGGCGATGGTCAAAGGATCGAGCGAGCGGTATCGCCAAGGGACACAAGACCAATTGTCAAAATTGGTTCCTGAAGGTGTGGAAGGGCGAGTGCCGTTCAAGGGTCCGTTGGCCGACTACGTGTACCAATTGGTTGGTGGACTCCGTGCGGGCATGGGTTACTGCGGTACCCGGACGATTTCGGAGCTCCGATCGTCCGCTCGTTTCATCAAGGTCTCGGCCGCAACGGTTCGGGAGAACCATCCACATGACATCGCCATCACGCAGGAAGCACCCAACTACAGTCCGGAAGTCTCGAGTTCAAACGATTCTTAGGAATCGTCTCGCGGCTTGGCTCACAGCGGGGTTGATTGGAAGTTCCCTATCTTTGACTTCCGAGACTCAAGGCCAGGAGCCCAAATGGTCGCCGCATCCTTTCCAACAGACTTCGGTCGAAGAAAGATCTGCTTCTCAATTCACGACCGCGGGTAAGCAGGCCCAAGCCGCTGTAGCAGACAGCGATTCTGAAATGGCCCCCGTCCAACGATGGCGCAAGACAGATGCGGTGTCGCGACAAGCGAAGACGCAACGCCCGGTCTCCCAACCGAACGCGGCAGTTGTTACTGCCGATCAGCGTGATTCAAAACCAATTGCGGCTGCAGAACCTGTTCGTTTTGCAAACGATGCCCCCAGCAATCGAAAGTCGGTTGTCGCGGCAAAGTGGTCCGCGCAAGACGAATCCAATCAAGAAGCGTTTGTTCCCATGGAACCGGTTCGATTAAAGACACCTCCTTCGGGCAAACAGTCGTTGATCAATCAAGACTCCGATCCCAGACCGTCCGCTCCCGCAACTGCGGAGCCAATCCCGGCCGATCCACCCGCGATTCCCAGTCCTTTTCCAAAACCTAATCTTCCTGGCGAGTCCCCTTCCGATCGAGTCCTCCCACCGAACTCCGTGATAGATCCCTTGGATTTACCACCGATACCTCCGCGCGAGGTGCAACGTTCCAAGACCAATTGCGGATTGGCCCGAGACTTCATCGAGAATCTCGATATCAAAAGGATTGTAGTCGACTCTTCGCCGATGTTCGTCGAAGGGTATCCCTCCAAAGATCGAGTCAACACGAACACCAAAGAGAACTTTATCGCAGCAGC
>JBILVV010000004.1:0-38411 GCA_044370255.1 Pirellula sp.
CCCATCCACCAAATGTTCGATAATCGAAACCGATCACTTGCCGTTTGGTCCCCTCTGTCCACTCCACAAGCGATGCATAAGCCGCTTGTCGACCGGGAGCGGTCCAGACCACATCACCCGTTTCCAGATCTAATGCCGCGATCGAAACAGTATCCCCACCTGGCTGAACAATGACATGATCATCGACAACAATCGGCGACGCTGCATACCCCCATTGCGGCATCACCCCTTGGAGGTCACGAACAAGATGTTTTGACCAAACGACTTCTCCGGTTTCCAGATCGAGGCATCGCAGATCTCCAAATGCGCCCAGCGACACAACGTACGCATCGCTGATCAACGGCGTCGCGCGAATCGAGTTCCCGTAATCCAGATTCCCGGTGGCTTGATAGGAGTGCTGCCAGAATGCCACGCCGCTGATCGTGTCCAAACAGGTGATGACATCCATCCCATCACTGCGATCGCGCGACGTTACAATGACGAATTCATCGGTGGCGGCGACACCGCCAATTCCCTGGTTGGGAAGGGGATAACTCCACACCGATCGAGCACCTTGGAGCGTTGTTGGGAGCCAAGCGACCAACCCATCCCGTTGAACGCCCCGCCACTGCGGCCATGAGTTATCGGCGGCTACTGGCTTTTTTTTTGCGAACCGTAGAGAACAAAGCCTTCTTTGGTTTCCAGAGCCGTAAGCATCTCCTTCGACTTCATTTGTAGCAGGGCTCGTGCGACCGTATCCAGCTCGCTCTTGGGCAAATTCGCGTCGGCGAAAACCGAAATGAAAGGGACGTCATCCGAGTTGCCGATGATCCGCAAATCCCCTTTCTTGATCGTGCCACAGCCTTCGAGAAGGGGAGCAGCATAACTGCTGATCACTGCCACTTGCTTCTTGGTCAAGCCGTCGGCTGCCAATTGCTTGGCGGCGATCGAGCACGACGCGCACTCGTTGCCGTTCACAATTTCTAATTCCAATTCCTTGAGCGTTTCTCGAGGCGCCGCAGACTTTTCGTCGCAATCCTCAGGTCCCCAAAGAATGGAATAGCCTTCGATATCAAGGAGCGTCGCTGCCGGATCCTCTTTCAAGACGACGAACAAGCCTCGCTGCATGACACTCCCTTGCATATCGGTCAGCTGCGCCATCGGCAACAGATCGCGTTTGCTGCTTTTGGCATCGTGCCGGATCACCGAGTCCTTGCCGATGACGATGTGGGCCTTGCCGGCCGCCTCCTCTGCGAGGGCTTTGGTCAACGATTCCGACCACACGACGCGGACCTTCTTGCCGGTCTTGTCTGCCAGGTAATCCGCGAGACGCTCATACTTGCGCTGAGCATAGCCCTGGACGCAATCGCACGCCAACGGAGCAGCCATCGGATCCATCACGACGATGGTCCAATCGGCATCGGCCGGCCCATACGGGTCGACCCCGATGGCTGATCCAACGAACATCACAACAAAAGCCCACAGGGAAGTAACCACTCTCGCGATTGTCATAGTCAGATTCTTTCGCTTGCGCCTTAATCGGGGAGCTTACTTTTCGGTCGCGGCAGGCTTTTCCGTTTCGCAGGCTTGTCCGTCACAGGTTTTGCCGCACGCATTGGTGGAAATTCTTTTGAAGCGGACCGGCTGGTTCTGCATCTTGTTCTCTGGCGAACCATAGAACCAGAGGACGTCGATCTCCTCGTCGTTGACCCACTTCACCGTGCCGCCGTAGCTCTGAACATCCTCTTCGATCATGACGAAATCCAATTGATCGTCCCGTTGACCGAGCGCCTTCCACGACGACTTGCGTTGTGCGGCGGCCTGTGCCATCGCGGCGGCCAGAGCTGCGTCATCCGATTCAACGCTATCGGAGGGAGTCACCACTTTGAGGATGGTCGATAAGATACCGGTACCTCCTCCATTCTCTTCCTTGCCATCCTTGTCTTCTGAAGATTCCTGTTTCTTAGCGGCTGGCTTTGCTTTCACCATGGGGCGAGCGATCAACGAACCATCGATTGCGAACTCGAGGTGACCGTGACTCTGGTTGATGTAACTGTCGAATTCCGATCGGTCGTTCCCTTTGGATGTGTTTTCCAGAATTTCCCAGGTACCGATCAGTTTGCGGCCCAACCCCTCCATCGCCATGCGGGATACTTTTTCCTCTTCGGTCTCAGCGGGCGCCTGATCCTTGGGGACAAGCACTGCAACGCTCGACTTGTCTTGGTTCATCATGTAGTGCCAATCGCGGGAGGTGTCCCATCCGATGGCAACATGCTTGCAACCGCCACCGACACTCGCGCGTCCGATAAGGCCGAGGAACTCTCCATCCTTGCTGAATCGCTTGATGTCCCCAATGCTCGATTCGGCCGTGAGAATCTCGCCGTTCTCGCAGTAGCGGACATTCATCGGGTTGCAGCAACTGCCAAACCCATCGGCTTTGTCCCGTCCTCGTTGCCCCCAACTGTCGAGTCGCTTGCCGTCGCGATCGTAGATGCCGACTTTGAAAGCGGTGTTTTCAGCGATCAATAGATTTTCGCCGTCGGATTGAATATCAAGCTGACCACAGCACCCTCCAACATTCTTCACGACGACGGTCGCATTCTCTAAATCATGATCCAATCGATGGATGCTGTAACCATAACCGGCAGCCTTCGGCAAACTGACAAAAACATCCTGATTGGAGACGGCGATCCCGGTCGCTCGCATCATTTGGCTCAACACCATCTCTTCGCTTTGAACCGCAAAGCTTTCGTCGAATTGCTTGATCATCGTCTGCCACTGCTCTTGCTGCTGCTCGAGCATCTTCAAGCGTCGTTCGCGCTTCTTGGCACCCTTATCATCGTCGGGATCGGCCTTCTCTATTTCCTTCTTCACGCGCTTGATTTGCGATTCGATCTGCTCGAGCTGTTGGCTGTAAGAATCGGTGATCGTCTTCTTTTGTTCCTCGGCGGCTTTTTTCAGCTCCTCGACCATCTCTTCGCGGTTGCCGATGTTGGGAGCATCCTTCACGATCTCGACCACTCCTTCGGATGACAGTCTCGCGAGTTTGCCGGATCCAGCGACGAAACATTTTCCGTCCGATGCGAAGTTGATCGCTTGCGGAACAAAATCCAATGGGACTTCCCGAACCAAGTCCCCTTCGCCGGTATAAACCATAATCGCTCCCGCATTCGTTCCGCTGGCGGAAGGGATCGGGCCGCAACACAAGTGAAGCATCTTGTCCGGGCCAACGCAAAACGTATTCAAATGAACTGGCGAACTTTTCCAACGAGGAGCAATCGACCGAACCTGCTTGTGCGTGGCAACCGCCTCGACCCCTAGCAGGACCACTGGCATCGATGTAGCCATCGCCGTCGCTATGGCGAAAGAACAAAACCATTTTGCGCGGACCAAGAACTTCGTTCGCATTCGAGTCGCCACGATCGTAGAATCCTTACAGCAATGAGTTGGTGTGGTTAAGGACAAGTCGAAACTATCCTAAAGAATCCAGCCACGGAAAACAATCAGAATCTTCCCGATCCACGGCCGTGTGACATATTCTTAGTGTGAATGCGATCGATCTAGAACTGGGATGTTCGCAACAAGCAAACTTTGCGAAACCGCTGGGAAAGCCGCTCCACATCGGCGGAACCCGAGATCGGAGCCAAGCCCAAGCCTTCCACCTCCGTTGGATTGAGAGGCGCCATCAAGTAAACACTTCGCTTGGCCTGCACCGAACGAATCACTGCCGCCGAAAACGCATCCTCGAGATCCCCCCCAAGCAACGTTCGCTCCAATTCATCATCCGGCTCATCGGAAGCGAGTTGCGCGATTCCATCGGTAATTCGGTCCACATCGCATAGAACCACCAAACATCCCGCTGGCGACAAGAAACGATCTGCCTTTGCCATCGCGCGAGCGACATTCATCCACGTTTGCTGATCTTTAGCCCCTTCAACGCTAGCAATCACTAGATCCTGTTTCGTGGTGGCCGGTTCCGTGTAGCTGGCCTCCTGCAGTTGCGATTGAGCGGTTCGATAAACCTGCTCCGGATCTCCGCCAAGAAGGCCAGCAATCCCTCCATCTTGCGAGGGAACGACCGCTAGCGCGAATTGGACACCCATGAGCCATCCAGCTTCGCGGCTGAGTTTCGACTGGAGATGGAGGTGATGGCGATTGTCGTCGAGCCATGCAAGATTCCATCGTTGTTTTGTTTTGGCATCTGCGAATCCCGGCGACATGGCATACAGGTCACTGGGGCTGAGCGCTTCGGGATGGCGAATGCAGTAGATCGGAAGAACGACAGCAGCCTCGACCAGATCCCGCTGAATATAAATCGCATCAGCCGATTCGGCGGCGGCGATGTATTCGAGCTGTTCGGGATCGTCTGGGGCATGTTGAACGATGCGCACTCCTTCGCGATCGATTAGCGCTCGCCGCATTGCATCCAAAGGGATGCTCCCTGTCCCCGACAAGACGACGGTGATTTGCTCCGGTTGAAGTTTACGACCGAGCAACCACGCGACCAATTCTTGAACGATTTCCGGACCGCGAGGGACGCCATCTTCGATTGCGATTGCGACCCGATCATCATCGAGAATCGCTAGGCCCAACTCGGGAAAGGCGATCGGGTGAGTAATCGCATCGAGGACCAAATCGCGCACGGACTGATCGGTCGGGGAGCCAGCACAAATCACATCGCGCGCATTCTCGGGTAGGTTGAATTCGAGACTTTTCGTTCCCGCAGTGATGGAGACTTTGGTTCTTGTGTTCATGTTGACAACATTCGCCGGTAATACTCTGCATGGCGATCCACCATCTTCTGGGCATCGTGTTCTTGCCGAACATGTTTTCCAGCAGCGTCGATCAGCCGGTTTCGCATCGATTGGTCTTGAAGTAATAGGTTGGAGAGGCGCATCAGACGGTCCACTTCTCCGACAGGAAACAATATGCCAGTTTCCCCATCGCGGACAAGCTCTCGATTCCCGGGGATATCACTAGCTATGACCGGCACTCCAGCCTGCATGGCTTCGAGAATCGCGTTGGATTGCCCTTCATAGAGGCTACCGTTCCAGAGGAGATCGGCGTGGGGCAGGATGGACATCGCATCCTCTCGATGTCCCACGAGATAGACCTCGGATGCGGCTCGCACGTTGTCGCGATATTCCTCGAGCCGTTGACGCTCGGGCCCTTCGCCGAGGATGGCATACGAGGTATCGCCTCGAAGAACTCGGAGCATTTCCGCCGACCAGATGAGATCCTTGTAATTCTTTTGGGGCCACAGCCTGCCGATCGACAGGATCAGTCGTCTTGCGGGATCGATCCCCAATCGCGCGAAGGCTTCTTCACGCGTGATCTCGATGCTGGGATCGCGCGGTTCCATGCCGTTGGGTATGACCTCGAAAAGTTTTCGATCGATCCCTTTGGCAGCATAAAAGTCGACGACCCCATAACTGTTGGTGGTGATCCCTCGAGTGAAGCTCGCTAGCATCTTGTCAATTGCCAGATGCAAAGATGATTTCCACGGATCGGCCGACCGTTCGGAGGCCAAGATGCAGCGGATTCCTGCCCATCTCGCAGCGACTCGACCGTATGCATTGGCCGCAAAGATCCAGGTATGGACCAGATCGGGTCGGAGCGATCGGAGCTCGCGAGTCAATCGCCAAAGAGTGCTCGGGTCGAATTTCCCTTTCTTGCCCAGAACGATCAATCGCGTTCGATGCGTATCGAGTTCTTTTTCAAGCGGTCCGGTCCGGGTGAGGACGATGAGCGTAGCATCGAACTGAGTTGGATCGAGTCGATTGGCGAGCATCACCAATTGTTTTTCAGCACCTCCGCGATCGAGCGTGGGAATGATCCAGCACACATGCTTCTTCATCGGATGGTTCCGATCGAAGTGGTGCGCAGAATCGTTTCCCATTGGGATATACAAGCCGCAGGGGAATGCCGTTGGGCCAGCGAGTGCGCTCGACATACAGCAGCCTCCGCAATCCATTGCTGACGATGGATCTGCCAATCGAGCAATTGATTGAGAAGATCATGGGAGTCTCGGTAGCTCTTGATCGGTTGACCTTCTGCGAGCCAGCTTTTGGTCTCTGGTCCGTCGGCGGTGATGACGGGGACATCCGAATGAAGAAACATCAGCGCGGAGAATTGATAAGCGACCGACGGGTTGGAAACGATCGCGAGATCCGCGACCTCTACGATTTCCTCGAGGTCGTCGAAGCCGTCAAACAGCAGGATCTCTCGATGCCAGCCACGATCCTTGATCGCATCCAGGATGTCGACGTGGGCAAACCCGCTTCCCAGGATCCACATCCGGACCGATGCACCCCGATCGAGCAGATCGCAAACCGCTTGAACGACCGGCATCAGCTCACTGGTCTCTGCGGTTCCGTAATGGACGATCAGATCGGTTCTCCCTGGGATGACCAGATCGCTCGAAACTTGGAATAGCGCGGCTGCAGCGGCAGCACGTGACTCTTGCGATCGTTCGACACGGATCGATGTCCAATCCGGTATTCGATCGATGCGGTGGGAATCGATGGACTGGCTGATCAGTGCGCGATGGGCGGCGGCTGAGGGAGCAATGATTCGATCGCATCGGCGACATGCATCGGCGGCTGCAGCTGACCCAACGCATTGCCCCTTTGTCACCCCTTGAGTATCCGTGTCGATGGAATACCGAGCGATAACCGGCTTCTTCCATTTGGATGCTTTCGCGGTGATGGCTGCCAGAAGACCATCGGCCCGATCGACATAAATCGAGTCATAGGTATCCACATGTTGGGTCAGCCATGAGACGATCTGTTTTTGAAAATGGGCCTCGTTCCAGTTATTGCGCGGAGGAGGCAGAATCCGAGTGACATTCGCTCTGCGGAGCGTTAGGTTCTCCGGCCACGAGGGATGCCATCTTGCGGTCAATACATGCAGATCGATACCGCAGGTTCGAAGGCCGTCGACCAATTGCAGCAGACGATGGCTGCTGTCGTCGCTCATCGGCCAGAACTTGCGGGTGACTAAGACGAGTCTGTGAACGGATTCGAGGATGCTCAACGTGAAGTACTCAATGCTCAATGCGGCAGCGGCTGTTTCAGATCGGCCTCTTCCAATACTCCTACATACGGAAGATTGCGATAGAGATCTTCGTAATCTAATCCGTAGCCGACGACGAAGGCGTTGGGAATATCGAAAACGCTGTAATCCGGTCGCTGAGTCACCTTGCTGGTCCCTTCTTTCCTCAGGAATACTGCGGTCCGAATACTCTTGGGATTCAGTTTTTGGAGGCGAGCCGTCACTTCCACAAGCGTATTTCCGGTATCGAAGATATCGTCGATCAGGAGGACATCGCGTCCGCGTATATCGAGCATTCGGCTATCGTCGATCTCGAGTTCCCCCGGGGTCATTTTGCCCCGATACGAGCTGACGGCAATCAAGCTGATCCGGACTGGCATCTCGAGTCGGCGTATCAGGTCGGCGAGCATGACCAGGCTACCGGTCATGATAGCAACAATCGTCAAGGGCGAATCGCCGTAATGCTCGTGCAGTTGCTTCGCCAAACGCGCGATCCCATCATGAATTTCCTCTTCGCGAATCAATACCTTCATGGATGGATCACCCAAAGCGCGTCTTCGGCTCGCAACAGCAAACTCGACGATGTCACCGCCAGGGTGGAGCGAACCTTGGCATCGAGCTTGATCGTGCCGAGATTCTTAAAATTCTCGCTTGCCGCAATCGCGGTGATTTCGCCAATGTCGGAAACATTCACCACCGCATCCCCTAAAATCACTGGCGATGAGAAAAAATTACCGCCGATTCGCTCGCTCCAAAGCTGTCGGCCATCTTCTAAAGAAATGCACGATACGATTCCCGCATCCGACCACAGGTATAAGTTTCCTCGATAGGCCAGGGGCGTCGGGACATAGGGTGCCGCTCGCGTGATTCGAAAACGCTCCGCTCCTTCCTGGATGTCGAACGCCACGAGCAAATTGTCTTTGCCACCCATGGAGCCGTGACTGGCGATCGCCAAGCCGTCCTCCAAAACCATAGAAGCGCAAACTCGCAAGCGGAAACAATCATGGCTCCACCGGATGTCCCCAGTCTTCAGATCGATCCCAAAGATCCCTTGCCCCGTTGTGGCACATACCAGTTCCGTTGCACCATCGACACGGCGAACTGCAGGGACGCCGTAACAGACTCGGCGCGTCGGCAAGGGTCGTTCCCAAACCGTGCTCCCCGTCTCGGCATTCAAGGCGATCATGCGGTCTTCCCCCGGCTGGACGCCTCGTTCGAGTTCCTCCGCATCCTGGCTGTTCAATAGGATCACCAATCCATCCACCAAAATCGGTGATGTCCCAAATCCATGTTGTGATACATACCGTCCTAGATCGCGCGACCATATCTCTTCACCGCTGTGCGTGAATTTTTTGACAAGCACCCGCAAAGGATCTCCCCAAGCAAACACCACACCGGTTTCGTCGACTGCCGGTGTTGTCGACGCGTAGGAGCTAAAGGAATGAAGCCGATGAAGAACACTGGTATAGCTATGTTGCCATTCGATGCTTCCTCGTTTCCAATCGACCGCAATCACATAGCGCGATGCATCGTCGGAAAACGAGGACATAAGGTATGCTTTGTCTCCCCAAACAACCGGGGATCCGATGCCGGTACCCGGAAGCGATATCCGCGTCGCCCGATCGACATCCCACGGCCATGCGACTGGACTGGTGCTGACAACGCCGCGTCCTTCAGGGCCTCGAAATCGCGTCCAGGGTTGCGCGTCGTTTTCTGACGATGGCTCGTTTACCGTTGAAGATGCACCGGACGGTTCCGTGGGCGTTTGGCTGTGGAGGTTCGTTGTTGGCAGGCACCATGCCACGCTTATGGACACGACTGTTGCGATGAGTTGAAAGCTCTTCATGGGAACATTCGCACTCCTACGGTCAACAAGATATTGGCGTAACGCTGAATGTCTGCGGTCTGTACGGTCAAGATATGGTCATCGGTCGCGACCGCTTCATAGAATTTCCATTTGTCGATCGGTTTCAGATCGAGTTCGAGTCCAGCGGCTTTTAAAGTCGCTCGATAATCCGACCAAACGGGTGGATCTCCGTCGAGCGCGTAGGGACCGCTGGTCTCCGTTTGCATGGTGCTTACGGCTTCGATCGGAATGGCGGACACGATCGCCTCGAGCACTTGATTGCATGTCACCACACCGGGCATCAAATTCAGACTGACCAGTTCACTTCGCGGCCCCCGTTTGCTGGATGCTGGATAGTTGCCGTCGGCAATCAAAATCGTGGCGTGATGCCCCGCCTCCCCGAGAATTCTCGACAGCACAGGATGGATCAATTTGCTTCGAAGCATAGCGGCGGACCTGGGGCGAAGGGGGAGAGGATATGTGAAGACAGAACATGCCTTCCAGTGTATCCCATCTTTCATGACCGGCGAAGCGGTCTGGCCTGGGCCGTTGGCCTCGTGCTCACTTCGGCGCACCTACTTGTTCAGAAATTTTGGCTTGTTCAGAAATTTTGGCTTGTTCAGAAATTTGGCTGGGCTGGGATTGGCATGCGAACAAGCGGTTCGTGGCCCGGCATCCATTGCAGGGGGTCGGCCTCCAGTTCGCGGCGGGCGGCCTGGTTGATAGCGTCGACCAGTTCCGGTTGGCTGAGCAAGGATTCCCGCAGCCCCTGGACGAGGTTTTCCGGCCCCTCAATTCCGGGGATCCCAACACCGTCGGCCACGATGGTGATTGCCGGTGGCTTGTCCCCGAACCCCAACTGGCTTGTAAACGAGCGAAGCCACTGGGCTAGTTTTTCTTGCAGGGCGAACCGATTCGATTCGTTACGAGATGCCAAAAGGTCGGCTGGGTAATTTTCGGGCTGGTTCGTCGGTTCGGAGATCGGCTCCGATTGGCCATTGTCCGCTCCCTGCGGTGATTGGAACCACTCCCCAAAGGCCTGTGTCGCTTGTTGAGCGAGATTCTGGGCGGTTCGTTGGACGACCGGAATGGTTTTGGGAAGGACTGCTGAGAGGAAGGAAGCGGGAATAGTCATCCGACTCTTTGTTGCCCAAGTTTCGTTCCATAAAGCTACTTTTACGCCGCGCGGGATCTTTGCCGAATGAATGGGGTATCGGCATCTGGGATGCCTAGCATGAGTTTTTGGCCTAGGAAAAGTTTGTAAGCTATCGCGACGGAACCGTTATCCAAGGGGTGACGGGAAATGTCTTGATGAATTAACCTAGAAATAACTCTGTCGCGTCCCTGAACTTGTTTTTTCGCCGTTCGATGATTCTTTTGATCGACAACTACGATTCCTTTACCTACAACCTCGTTCAGAGGCTAGGGGAAATCGACTCGAACCTCGATGTTCAAACTTGGCGAAACGATGCCTTGAGCATTTCGCAGATTCGGGCCATGCGGCCCGATCGGATCATTCTGTCCCCTGGGCCATGCACTCCCAATGAGGCTGGTATTTGTTTGGATATCATTAAGGAGTTGCACACCGAGTTTCCGATTCTCGGGGTCTGTCTGGGCCATCAATCGATCGGCCAGGCTTTTGGTGGTAAAGTCGTTCGTGCGCCGGAACTGATGCATGGAAAAACCGACCGCATCCATCATGACGATCGGGGGATGTTCCACGGGCTTGCCAACCCGTTTGTGGCCACACGCTATCATTCCCTCGTAATTCAGCCCGACACATTGCCAAATTGCCTCGAGGTATCCGCATGGGTGGACGATCTTCGGGGAAATCGGATTATCATGGGGGTGCGTCATCGTGAATATGCGGTCGAAGGCTGGCAGTTTCATCCTGAGAGTTTTCTCACCGAGCCTGGACCGGTATTGTTGGAGCGGTTTCTGACCTGGAACGGCCCCGTGACCACCCCATCCTTGTCGTAGATTCTCACCCTTTTCCCATTCCACCCCGCCCCCTCTGAAGCATGCTCTGCGTAACCATCGCCCGTACCCGTCACAAGCACATGCTCAACGAGCATAAAGAAGTCGCCGTCCTTGGTGCGAAATTGGTGGAGTTGCGGCTCGACTACATCGGCAGATCGATCGATCTACCCCGGCTCCTCAAAAATCGCCCAACCCCGGTAGTGGTCACCTGTCGACGCAAGGACGACGGTGGCCGCTGGGAGCGTACTGAAGAGGAGCGGTTGATGTTGATTCGACAATCGATCGCCATGGGGGTCGAGTACATCGACCTCGAGGAAGACATTGCGGCGAAGATACCGCGATACGGCAAAACAAAACGTATCGTCAGCGTTCACAATTTCGAGGGGACACCCGACCATCTCGAAGCGATCCACGAGAGTCTCTGCAAGCACGATGCCGACATTGTCAAGCTCGCGGTTACCGCCCAATCGTTTGCGGATGCGGCCAGGATGCTGCAGTTGATGCGATCTGCCAAGGTGCCCACCATCGGAATCAGCATGGGAGAATACGGTTCGTTGACTCGTATTCTGGCAACACGATACGGTGCTCCCTTCACCTTTTGCGTTTACAACATCGATCGAAGGGTTGCTCCTGGCCAGTTTTCCTTTCATGACATGAAGGAACTCTATCGCGTTGATTCGATCGGCCCCGACACGAAGTTATACGGTGTCGTAGCCGATCCGATTGCCCATTCCTTTAGCCCGATGTTGCACAATGCCTGCTTCGAGCATCATCAGCTTGATTCTCGCTACATTCCGTTCCGTGTTTCCCCTGCGGATCTCGAGAAGTTCTTGAACTGGTGTCTCGAAGAGAAGATCGGTGGTTTGAGCGTCACGATTCCGCACAAACAGTCGGTTATGCCATTCCTGACTCATGTCGAGTCTGCTGCCCAAGGGATCGCTGCCTGCAACACCATCGCCTTCGTCGATAATCAACTCGCCGGTTACAACACCGACTACCGAGCTGCTATGGATTGCCTCAATGAAGCGATGGCAAAAATCGATCCTCGCCCCAATCCGTTCGAGGGCAAATCGGTGCTTTTGCTAGGTGCTGGCGGTGTCGCTCGTGCGATCGGTTATGGCCTCGCCCAGCGACAAGCTTCCATCTCCGTCGCTGGCCGGCATCATGATAGCGCGGAGGAACTCGCCAAAAACCTGAACGGCAAGTGGATTGCTTGGGAAGATCGCCATGCCATTCAACCGACCGTTTTGGTTAACTGCACCCCCATCGGCATGTTCCCCGATCTCGACTCGACACCTTACAAGACCGATAAACTTCACGAAGACACACTGGTTTTCGACACCGTATACAATCCCGAGCAAACCCTCTTTATCAAGGGTGCTCGTTCGAGAGGTTGCCAAATCATCACCGGCTTGCAGATGTTTGTTCGTCAGGCCGCTTACCAGTACCGTTTGTTCACCGGTCTCGAACCTCCTGTTGATGTCATGGTCAAGACCGTCAAGCGGGCGATTTCTCCTCTCAACTACAAGTTGATGAACGACGAGGATGGCGACGAGGACGAGGATGGCGAACAAACGCTCGAGCATGCCGCCAGCTAACGCGTTCAATGCGGCGCTGGTAGATCTCGCGATTGGAATCTCCAAAAAGCAAACACGAATGCCGCTATGCCTAGCGCCATGAGAATGGACACGTAACCCATCGGTCCTATCCTGTCATCCCAACTCGTCGGGCTGGGCATTGCGAAATATCTTTTCGCTTCTGGAATACTGTTCGTTGTGCTTACGATCCAATCCGGTTGGTAGGCCGCCAAAAATGTCCATGGCTTCAAAAATGCCATTCTCGGTGTCGATTTGGACAATATGAATAGCAGCAACTGCAGAACGTAGATTCCTATCACCACCCCCACCGAACGCCAACGATACTGATCGGTGCTGCTTATTGCTACGCTCAACCCTAGGACCGCAAATCCCAGAGCGAACAGGTTGAGGGTGGGTAGCATATAAAGCATCGGATCGACAAGTTCCGTAAGCGGTACCCATTTCATCTCATTTGATGTCCAGGGCATTTTCAAATCCCACTGCAACCATGGGATGGTAAATCCTTGAGAGTCCCGCATCGGCGTTGCGTTCGTCCAGATTCCCATGGCTGTCCCTGCGAATACCAGGGTCGACAGAATCGCCAATCCACCTACTGCTACCATCGCATGCGCTAGCAGCAATTGCCACCTTCGCACCGGCTGGGCCAGGAGCATTTCCATCGTCCCTCGCCCCAACTCACCGCTCACTACATCGCTTCCCCGAGAGATACTCCAAGCCAACATACACAGCAGCAAAACCGGTTCATCGAAAGTCAAACCTATGATCCCTTGATAGGTCAGAAACTGTTCCAAGGGTACCGGCGAAAATTTTTCAACCAACCTGAATTGCTCGATCAATGGACCGAATCCTGAAAGTTCAAATTGGCTGATCGTCCATATTCTTATCCAAGGAAACACAAATAGAATCACCGCCAAAGGGATTCCCAACGCTAGTGACTCTTGTAGGTATTTACCGAGGAGAATTCGAAACATCCCAGGTTTCATGTTTTTCCGACTTAACTCGATGGAATGGCGGTGGTTAGAATAGATCGGTCATCCACGTCATCGCACACTGTTGAAAGGTTTTTTCATGGTACTGGCCGACATGAGGCAAGTCATTTCACTGATTCTCGGCGGCGGTCGGGGTACTCGTCTCTATCCTTTGACGAAAATTCGTGCTAAACCTGCCGTCCCTTTGGCATCCAAGTATCGGTTGATCGACATCCCTATCAGTAATTGTCTACACAGCGGAATCAATCGCATCTATGTCGTCACCCAATTCTTGAGCGTTTCTCTTCACCAGCATATCCGTCAAACCTACCGCTTTGACAACTTCAGCGGCGGATTTGTCGAACTGCTCGCTGCTCAGCAAACGATGGAAAACGATGCTTCCTGGTACGAGGGGACCGCCGATGCTGTTCGCAAAAACCTTCGCTACTTCGATGAGTACGATTGCAAGTACGTGCTCATTCTTTCCGGTGACCAGCTTTATCGTATGGACTACAGCAAGATGCTGCAAACCCACATCGATTCCGGAGCGGATGTCACTATTTCAGCGATTCCTGTCGCTCGTTCTGCTGCATCTTCCCTTGGCATCATGCGGTGCGATGACTCCGGTCGCGTTGTGGGTTTTCTCGAAAAACCACAAACCAACGAAGAAATCAATATGGTTTCCATGTCCCCTTCTTGGATCGACAAGCAAGGCATCCCTTCACGTGGCCGCGACTGTCTCGCCAGCATGGGGCTCTACATTTTCAACAAGAAGCTTCTTTTCGATATTCTTGAAAAAACCAACTACAGCGATTTCGGCAAAGAGGTTTTTCCTGCTGCTATTCGTTCGCGTAAAGTCCAAGTCCACCTTTTTGACGACTACTGGGAAGACATTGGTACGATTCGGGCCTTTTACGAGGCGAATCTCTCTCTCACGAAAGATCATCCACCTTTCGATCTCTTCCAGGCCGACAAACCTGTTTATACCCGTGCCCGTTTTCTTCCACCCACCGTCATCGATGGTGCCTCGATTACCGGTTCGCTCGTAGCTGACGGTTGTCGCATTGGAAAAGGTACGGTCATCGAAAACAGTGTCATAGGCTTGCGCTGCATCATCGGCGAGGGTGTAACCATCAAGAACAGCATCATCATGGGGGCCGATTTTTCCGAAACCGATAACGACCTCGTCCGGAACGATCGCGAAGGCAGTATCCAGCTTGGTATAGGCTCTGGCTGCTTAATCGATGGTGCTATCCTCGATAAAAACGTTCGTCTAGGTCGACACGTGCAAGTGGTCAACAGTCTAGGTTTGGTAGATAGCGACCAATTCGATCCATGCTACGTGCGGGAAGGAATTCCGATCTTGACCAAGGACGCAACGTTGGTCGATGGTTGGACAATGGGCAAAACTCAATAAGTAAGAAATATATAAACTTGTTGTTTATGTTGAGTGGCAACACTAAGTGTCAAAAAGCTAGGAAAAAACAAGAAAACTCGGCAATAAACAAGAATTCCGGTGGTGGAAAAAAGGTTGATAACCATTGAAAAGGTGAACGATAACTGTGCGAGGAAGAAGGAACGGCAGACAGACAAAAACCGATCGTAGATAAACAAAGGTTGGAAAAACAGGAAAGAACAGTTATCAACAAATTACCAACAAAGTCGAGGGAACGAATGAGTAGGGGAGTCAGAGGTGTAGCGTTTGACATGGATGGACTACTTCTGAATACAGAAGACCTCTACAAGCAAGTAGGGATAGAGTTGATGCGGAGAAGGGGCAAGGAATATCGCGAGGAAGTAAGGAAAAAGATGATAGGCTTGCCAGCCGCCAAGGCTTTTAGTGTTTTGATCGAAGAAGAGGATCTGGAGGATACCTGGCAGCAACTGCAACGAGAGACGGACGAATTATTCGAGAACGTGCTCGAAGAGCAATTAGCGTTGATGGCTGGCGTAGAGGAGATCCTAGAGATAGTAGAGGCAAAGGGATTGCCACGTTGCGTAGCAACAAGTTCGACAAGAAGGTTTGCGGAAAGAGCCTTGGGCAAGGCAAAGATTCTTGAAAGAATGGATTTTGTGATAACTGCCGAGGATGTAGCAAGAGGAAAACCGCACCCTGATATCTATGTGGAGGCAGCATCGAAAATGGGAATAAACCCCATAGAGATGCTGGTCTTGGAAGATAGCGAGCATGGAACAAAAGCCGGGGTCGAGGCGAAAGCCATCGTAATATCAGTACCCAATGAACACACAAAGCACGGAAAATTCGAGGGTGCCAGTGTAATCGTAGATACTCTGTTGGACCAAAGAGTGAGAGAGTATCTGGATAAGGCCTAAAGGGACTTGAACTCTAAAGCTTTTCCTAGCTTAGACCAGTAAACGCTGGCGATAAGTTCCTCATAACCCTTGACCATCGTGTCGAGCGAGTAGCGTGAAACGACATGATCACGACCATTGGAACCAAAGGAGACTGCAAGGTCAGGATTCTGAAGGAGCGTGGCAACTCTGCTGGAGAAAGCTTCCGTGTTGCCAGGTTCGACGGTAAAGCCGTTCCAATCATCCATAACGGTTTCGGCAACCGATCCAACACGAGTAGAGACCACAGGAACACTGCTCGAAAGGGCTTCGAGGATGGAAACGGGGCTGGCTTCATTGTGGCTAGTGAGCGCAAAGACATCCAGCGACGCAACCAGGCGAGGCATATCTTTACGAGTACCTAAAAGCAAGACTCGATCGTTAAGTGCCAGTTGGTCGATCTTTCTTTCGATGGCATTCCGTTCAGGACCATCTCCAACGATGAGGAAATAAGCCGTAGGGAAACGTTGACTGATTTTCTTTGCAGCGTCGAGGAACATGCCATGATTTTTTTCGGGGCGAAGGGCAGCAACGATGCCGATCAAGCGAACGGTCTCAGGTAAACCGAGTTCTTGGCGTACCGAAACACGAGCGGTGGCGTGAAAACGGAATAGATCGGTATCGACACCGTTAGGAATCACAGCAACCTTGGATTCCGGGAACCGCTCCCAATCGACCAGGTAAGAACCGTGTGATTTAGCAACGGCTATGTAGCGATCTGTCCAAGGTGTCAACAGGCGATTCAAGCGACCAACACCATCGGGCCAACCGGTCGAGTGGAGGGCCGAACAGATGACAGGTAACTTGGCCATGGAAGCAGCCAATCGCCCCCAGAACATCTTGTCCCCAGCGCCGACAGTAACGAGCGCATCAATCCGTTCGCGACGGAAATAAGACGCCAGACGGGGAACGATCGTGAAGTCGTATTTGTTGAATAGCCAATTCGAGGTGACCGGAAAATCGAACGAAAGCTGCTCCCCGAGCGGCCCAGGTTCTTTGGTGCATACGATCAGAGGTTCAATGCGATCGGGACGGAATCGGCGAACCATATTGACCAGAAGCGTTTCGGCACCACCAACAGGCATGCTGGAGAGCATAAAAACGGTGCGCAGAGGCCCTCCGAGCCGAGCGACACAGTCCGAATGCGGAGTGACGACGCATGTTTCGGCGGCATTACGGTGGGGAGGTACGGTAGTAACAGGATCGATACTGGAGATCATTGGGAAACGACGTCCGAATGGGACGAAAGCCCGGAGTTAGTTTCGGAATACGTATAATGAAAAGGTGAGGGGCGCATCGTTTTTCGAGGATCATATGTCAGCCAATTGATCAACGCTGCCATACCAGGATCGGCATGGATCCGTTGCAAATGGTGATGATCGTCGCCAGGGAAATTGAAACCACCAGCAGCGCTGACAAACGCTTTGTAACCCGCTTCGAAGATAACATCGACAGCAGACTGTACGATGTTTCCTGGCAAACCATACGGAAAAGCGAAGTAATCGATACTCTGGCCCGTCCAATCCTGAAGCTTCTTGCGGACATCGACAATTTCACGAATCAATTCAACGCGTGTCAGCGGCTTTCCAAAGTCAATGTGCGAATGTGAATGGGCTCCGATCACGATACCGGCGTCAGCGAGGCACCGTATTTCATCGATGGTATTCGGGGCGAGAGGATGGCCTTGGGCAACATCGTGAGGAAAAGGAATTTGATCCTCGACGAATTGAGTGGTCACGAAATAAGAAGTAGGGATGCCGCGACGGATCAGCTCGGGTAATGCGACGATCATGTTGTCGGCATATCCATCGTCGAAAGTGATATGCACAGTCGGACGCTCGCGGGCGCCGAGTTTCTGATCGGCAACAGTATCGGCCAGGCTGACAAACTCGAAGTGCTGCTGCAGCCAGTCGAGATGACGAACGAAATTTTTGTTCGAGATCGACCAACTATTGGGAAAGCTGTCCGCGACACGATGATAGAACAAGACCGCACCGGGAAAGGACTTGCGTGCGGAGAAGCGCTTGGTCAACGACTGGCGATGTCGCCAAGTCATGTGAAGATAAGCCTGAAGAGCTGTTTCTCGAAATAGTGGTGGCATGCCAAACTCGTGGGGCAGAGGAGGCGCGGAAAAAACTTCCGTTTCCAAAGCTTTAGTTCGTTGATAGTGAGAAGTGGAACCGGTGCCGGAGAACCTTTACGAAAACGAGACTTGACGGGAAAGAGCTAACGGTTGTGACGGTTGTAGCAACTGTACACAAACGAGGAAAAAAGCCTGGAAAACATCCCCAAGCACATCTCACGTTGCCGCATCGGCAAACCGATGGGCACATCGTCAACGTCTTTGGGATCCCCTCACGGTAGACGGGTGATTTGAGAAGCCGCAATCAAAGGAAACAGAGGATCGGCACGTGGAAATTGCGGTCTTACTCGTTGGTTTAGCCGCGGCCGTCTGGGCTCTCTTGCTCATCCAAGTCCACGACGTTGTCACCGGCACGGCAATCTTCCTCGTTGCAACCAGCGTACTGCCACCGGAATACGCATCGATCGAAGTCGGGGTATCGATCACAGCAGACCGGGTTTGGATTGCGGTGCTGGGAATACAGTTCCTTTACGACCTATGGACCGGACGCAGTTCATGGCGACGCTGGAGTGGTGCAGATCTGTTCCTGATGCTGTTCCTGCTGTGGCTAGTCTTGCGGACGGTGGTCACTCCCATCGGACAAGAGATCAAGGGGCAACCCTCCACCATGATGCACCTGATCAATGGCTACTTGGTCCCAGCATTTTTGTACTGCGTCCTCAGAAACACCCATCCGAACCCCAAACTTGTCTGGGGCGGTGTCGCCGTTTTATTGATCTTCGGTGGTTATCTCAGCATGACGGCGATTCTCGAAATCACCAAGCAATGGAATCTGGTTTTCCCAAGCTTTATCGGTGATCCGAAATTGGGCATTCACTTCGGCAGAGCGCGCGGTCCGATGCTCAACTCGGTGCGGTTGGGTATGTGTCTATGTGTATGTTTGACCGCGCTGTGGGTATTCCTCGTCTGGCAGAAACCGAAGAACATCAGCACTTGGATCATCGCGGGAATCCTAACTCCCTTGTTCACACTCGGTATCGCCTTGACCTACACCCGCAGCATCTGGATGGCGGCGCTAGCGATCTTGGTTGTATTGCTCCTCACCATGTTGAGCGGAAAAACACGGCTAACAGCAGTCGGAGGCTTGGTCTTTAGCGCAGTGTTGGCCGCCTTGATCGCAGGTCCCAACTTGGTCGCCTTCAAAAGAGAGTATTCGGCGGCGGAAACACTTGAAAGTACGCGGATGCGAGGCGCGTTTGCTTATGTTTCCTGGAAAATGTTCGAAGACCGTCCGCTCATCGGTTACGGATTCAACCAGTTTCAAGTGTACAATCGACCTTACCTCGACGATCGAACGACCGACATCCGTTTGGAATCCATTCGAGGGTACGTGCACCACAACTCCTACTTGAGCTTGTTGGTAGACCTCGGACTGGTAGGCGGTATTCTTTACGGACTAGCCTCAGCAGCGATGTTGCGAAGCGTATGGAATGCAATGCGAGACCGAGGAAGCACAGCCATGGCGAAAAGCATCGCAGTGTTCAGCTTGTGTCTCATCGTGTCGCACGCAATCCAAATGGCGTTCCACGAAGTATCGTTTTCAAGCATCGAATACACACTGCTTATGTTCGCGTTGGGCTTGTCCCAGGCCTATCAAAAACAAGCCAGCAATGACACAGACACAGTCAAGGAACCCGTAGCACCCAGGCGGGTTGAAACGAGGAACGCATGGTCCACTTAATATTGCTCAGGCACGCTAAGAGCGATTGGACGGACGAAGGGCTGCTCGATAAAGATCGCCCACTCAACCCGCGAGGCAAAAGAGCAGCACCCGAAATGGCGCGCTGGCTAGAAAAACAGAATCTGATCCCCGATCGAATCCTGTGTAGCTCTGCCCAACGAACCCGTGAAACCCTCGAAATGATGCAGGCGGTTTGGTCCGCCCATCCCGAGGTCCACTTCATCGATCGCCTCTATCTGGCCTCACCCCAAACCATCCTCGAAGAAGCCATGGGGCACTCGGGCGGCGCAAAATCCCTGCTCCTCATCGGTCACAATCCGGGTATGGAAATGCTTGCAACCCAATTGAGCGATGAACCCTGCGAAATGCAAACTTGCACGGCGGTGATCTTTGAAGCATCGGATGGCTGGCCGGTAGATTGGTGGGATAGCTCGTCCTGGAACGTCGCCGCCAAGCATCGCGCCTGAATCGGAGCCTATTGCGAGCAATTCATCGGTTGAACGACAATTGTTATGCTCAATCAATCGTTTGCTCTAGGAACACAAACTTCTTTTTTGCTAGACTCCGCGCGGAACCTTTGTCCCGAAAGTCAGGAGCAAGTCAAGGATGCGGCGCGAATATCAAGGTTTTTGTGTAGGTAAGAAAACAAAGTGGCTGTCGTGGGCATCGGCCATCACAAGTCCTCTGCTGGCCGTGTGCGGTTCGCCTCTCGCCCAAGCTCAAGGGACCGATAAGTTAGTAGCTACAGGCCTAAGCTACACCCCGCGTCAACAAGGCATCCAATACGATAAAGTCGAAGCAGTTGAAGAATCGCAATGTGTCGGAAAGTATGAAACGAGAAACGGCATCGATGGCCTGATGATTTACGGGCCCAATGGACAATTGCTCCGAAGGTTCGCGGATTCCAACGGCGATCGGAACGTGGACGAATGGTCCTATTTCAAAGATGGAATCGAAATCTACCGCGATATCGACAGCGATTACAACGGCAAGGCAGATCAGTACCGATGGCTTGGCACCGCAGGCATTCGCTGGGGTAACGACCAAAACGAAGATGGCAAGATCGATAGCTGGAAGGCCATCTCGGCCGAAGAGGCAACCCTCGAGGTTGTCGAAGCCGTTCGAACCCAAGACCGAGAACGATTCGAGCGACTGCTTCTGAGCGAAAATGACGTGGAGTCTTTGAAGCTCGGTGAGGAAAAACGGAAGCAGTTGCAGGAGCGAGTTCGCAAAGCCCGCAAGGGATTTGGCGAATGGTTGCGAGCTCAAAAATCGCTAGGACCGAATCTGAAATGGGCTCACTTTGCCGCAGACAAACCAGGAATCGTGCCCGCCGGTACCGATGGTTCCACAGAGGATGTCACGGTTTACGAAAACGTAGTAGCGCTCGTCGAAAACGATTCTACCACGCAGCAACTCATGATCGGGACCTTGGTTCAGGTTGGCAAAGCATGGAAGCTGACTGATCTGCCTCGCACCGCCGGTGATAACGAAGCCTTGGCCGACAATGGTTTCTTCTTCCCAACGGTGGTAACCAACCGTATCGGGTCGAGCAATTCCGCCGAAGGAGGCATGTCGCAAGCGATGCAGTCGTTGCTCAGCGAGTTGGAGCGCGTCGACGGCGCACTGCGCGATGGCGACAGCAACACCGAGGAACTCAACACCGAGCGAGCGAATGTCATCATCCGGTTGATACAGGCCACCAAGGGTACCGAAGATATGGGATCCTGGATTCGACAAATGGCCGATTCGATCAGCTCGGCTGCGCAAACCGGAACTTATCAAGGTGGGCTCGACAAACTCAAGGAGTTGGAGAATACGCTTGCCGACTTACCGGGAGGTGACAAGGAAAAGGCCTATGTTGCCTTCCGCGTCATCACCACAGAGAACATCGTGGACATGTCAGCACCGAAAGCCAACGTAGCAGTCATCCAAGATCAGTACATCAAAAACCTTGAGAAGTTTGCAGAGGAGTATCCCGAGTCCGCCGAGGCGGCTGAAGCGATGATTCAGATTGCCGTGAATTACGAACTCAATCGCGATGAGAGCGAAGCCCAAAAATGGTATCGCAAAATCGCAAGTAGCTTCGCCGAAACGTCTACCGGCAGAAAAGCCCAAGGTGCCATTGCGAGACTGAACCTCGAGGGCAAGACGTTGAATCTTCGGGGCAAGACCCTGGAAGGTAAGGATTTTCAGACCAATGGCCCAACCATTGTGCACTACTGGGCGACCTGGTGCGATCCCTGCAAGAAC
This sequence comes from Pirellula sp., assembly GCA_044370255.1. Lineage (GTDB taxonomy): Bacteria > Planctomycetota > Planctomycetia > Pirellulales > Pirellulaceae > JBKCUI01. The sequence goes on from JBILVV010000004.1 coordinate 21,854, forward strand.
GACATGGTCGAACTGCGAAAGATACAAGCCAAGTACGCGCGACAGAACCTACAGGTCGTGGGTGTCAATCTCGATAACGATGCTTCCACCGCCGCGAAATTCATGAAGGAAAACGGAACAAAGTTCCCTTGGCCACAAATTCATGAGCAGGGTGGGTTTGAAAGCGATTTGGCCGTCAAGCTCGGTGTCCTCAGCCTACCCGTAACGATCCTGATCGATCAAAAGGGAGTCGTGGTCAAGCGATCGGCACACTTCAAAGACGATATGGTCGAAGCAGTCGATAAATTGATGGAAACCAAAGCGGTTGCCGCTCCAGCACCCCGTCCGAAATCTCCACCGCAAGCCAAGGGGAATAACGGCAAGGTCGCAAAGTGACCGTCGTCCATTAGTGGTCGTTCAGGGATCGTAGGACCCGTTCGATCAAACGGGCGGCTCCGGCGATCCCTTCAAATGGGATGGTGTGAGGGCCGTCGAATTCCATCGAGTCGATGTCCCAACGCAAGCTGCTCAGAAACCGATAGAGCGCTCGCCCTGTACCGATCGGCAGGATGGGATCTTGGCGACCATGACTCAGATATGCGGGGATGGCCATCGCATGTGCTTGAGCGGCAGCATGCCACGCGCTTTTGCAGATCAATGCTCCAGACCAAACAATCGCACCGCTGACCGAAAAATTATCGCCGCGAATCGCAGTATCGATCGCAAGCATCGAGCCTTGCGAAAAGCCACCTACGACATGTGCGATGGAGTTCCAATTCTTGGCAGCGATGCAACTGGCGATGGACCCGATGAGCTTTTCGCGAGCGGCATCGATCCCCTCGGGTATCTGATCCTCAAGCGAGGAAAAAGCATCGGCGGCAGCCAGCTCCGCCAGCATCTGCATGTTCAATGGCCACCATGCGCATGCACCCGGCATGCCGTAAACTTCTTCAAGATCGATCGGACCTTCGGGAAAATAGAATGCGAGAGATGGCAGGTCGTCAGCTAACTCGGGAACAATCTCCTCGGCCAAGGGTACTAGATCGGTTCCCGCGGCCCCAAATCCATGGCAAAGAGTGACGAGAGCTTTTGGATTCGTGTTGCGAGGAGCGATGAGGATACCATTCAAATCCCCCCAGCGTCCCCGTTCGAGATACCATCCCTGTGTATCAAATTTCATGGCAGGCTACTTCAGTTCGCGCATCGCTGTCCAAGCGAGATAGCCGAGTAGCCCAGAGCAAACAATGAACGCGATGTCCATCAAGAGACTGGGATACCAAAAGATCCCCGCTCCCCCAACCAACGACATGATCATGTTCGCCGTGAAAAGGAGAAAAACCAATCCGGAAATTACGAGTCCAGTCAAACACAACAGTCTGGGCATCAATTACCTCGGCGCAATTCAGGGATGCTCCCAGTTGACGAGCAGGACTGGCACATGTTGTACTTCAGGCTGATTTTCGAGGAAGAGAAGTGGGCTACGACCGGTCTCGTCCAGGTCCGAAGGGCTAGTATAGTTGAAGTTTTTCGACTGTCATCTAGCGAGTGCAACTCGCTTCATTTTTCCTAAAAAACTTGATGAATCGAGGTCAAACGATGGGAATTGCCCCTACAGACGGAGCCGGAAAGACCGCGAAAATGGCCTTTCGCGACGAAATGACCGTCGCGAAATCCTGGGCCTATTTCGACCATGCCGCCGTCAGCCCGATCCCGCAGCGTACCGCAAAAGCCATGCAGAACTGGGTCGACCAAGCGAGCTGCGATGGTGATGTCCCCTGGCTGCAATGGTCCAAGAAAGCCAACATGGCACGAACGCTCGCCAGCCGACTTCTTCATTGCAATACCAACGAAATCGCACTGATCCCCAACACCACCTACGGCATCAATATCGTGGCCATGGGGTTTCCATGGAAACCCGGCGACAGTCTCGTCATCCCGGAAAACGAATACCCGAGCAACCTGCTCCCATGGAAATCGCTCACTCGACTGGGTGTCGAGATTCGAACCATCCGGGTGGACCCGTCCGGTGCCATCGATATCGATCGCATCCGTCAAGCGATCGATCATACGACACGTTTAGTGACGGTCAGCTGGGTAGGCTACGCAACGGGTTACCGGATCGATCTAGGAGAGCTATGCGATGTAGTCCATCGCTCAGGAGCGAAGCTGTTTGTTGATGCCATTCAGGGGATGGGTATTTTCGACTTGGATACCCGCGATATCCCGATCGATTATGCAGCCGCCGATGGTCACAAATGGATGCTCGGCCCCGAAGGAGCAGGAGTGCTCTACATCCGGGAATCTAACCTCGAACAACTTGCCCCCATCATGCTCGGTTGGAATTCGGTCGAAGCGAGTTACGAGTTTCATTCCGACGGGACACGCCTGAAAAAAGATGCTTCGCGCTACGAAGGAGGATCGGCCAATCTCATCGGATTGATCGGTTTCTCGGAGAGCTTGTCGCTTCTTCTCGAACTCAGGGGGGACCAGGACCAGGAAGATAATTGGGTTGCCAGCAAAGTACTCGAGAACGCCGCGCGGGTTCGCGACGCAATTCGTACAGCAGGGGGAATACTCAACTACGCGGAGCCAGCGCGCTGGGACGCCTCCACCGGTAGCGGCATCGTCAATTTCTACATGCCTGGCAAGGATGCGATGACGGTCCGAAAAGAATTGTTGGACTCAGGAGTCGTGATCAGCGTTAGACACGGAAACCTTCGCGCGGCAACGCATGCCTACAACAACGACGAAGATATCGAACGATTGAAAAACGCCCTGCGAGATGCCTAAGGCGATGGTGGCGACCGGCGATCGAGGGATCTACAATCCAACGAGTGAACGCTTCGAAAGTCCTACCGTCTACTGGCAAAGTCCTCCCTATGCTCGTCTTCGATCGCCAATCTGTACGACTCCTGCTGAATGCATGGGGATTCCTGTTCGGACTGCTTTTCTTGCAACCCGCCGTCGCTCAACCCGCCGTCGCTCGCCCTCCGAACATCATTGTTGTTCTGACCGATGACCAAGGGTACGGCGATATCTCTGCGCACGGCAACCCAACGCTCGCTACCCCCAACCTCGATCGAATGGAGCGTGAGGGAAGATCGTTTCACCAATTCTATGTCTCTCCGACCTGTGCACCGACACGGTCGGCATTGATGACCGGTCGGCACGAATTCTTCAATGGCATCACGCATACGATTCTCGAACGCGAACGACTGGCTCCCGGCGCAGTGACGTTGGCCGAAACGTTGCGCGACGCCGGCTATGCGACAGGCATCTTCGGCAAATGGCATCTCGGAGATGAGGATGCATATCGGCCAAACCGCCGCGGCTTCGATGAGGTGTTCATCCATGGCGCAGGGGGGATCGGCCAAACCTATCCGGGTAGCTGCGGCGACGCTCCGGGAAACCAATACACCGATCCCTACATTCTTCATAACGGGCGCTTTGTAAAGACCCATGGGTACTGCACCGATGTCTTCTTTCAACAAGCTACTCGCTGGATGGACCAACAGCGTTCGGAAAAACCATTCTTCTGTTGGATCGCGACCAACGCACCGCACGACCCGTACATCGCTCGCCCGCAAGATGCGGCTCTTTATGCCAAAGATGGGATCGAACCAAAACTTCAAAACTTTTTCGGAATGATCCATAACATCGACCAGAACATGGGAGCTTTGATGGATCAGCTCGATCGTTGGCAAATCGCTAACGATACCCTCGTCATCTTCATGAACGACAACGGCAGCGCGATTGGGGCACAGCATTTCAACGCAGGCATGCGAGGAGCAAAGGGAAGCTCTTGGCTCGGTGGCACACGCGCCAACGCATTCTGGCGATGGCCCGGGCATATCGAACCTGGCCCATGCGATGCGCTGACCGCGCATATCGATTTGTTTCCGACCCTCGCCAAGATCGCTCAAGCTCCTTTAAGCCCCACAGCCCAAGCTCAAATCCAAGGCCGCGATCTCACCCCTCTCTTGAACGATCCCAACCACCCCTGGAACGACCGAACGCTTGTCACCCACGTTGGTCGCTGGCCCAAAGGAACCGATCCTTCAGAATTCAAATATCGGCAGGCTTCCATCCGCAATACACGCTATACCCTAGTCAGCGCGTCTGGGGGGCGAGATCCGAAATGGGAACTGTTCGATGTCCTCGACGATCCCGGTCAGCAGAACAATATCATCAAGAAAAAACCGGAAATCGTCGCGAAACTCGCAACCCAGTTCGATCGTTGGTGGGAAAGGGTCCAGCCCCACTTGGTCAATGAACAAGTCGATGCGCCGGAGGAAAACCCATTCAAAGTTTTATTCCGGGAACAGTCGGAACGGGAAGGAATCCCCAGCGTCGCACAAGGTAAGCCAAACATCGTTTGGATCATCGTCGAAGACATGTCGGCCCATTTCTCGTGCTACGGCGAGAAGACAATCATCACCCCCAACGTCGATGAACTGGCTCGAAACGGCGTGCGCTTCAGTCGGGCCTTCGTGACTGCACCGATCTGCAGTACCTCCCGCTCGGCATTGATCACCGGCATGTACCAAACCAGCATCGGTGCGCAAAACCACCGATCCAGTGTGCCGGGGCATCCGATATCATTACCGCAAGGGGTTCGCATCGTCCCGGAGATCCTGCGCCAGGCAGGCTACCACTGCAATAACGTAACCTGGGAGGATTTTCTTCGGTCGGATAAGGATCTGGAGACCAAGCCGAATGTGCCGGTGGCGAAAACGGATTACAACTTTGAATGGGATCCGGGCTCGACGTACGACCAAGCCCATTGGAAGCTCCGACCGTCGGACAAGCCGTTCTTTGTGCAGATTCAATTGCACGGTGGAAAATTTCGAGGCCAGGCTCCCAAACCGCAGTGGCCCGAACGAGTAAAGCGGGAATTGGGATCGGTGACGTCGCCCGATGCGGTGCGATTACCAACCTATCTTCCCGATGACGATGTCATCCGCGAGGACTGGGCCCAGTATCTCGACTGTGTCCGCTATACCGATCATCAAGTCGGCACCATCGTCGAGCGATTGAAGCAAGAAGGAGTCTGGGAGAATACGTACCTTTTCTTCATGACCGATCATGGCATCAGCCACGTTCGCAACAAGCAATTCCTCTACGATGGCGGAGTGCATGTACCATTGATTGTCCATGGTCCAGGCTTGCATCAAGGTACAGTGCGAGATGACTTGGTCGAGCATATCGATTTGGCAGCGACTTCGTTGTCGATCGCTAGCATCGCTCGCCCGGAGCGGATGCAGGGGCGATCGCTCTTGGGCGGTGCTCAGTCCCCTGAACGGGAAGCAGTCTTCGCGGCTCGCGACCGAGCGGACGAAACGGTCGATATGATTCGTTCGGTCAGGACCAAGAAACTAAAATACATTCGCAACGGCTTTCCAAGCCGTCCCTACCTGCAACCCAACGCATACAAAGATAGCAAGGCGATTGTTCAGGCCATGCGTCGGTTGCACACAACAGGGAAGCTGATTCCGGAACAATCGCTGATCATGGCGGATACTCGACCACTGGAAGAGCTCTACGATCTCGAAAACGATCCCGATGAACTCCGCAATCTCGCCGATCGGCCCGAATGGAAGGAACCGCTCGAGGAGATGCGCGCGAGATTGGTGCGATGGCGAACCGAAACGATGGACGCGAAAGAACCTGAGAGCGAAACGATTTACGAACTGGAAGCTGCGGCCGAGCACATCGAAGGTGGCAAGGGGAATCGATCCCCTGAATATCGAGCCAACCTCGAAACCATGCGACGTTGGCGCAGCGAAAAACCGTTCTATCCCTTTCCCTAACGTTGGGCCTGAAATGATGCGAGCGATGTACTACTTAGATTGTTTCTTCCTTGGCGCTGTGTCGCTGGTCTTAGGATTGGGATCATCCCCAGCCCATGCCCAGGATCAAGCGGTGCGCGAGAAGACTCTGGTGGTTTGGGTAGCTCCCGGCAACCTCGAGCAGCGAGCAGGCAGCGCGCTGACGATCGAGGATGCCGACGCGAATTTCGATGGGGTTGTCTTTGGGGAACTGAAACCCAAATCATGGATGGCTGGTAGCGAAATGTTTCGTCGCACCGCGCGGGATCAATCGTCCTATCCCGAAGAAACCGCCTCGAAAGATCAATTCGTCCAGATCGCGATTGTGTATGCCGCCGATCGCATCACCCTTTATCGCTATGCCAAACCCTACGGCTCGCATGAGATCAGTGGGCTACGCGATTTCGGACCCGATAGTTTGATCCTCTTCGGACCGCGGCATCTGGGGAGAAACGATATCTTCGCAGGCAAAATCGAGGATGCTCGGATCTATGCACAGGCACTGACTCCCGAAGAACTCTCATCGCTGCGCCCTAATGTGGAAGGGACCATCTCTCCCTGGGCTTGGTGGACTTTTGATGACGAGCAAGGATCGGAGCGAACGGGCCGCATGAGGCATCAACGCTTGACCGAAGGTGCCCGCATCGCCAACGGGAAACTGTACTTGGACGGTCGAGGAGCCTTGTTCGCCTCGGCGAACGAAAAGATTCTTCAACGAGCTATCCGGCAACAAACCAACGAAGGTTGGAGCGTTCCGCCGTCCAAGGATATGCAACTCCTGATCCATCTGATGCATCCCGGTGGCGACAGTCTCCCTGGGGATCCCAACCCTGCCTACGCCATCGATGGGCAATATCATCTCCACTACATCCTCGCCCATCCGTTTCGAGGCAATACATCGTTCAGCTTCGTGCATGTCACCAGTCCCGATATGCTGCATTGGAGTTGGCAGACCACGAAGCTGCAGCCTGCGTTCACCGGACATGGCATGTTCAGCGGCACAGGCTTTATGACGCGCGACGGCCGACCGGCGGCCATCTACCATGGACAGGCATCGGGCAAAAACCAAATCGCAATCGCGAAGGACAACCAACTCAGCGAATGGGAGCAACCGTATCCTATCCAGGCCAAACTCGCCGATGGCACCGACGCAAAGATCCCTTACTGGGATCCCGATTGTTTCGTGATCGGAGATACCTACTACGCGATCTCTGGGGGCGAGAATCCACCGTTGATGAAATCAAAGGATCTCAAGAACTGGACGCTGGTCGGAGACTTCATGTCTCACGACATGCCCGATGTGGCCAAGGGAGAAGATGTCTCCTGCCCGAATTTTTTTAAGCTTGGAGACAAGTGGGTGTTGTTGTGCATCAGCCACCCGTTGGGTTGCCGTTATTACATCGGGAGTTGGGATACCCAGAAAGAGCAGTTTGTCCCCGAGCGTCACGGTCGATTGAATTGGCGGCGCGATGGTCAGCCGATGTTCGGTTTATTTCAACGAACCGATTTCTTTGCTCCGGAAAGCTTGCTGACTCCGGATGGTCGCCGAGTGATGTGGGCATGGCTGACGAGCATAGGGCCGGAAAATCGTCTCTTGAACAAAACCATTCAATCTTTGCCTCGAGAATTGAATGTTGGCCGGGACGGGACGCTGCGCGTATCGCCGGTTCGGGAGTTGGAGACATTGCGAGGCGATCGGGTGGGAGGAGAGAACGTTTCGTTGAGCCATCCGGTCACGGGGCACACGGCCAAGGTCCCGCCGAGCGACGCTTCGTTGCTTCATCGCATCGCCGAGTTGAAGAGTGAAGCCCAGGAGTTGAGGGTCGCGATCAGCAAGGAGCAGGCATCGAGGAAACTGATGGGAGTGATTCTGTTTTCCGATGGGAAGGGAGGTGGTTTGCCGATTCTGTTGCGGCCCGAGACCGGATCGATCCGAGTCGGCGACGCGGAAGCACCATTTGCTGTGAGCGATCTCGATCCGAATGAGGATGTGGAGTTGCGGATCTTCGTTGATAAGTATTTGGTGGAGGTGTTTGTCAACGATCGACAATCGTTGGTATCGGCTTACTTTGGGGACCGAGGTCAGCCAGGAGTGGATGCCTTCACCGTCGGGGCAGCGACGACACTCAAGTCGGTCGAGACATGGTCCCTCGAGCCCACGAATCACGGGTTCCTGGAAGCGACCACGTCCCAGGTGTGGCTGCCAAGCGCCAAGTAGCGCTACGCCGTAGCTATCGCCACTCGTAGCTATCGCTGCCAAGCGATGGTTGGACCTGAAAATAACGACGTTTCCTCCGCTACTTCCACCGTCTGGCGACGATAGCTAGTGCGCCTGTGAAGGCGATTGAATAGTCAGGTGAGCGTCCTGAACGGGGAAGCCGTTACCGCCCCGTATCCGAAGGTAACTACGTATTCAACAGAATAGGTGGAGAGCAACTGGAGGAGAAAGAACAGTCCGTAACGAAAGTGAACTCGATTCGGCCAACCCTGTCGGGGACATTACTTACCGGAAAGCCGTATGCGGGAAAACCGCCTGTACGGTTTGGAGGGAGGTGAGTCCGACTCAACCGGACTTCCTTACCCCTATTTATTCGTAACGGACTCCTATCGTAGCTGCAGCCGCCTAGGCTGCCGAAAGTAGCTGCAGCCGCCTAGGCTGCGGATGATGCTAGGCCCCGCCCCCGTCGGATGCTGATCAGATGGCCTGTCAAAGTTGAATATGGCCGTTGGCCAAAGGGATTGTCAATTGTTCGATTTCCAGGGGCGATGCCCCTGGCTAGGTTGAATAAGGCCTTTGGCCAATGGGTTTCTATCGCCAACGGCCATATTCAAAAACGAACTGGACCGCGCTCCCCGTAGCTGCAGCTGCAGCCGCCTAGGCTGCGGATGATGCTATGCCCGGCCCCCAATGCATGCTGATCCGATTGGCGACGAGCACCAAGCGGTTCTTCCACACCCATCGCAAAGCCTCTGGGTGTGCCACCCGAAGTGGTTTGTTGTAACTTCGGTGCAGTGAGTTGTTTACGCTGTCCGGTCACAACCGCGATTTCATCTCTTGCGCCCCTTTGCCGCGTTGGAATTGCAGGGAGTATCGGTTCGTGCCGTGAATGATGCGAATGGAGTTTTCTTGGTGATCGATGGTGTCCAGAAAGATCCTGTGGACTAGCCAAGCCGAATGGTCGGGAGCGATGTGGTTCGGAGGAATCATCTCCAGATGGATCCACAGCCAACCTCGCTCTGATTCCATGCCGACCCAGCGCAGTTCCGATCGCGGCGGCGATTCCTCGCTATCCAGCGCAGCAATCACTTCAGAGACCGACTTCGTTTCGGGTGAATCGACAATCGCGAATTGCTTATTGAGAAAAGGGATCACTTGCTCCGAGAAATCGGAATCCTCAATCGAGCAACGTTTGTTCTGTTCCTGCGCGATGGCTCGCTCAAGGTCTTGCGGATGCACGCGAAGGGAAACTTCCCAGTGTTGCTTTTCATCATTCCATTGCATTTGCCCTACGCAAACATGAAACGGATGAGCAGCGATGCCATTCGCCGCGCACGCTACCACCAGAAGAATCGCAGTCCAACCTGCCAAGTACCGCATCACGTTTTCACCTTGCGCTTATTGGTCTCATTGCGATCCTTCTTTTTCTTCTTCGGAACGTCCGGTTTCTTCTCTTCCTCGGGTTGCTTGGTGGCTTCGGCCTCGTCAGGTTTCTTTTGAGCTTCCTCTTTCTTCTTAGCATCGCGGCGGGCTCGTGCCATCGGGTTGTCTCCCCCGCCACGTCGCTGGGCTTTGAAGAGTTGGAATCGCGAAGGCTCAATGACAGGCGGGAAGTGGTTGTTGTCACGATCGATATCGGCGGTTTCCCGATAGGGATCAAGCTCGAACTTGACGATCGGTTGGTCGACGATGATGGTCGTCTCGCAGCGATTGGAATCGATTCGCCAGATTTCGGCGGGGATTCGAAACTCTTGTTCCGATCCATCTTCGAGGGTGACCATGAGGATCACCGGCATCACAAGGCCTCCGACGTTCTTGAAGGAGACTCGGTAGAATCGATCGGTGGATTCGAGCATGGTTCGTTCTTTGTCGGATAACTCAGCCAGGGCTTTTTCGTAGGCTTTTCGCTGTTCATCGGTAACGGCGGCGGGATCGTATTCGTTGTAAAAATCTTTGAGCTCAGGAAACTGGTCGGCTCGTTTGGGGAGCGACTCGTTTCGCTGTTGCGAGAGGGTTTTGCGGCGCGATTCTTTTTTGGCCTTGGCATCCTCGGCAGCTTGATCGGGGTTGCGTGGATCGACCAGATAGACACCGATTTTGTCGATTGCGATATCGCAGTGGTCGGTCGTGTAAAACCAGCCTCGCCAGAACCAATCCAAATCTCGTCCGGTCGCATCTTCCATGGTGCGAAAGAAATCGGCGGGCATCGGACGCTTGAACTTCCATCGCCTCGCATATTCCTTGAACGCGAAGTCGAACAGTTCTCGTCCGAGGATGGTTTCCCGCAAAATATTCAGTGCGGTGGCAGGTTTGCTGTAGGCGTTCGGACCGAACTGCATGATCGATTCGCTGTTGGTCATGATCGGCACTTGCTCAGTACTTTGCATGTAGGGGACGATCAGTTCGGGCTCGCCGCGCTGGGAAGGATAGTTCTCTTCCCACTCCTGTTCGGAAAGATATTGAAGGAAAGTGTTGATCCCTTCGTCCATCCAGGACCATTGGCGTTCGTCGCTGTTGACGATCATGGGAAAGTAGTTGTGACCCACTTCATGGATGATCACTGAGATGAGGGCGTACTTGGTCGCAGCGGAATAGGTTCCGTCCTCGCCGGGTCTCGGGCCATTGAAGCAGATCATCGGGTATTCCATCCCGCCGACCGGACCATTGACGCTGATAGCGACCGGATAGGGATAATCGAAGGTGTATCGGCTGTAGACGTTGAGCGTATGAATGATCGAGTGAGTGGAGTATTTGCTCCATAGCGGTTCCCCTTCGTTGGGGTAAAAGCTCATCGCCATCACGCGATTGTCGTTGACTTGATGGCCCTGCGCGTCCCAGATGAATTTTCGGCTCGAGGCGAAGGCGAAGTCGCGTACGTTTTCGGCGTAGAAAATCCATGTTTTGGTGGAGTCGGTTTTTTCGGTCTCGTTTGCCTTGGCTTCTTCCGGGGTGACGATGAAGACCGGGCGCTCGGCTGTCGCGGCCTGCTCGAGTCGTTCGCGCTGCTCCTGCGTTAGGACTTCGTTTGGGTTTTGCAGTTGGCCGGTAGAGGCCACGATGTGGTCGGATGGGACGGTGATGCGCACCAAATAGTCGCCGAACTCGAGCGTGAACTCACCCTGGCCGAGATACTGTTTGTGTTGCCAACCGGTCACGTCGGTGTATGCGGCCAATCGAGGAAACCACTGCGCAATTTCATAGATCGCGTTTTGATCCTTCTCAAAGAACTCGTAGCCGGTTCTCCCTCCGATGAATCGCGTGTTATTGATCTTGTAAGACCAGCGAATCTTGAGCGTGTACTCCTCGCCACTCAGCAGGGTTTGCGGCAGATCGATCCGCATCATCGTGTCGACAACGAAGTTGGGGAGCGGTCGGTCTTGAGCATCGGTAACCGATTCTATTTTGCAACTGCCGTCGAATGTTCGCCGTTCGAGTTGCGCTTCGAACTCCAGGGTGGATACGCGCGGGGAGGACATCATGCGGCCGCTGCGAGTTCGATTGGCATCGCTTTGCGGTGAAAAGATATTGGGATCGACTTGCACCCAGAGATATCGAATCGCATGCGGGGATTGATTTCGATAGCGAATGGTTTCGGATCCGGTAATCGATTGTTCCGTTTCATTGAGAACAACATCGATGGTGTAATCGACTTTCTGTTGCCAATAGTCCGGACCAGGTTCTCCGGCAGCGGAGCGATAGCTGTTCGGGGTGGGGAGGATCTCCTCGAGCTGACGGAACTTATCCTCTTGGCCGTATTTTTTGTTCGGGAAAGGCTGAGACCAAGCATCCGAAGAATGGAAAGACCAAAACAATCCGAGAGCTAGGATAAAAACATATTTGTAGGCAGGCATGTTTGCTGTGCTGGTTAGAGGATGATTGACTCGGATACATCAAGTTTGCGGGTTGGCGAACGCATTCAGTCTGATCCATTTTGCGAGCGTGTCAAAGCCGCGAATCAGCAACTAAAGGTTTCCTGAGTGTCGAAGTGGCCTATTTTCAGAAAAGTTTTTGCAGATGCTACAAGTTCGCCCACGCGCACCCGTGGTGGATAAGGGACGCGGAATAGAAAAAACATCGATCCAATCATTTGCCGAACGATAAATCGAGAGCAAGACTTTCGCAGTGCCTGAAAAAAGGTCATGGTAGCGAAGCCCGCCGAGGTGTCGCGCTCGGTGAATGTGACTAAACGTCGTCACGCTCATAGGGATCATTTCGACTGCCACTCTTTTGCAGGTACGCGAATCGGATGCTTTGGATCACGGACGAGAATTGGAAAAGGGAATACTATGCGGCGCATGATGCAATCGCTCTTTGTTTTGGCTGTGTTGGCCACTTCTGCCTCGGCTCAAGGTGAACTGACTTTAGATGCCGCCCCGGGTGTGGAAGCAGAAAGCTGTAACACTTGCACTTCCAACCAAATCCCACAGCCATCGATGAGTGGTTGCGGCAACAGCGTTGGGTCGCAAGTGGCGGCTTACATGAACGCTTACCCAACACATCCCAATCTGTGGGCATCATATTCTACGGAGCGATCCAAGCGGCTTGATTGTTTGTATCGCCATGTAAATGGATGCAATTGCGAGGATCCGAAACGAAATCTTCACGCGCAACCCTCCACGATCTGCTCGAAAAGTTGTGGAGCATGCGAAGAGAAGGGTTGCGAAGGGGCGGTTGGCCCGTTGAGTTCTGCAGTGAAGGTGAAGGAAGCTTCAGGATTCGCCCAGCTTCATACGCAGCCATCCGCTGTGATCCAGAACCAACCTGCAGTGGTTGTAATTGGAAAGAACAAGTCCATGGCTCCCCGAGCAAGCGTTAGGTCGCCAGCGGGTCCTGTCGCTAAACCTGCCAATGCTGGACTGACAGTAAAACCTTTGCGGTGAGAGAGTAGCGTCCTGAGACACCGGGCTCTGTGACGAGAATTCCGCGGATGTCACCTGTGTCGATTGTATTGGCCGTTGTGTTCTTTATAGGGATTCAGTCGGCACTTCGCCGATCGACAACATAGCATGGATTGGTAAGCGACCGTCTCTCAACGATGGTCCGCCGACAATGAGGCCATGGTATGACGATGGAGCGACATGCCATGGCTTTTTTTGTTCCTGGCAATCATCCCCGCCAGTCAGCGAATACGGCGTCGATATCCGTTAGCGGACCCATGAGAATAACTTCTTCGGTGGCTCCATTTTTCTCCGCATCGTATTCGGAGTTGATTTGCGCCCACGTGGTACAGCCTGGGCATCCGCAGCGATCCGGTCCTTCGCGACGGATTGGGTTGGTACCTGAGCGATAGATGATCCAAGTGGTAGGATCGTTCTCCGATTTGTCCAAAGCAAAGGATTGCAAGCGAAGTTGTTCGCTACTGTGGATGGTTTCGATCACAATCGGGGGAACTGAGTATTCACCTTCGCTTGACCCCCCGGAATTCGACATCCGGTTATTGATGTAATTGATGACCATCAAAACATCGAGCGGTCCAAGTTCACGATCGCCGTTGACGTCCAAGTAGGGTGGTGGATTGATGGGTGAGCCCGATAGTGAGCGAGCACCAGTTTGGTTGATTTCGTTGATCAGCCACAAGACGTCAAGAGGAATGACCTGTCCATCCCCACTGACATCTTCGGGTATTGCTGGATTCTGCCACGGGCTGCGAGGAATGTAAAAACCGAAATCAACGTGAGTTACCGACCGCTGAGAGCCGTAGGCGACGGTCAAGACGCCATCGCTCGCGTTGGTTGGCACAGCACCTGTGGTGGGGCTGATGACCTGAACTCGGTAATCACCCGGTGGGAGGTTTTCGAGGAAGTAGCTTCCATCAGATGCGGTTCGCGTTTCGCTCTTGGGACCAAATCGAAGGTGATCAAATTTGACAGTTGAATTTTGAAAGCCGCGAGCGATAACGTAGGAGATTTGGGCTTCGCCGGTACTGACCTCCATGGTGACACGTTGATTTCGCAACATGCCGCGTTGTTCAAATCGCTTAATCAACGTCCCATCGGCGGCATACGCATCAAGACGGACTTGGGTGTTATCCCTAGCAGCGATCGCATCCAGAGAAACAAACGATGTCGGGACATCGAAACGAGCGCGTAATTGATGGGCCGTATCATTGAATGATTCTAAGTACCGCTGAGTCCTGAACGAGAAGGGTCGAAAGACCCGCGTGCCTGTTGACGCATTGGGGTCATCGAAAACGCCAAGGGTACCGTTTGCATCCAGGCCGATGACATCGAGGCGTACTCCTCCCAAGTTCCCTGACAGCATTCCCTGCGGGTAGTTGTCTGGCTCGATTACCTGCTGAAGTGTTATGGGCTGGTTTTGTTGGTCGACCAGTCGAACCCTCGCACCGGAGATACCGAATTCCGAAGCATTCCAAGAACGGCTTTCGTCGTTATCCCTCCAGACGAATCCCTGGATGCCATGTTTCGTAGTCGTGTCCGGGATATCGCCAATCCGCCCGCTGAACACGTTGCTGACGATGCCAATGCGAGGGTCGATAGCCCGAATCTCGATGGTCTTGCCAACATCAGCCCCTTGAAGTGGGATTCGCAGATCTAGGTCGACGACATATTCTCCCGGTTCGCTTAGAGTTTGCCAGGGCTGCGCGCCAATACGATACTCAATGCGTCCTATGCGATTGAGAGTCATATCATTTTGTGAGCCAGATGAATTTCGGTTGGGCAGCGTCTGTACGCTCGCCTTGCCGAGAAAAGCGTAAGACGAAGTAGTCGATTGATATCGCCCCGTTCCTTCTAACTTCAATGGGACGTCGAGTACATCAAAGATTCCATCGTTATCTGAGTCTTGCCAACCGATCATCGCGAGCGTCGGCTCAGGCGAAATAACGTCTGCGTAGGCGTCCTGCAAAGCCGTGCCACTGGACATAATGCTCGGCGCTTGGCGAAAGGATGGACTGGGGTTGTTGTCCAGAGCGTTGGTGTTTTGCGTATCGTAGTATCCGCGGCGATCGTAATAGGAACCGCCCCCAGAGTACTCGTCCCGAGCCCAGAAGATGTGACCGGTTTCATGCGCGTAGGTCGAATCGGGTCGTCCCGAAGGAACCACCATGAACAACCCACCAGCGAAAGCGAATGCCCGCATGAACGATCCTCCAGAGAGGAACGAATCGTCGGTATCGTTGTCTGAATTGACAACAAAGATCGTAAAGGACCAGTCGGTTTGAAGATTCTCTCGTTGGAACTGATTGAATGAGCGAATGTTCTGCTCGAAGTCAAAACTGGTCGAGAATCCGACATCGCTTAAAAACCGGCCGACCCACATTTCGTATGCGTCCGACCTGCGATTGATGGGCTCATAGGGTGTTGATAAACGATTGTCGACGTAGGTGCGGTCGATCACCCAGTCGATCTTGTGGATGGAACTCTTTTTCGCGAGCATCTGGTTCCACCAGTTCAAACCTCGTTCGATGTTGCTCATCACGAACGATATATGCTCTTCGGTCCAATTCTCGGTGTCGCGGTCGAGTGTGCCGTTGCTCTCCAGAAGCACCGGCGTTACTGCAATCCGGCCGAGCATGAATTCGCCAAGATCGTTCGTGGTGGCTCCGAACGGCAGTCCAGCCATGACACGACGCGTCTCGAGGCTCTCAAAAGAGAGCTTTCGAAGTCGTTTGGCTGGGTGACGAGATGACCGTCGGTTCATGGAAATCCTTAGGAAAACAACTATTCATTCGATGATAGTCCGACGAAAAGATTCCCCGACCAGGGAGACATAATTTCCACTTTTTCACGAAAGGAAGTTCCTGACGCGATTCGGGAAATAACGGTTAGACGGCCGGAACCGGGTTGGCGGCAAGCGCCGCCACTGCAAATGCCGGGGCCGACCGAGACAGTTCCGGACCGATCATCTCTCCGACCGCAATGGTATCTGAGAAGGGGGCAGTGAGCTCGAGAGCAGCTTGTGAGAGAAACTCTCCGTGACCGCAAAGAACGATGGATTTTTGCGGAGATCCATCCTGATTCAATCGACGATCAAGCCGACCGGACACTTTGCGGATCGCCCGGGCTAGCAACGATGTTTGGCGCTGAAATACATGCTCGGCGATCGCTGTAACGTCCTGGTCGGCCAGGGTAGAACTGTCCTCGCCAACCAACCTCGCCAAACGATGCCGAGCCGATGGCAAGTCAGCAGGCCGCCCATCGGCGGTATTGCAGTCATTCGGATCGGGCTCCAGCAGTCCAAGCCACAAGTAAACATCTCGCGTGGTCGCGAATTGCTCGTTCATGACCGGGCACCGTTTCCCGAAAAGGGGCGCCCACGGGACCACGCCTGCCAGATTCGAGCGCTCCACACCGGTGTAGATCAGCTCCCGGCGGCGCAGTCGCTGGGAATCGGTCTTGGAGCTGGTCGCTACCCCGTTGGGGCCGATGGGGATCACATCGATTGTCGTGGAACCGACATCGACGACGACCCCATGCGATTGTGCGATCCATCGACTCGACCACTGGGCCAGCGCGTGCCAATTCGACGCAGCAGCCAACCACGGCTCACGCGCCGCTTGTGACGGGCTGCGCCA
>JBILVV010000464.1:0-3751 GCA_044370255.1 Pirellula sp.
GCAGTTTTATGGGGATTTCACTCAAGTAGAAGACCAAGAAGCGATTCGATTGCTACGTGAAAACTCTATTCCTCGTCTTGAGTCGGCGAAATGAGTATTTGAAAGATCGATGACATTGGATTTTTTACGAAAGGTTAGACAATGGATCTTGTAACCCGATCAGAACTGAGGACCTTGCTTGCGGAGCATGATGGTCCGTGTGTTTCCCTTTACATGCCAACGCACCGCGGGGGCGCCGAACAGGATCCGATTCGATTTCGGAATCTCCTCAAGCAAGCGGAGTCCAAACTCATCGCTCAAGGAATGCGAAGTCCGGAAGCGCGTGATTATCTTGCACACCTGAAGGACTTGCACGACGGCGCGGATTTTTGGTCGAATCAATGCGATGGTCTCGCGGCATTTGTGTCTCGCGATTTTCAAGGGACCTATCGACTGCCTTGGTCATTCCGTGAGGAGGTACAAGTAGGAGGACTCTTTCTCGTCACTCCACTCTTGCCACTGTTGCATGGGGAGGGGCGATTTTTCTTATTGGCGATCAGCCAGAAGCATGTCCGATTGTTCCAAGGGACGAAATTCACCGTCAGCGAAGTAGATCTTCCAGGGGTACCCAAAAATATCGAAGAGGCGATGCGCACCCATGATCGGGATGAGGTCCTAACGTTTCACACGCGACCTACGTCGAGCGGCGGTTGGGGCGCAATCTTCGAAGGGCACGGCGTCGGTATCGACGATGCCAAAGACGACTTGCTTCGATACTTCCAGCAGATCGATCGTGGGCTCCATCCACTCCTCAAAGAAGAACGGGTCCCCTTGGTCTTGGCTGCAGTTGACTACCTCCATCCGATCTATCGGCAAGCAAATACTTATGTCCATCTGGAAGAACATGGGATTAACGGCAACCCCGATCGCATGAGTGCCAAGGACTTACACGATCGAGCATGGGCCATCCTGCGACCGCAATTTGAGAAAGGCCAACAGGAATCCCTTGCGCGATACGAACAAATCGTCAAGAAAGGAAATGCCACTGATGACGCAGCACGGATTATCCCTGCTGCCTACCGAGGTGAATTGCAAACCCTCTTTGTCGCGTCGAATCAATCGCTATGGGGAACCGTAGGTAAAGAGAGAGACCAGATCGCATTCCACGATCAACCGCAAACTGCGGATGAGAACCTGACGAACTTCGCCGCCGTTCACTCACTCCGTCATGGGAATTCTGTTCACGTTCTCCCCTCGGAGGAGATGCCCTCCGGAACTCCGATGGCAGCCATTTATCACGCAACGCACACATGATTTGATTCGTCGTTTTTTGGATTGTACTGACATCGTGGCACGACGCTCCGCGTCGTGAAGCATGGAAAGCAACTAGTCGTTGAATGACGCGATTCGACTCCAGGTAAGCATCAAAACGATCGAACAGCCAACCGAGATCAATGCGCAAACTCCAGTCGCGATGAACTTGCCGTAGAGCAAATATCCCGTTGCGAACAATGCACAATAGATCGCGCCACAACCTGCGATCGCAAATAGCAACTCCGCTGGCAGATTCGATTTGTGTGTATACTCAAGCAATTCCCCATCTCGCTGAGCTTGCAACAAGAACTTTTTCCAACCGGGGCCACCCGGTCGAATCTTCCGATAGAAATCCTGCAGTGTCGCAGTTGATTCCGCAGGCCCCAGAAAGACGGCAAGCATCCAGCTCGAGGTGGTGACACCTACGATGATCACAAACTGCAGCCATTCCGCCGGAAGACTCCCACTTGAGTATTTTCCGATCACAAAGAACGAAGCAGCCATAACAAACGACATGATCATCGCCACGATTTCAGCCGCTGCATTGATGCGCCACCAGAACCATCGCAAGATATAAATCAATCCCGTTCCCGCCCCAATCTGCAATAGCAGATTAAACCCTTGGGTTGCACTGCTCAGTTGAGTAGCAAGCAACGCTGCTCCAATCATCAGCAATACGGTTGTTACGCGACCGACATTCACCAATGCTCTCTGCGATGCTGACGGATCAATGAATCGTTGATAGACATCGTTCACAATATACGATGCCCCCCAGTTCAACTGAGTCGAGATGGTGGACATGTAGGCCGCAATCAGTGAAACCGCAACGATGCCAATCAAGCCCGATGGCAAACGCTGCAGCATTGCGGGATAGGCCAAGTCATCCTTGATCATGTTTTCGGGCAGGCCAGGAAAACTCTGTTTAAGCGATTCGATATCGGGATAGATCACCAAGGAGGCAAGGGCGACAATGATCCAAGGCCAGGGCCTTAAAGCGTAGTGAGCGATATTGAACAGCATCGTTGCCCCGGTCGCGTGGCTTTCGTTCTTAGCGGCCAACATGCGCTGAGCCTGATAACCACCCCCACCGGGCTCGGCACCCGGATACCAGGCAGCCCACCACTGCACGGAAAGCGGAATAATCAGGATGGTCATCGCCAAGTTGAATCCCTCCGTCGTACTAAAGTCCAACGCAGGAAAGATACTCATCTTGGCTTGTAGGTTCGGATTGCTCACCAGACCTGCCAGTCCACCTATTTCGGGCAATCCCAACACAAATACAGCCGCCCCGATCGATCCAATCATCGCGATAATGAAAAGAACAAAGTCAGTTACCAGAACACTGGTCAAGCCGCCTGCTGTGCTGAATATCACCGTGACGATGGATGCGACCAGAACAGTCTGCATGGGAGAGAAGCTGAACATGACTTGACCAATTTTGATCGCAGCCAGAGTGACATTCGCCATGACCACGACATTGAATACCAAGCCTAAATAGGCTGCACGAAATCCACGAAGGGCTGCAGCCGGTTTTCCGCCGTAACGCAATTCGTAAAACTCATTGTCGGTGGTGATACCTGACCGTCGCCATAGTTTGGCGAATACGGCTACGGTCAACATGCCTGTCAAAAGAAAAGACCACCACAGCCAATTCCCGGCTACTCCCTTCTCACGCACGATACCGGCTACCAACAAAGGCGTGTCGGCGGCAAAAGTGGTCGCCACCATCGATGTTCCCAATAACCACCATGACTTGTCTCGGCCGGACAAGAAGAAATCCACACTACTGCGACTAGCCCGTCGCGCGACCACCAACCCCACAACCAAGTTGATCGCGAAAAAAAATGCGATGATCGACCAATCGAGAAGGGAAAGTTTCATGAGCGGCCTGCGATGCTGCGGTGCAAGAATGCTGCGATAGGAGAGGATAGGAAGGATTAAAAAATCGATCGGTCCACGAAATACCCACGCCCCTTCAGACAATGGTTTACCAGCAAAACTAGGACCTGGCTAGCTCCCCGCCTGTCATGACCTCGGCATAACCATGTGTCGAGCAACAGGCATGTGTTGCTGCCACCAAACGATCACTCGTTCGTGACGGGATGGGGCAATCCGCGAGGATCGAGTTCTACCGTGATCGTCTGCCACTCGATGGGTCCCTCGGGTGGGACGCTTAATCGGACTGCCCATCCGTACCAAATGGGAGGATCGACTGGATAGTAGTCGAAGACAAAATTTCCGAGGCTGTAGACGATTGGCCGACCTCGGTAGCTGTCGACGGTTTGCACGACATGCGGATGGGCCCCGATCACGGCGGTTGCCCCGGCATCGATCATCCGCTTGGATACCGATTGCTCACGTTCCCCTGGCATCGGCACCATCTCGCTTCCCCAGTGGATGTAGGGGATGACGATGTCGGCATGGAGCGTTTTTTTCGCATACTCGATGTCCTCCATCG
>JBILVV010000463.1:0-3751 GCA_044370255.1 Pirellula sp.
GGCTACAGTAGCGACTACGACGCGAGATCTCGTAGATCGCATCATGGGCAATTCATCTCATGGATCGATGCTTGCCTTTTCTTCGTCGCTTCCAGACGTTGATCACCGTCCCGCTGGAACTGGTCTCCGCCTATTCGTCGCCTATTCGTCTTGTGGCTTCGGTCGAGAGCTGCGCAAAAGGTGGGTGGCACGTAAAAAGGTTTTTAGGTAAAGGTTTTATCTGGATGCTCGCGCATCTCGGATCACAAGAGCCCGATTGGTGCTTTGGAACTCATTTTGTAGGCGGCAATCCAATCTTTCGAGCCGGCCCCCCAGTGGGATATCGATTTGATCGCTGTCGCAAAGGGTATGTCCAACATGTGGACGCGTTTACGATCCATGATGAACACGTCGCCGGTCAATATGGATGGGATAGCAGGAACAAATACGGTGACTAGTTGCTCATCGCATTCCTCGACAAGGAACGCTTGTACGAGCCCATCATCGAATTGAACCAGGGCTGGTTTCCAGGCCTTCTGCTGAGTATCACCTGCAACCTGAAGGGCTAAATCGCGGATCTGCGTGTAGCCCGGAATTCGACGTAGAAGGTTGGATTCGAGCGTTTGCTGTATCCATCTACCAAGGCCTGTTCTCAATGCGAGGCCGACGAGGAAGCAAAGCATGAGGAGCACAAGCAACGACAATGCTTCCTCGTTGGGAATCCAATGCGGGAGGAGTGCTCTTAACGGCTTTACGACACCGGCAACGGCTTCAAAGCCTTTTGTGACTAATAAGCCTGTCAAAAAGATTGGGGCTAAGACAAGCAATCCCGCGAGAATCGTCTTTCCTACGAATCGAAATGGCTTCATGTTCATTCCCCTTTTATGAGAGGCTGCGAGAAGAGTCCCAAAATTGCGAGCTAACGACTGACACATCAACAGCACATCAACGGATCGTTCACTGTAAATTATCGAACCATTGGTAGCGCCAATCCCATCAGTACGAGGTGTTTCTGAAAAAAGACCGGAGGTTCGATCGCTTCGCGAAGGAGTTGACCGTCGCCTCCTGAGATGACGACTGGGATGGGACGGCCAGCCCGGTAACGATCGATCAAGAGCTTAGCCCCACCGACGACTGCTGCATGAACTCCCGCTGCGATCGCTTGCTCGGTATTCTTACCTGGGATGGGAGGAATTGAATGCACTCGGTCGGTGGGGAGCCACGGGAGCTGATCGGTGCCCGCTGCCATGTACTGTAGCGACAGCCCGACTCCTGGAAGTATCGCTCCCCCCATGAATTGATCCTGCTCGTCGACCCAATCGATGGTGAGCGCTGTCCCTGCCTGCACCACGATCGATGGCCCGAAAGGGATGGCCTGCAATCGGAGTAGATGACGCGCTGCGCGAGCAGCGAGCAAGCGATCGATTCCGACACGTTCTGGATACTCCACGCAAATGGTCATCGGGATATCGCGATACGTTATCCATTGAACTCTGGCATCGGGGGCTTCGCGTTTCAGGACGTCCGCGAGTTGAGCTTGAACGGCGCGATGCACACTTGCGATTCTCCAAGAAGTACTCTCCCCATCCGCGACAGCACGGACCAACCAATGCAATGCATCGGTGTCGCCGAGCTTCGACCAGCGTTCATGCGATGAATCGATTGTTTGCGGCTGTGCTTTGCGGATCTCCTGCCCGATCACACTCCAGGACAATTTGAAAACGTCGAGGCTTTCTGGTAACGCAGGGGCTTTCTCAAGCGAGTCGGAGATCCTCGCGGCACGCAATCCCGAGTTTCCGATATCGACGACAATCATTTGGCTACAGTCGCTTGCGCAGCGAGCAAGTCCGCGATGTGACGAACCAATCGGTTAAGCCCCGAACCCGTGACGGCGCTGACCAGATGGACATCGTCCCGTCCCACTTCTTCGCACAATCGTTTGTGCACATCTTCGGAACCTGGAAGCTCGGACTTGGTTACGACGAGGATCTCTGGGCGTTTGGCAAGGTCAGCACTGTACTGTTCCAATTCGTGTCGAATGGTCCGATAGTTCGCGATGGGGTCTGTTTGATCCATCGGCATCGGCTCGACTAAATGGACCAGAATACCCGCCCGCATGATGTGCCTGAGAAAATCGTGCCCCAAGCCATGCCCTTCGGCAGCCCCTTCGATGAGCCCAGGGATATCGGCCAAGACGAAGCTGCGATCGAGATCGACGGAGACCATGCCAAGGTTCGGGAACTTGGTGGTAAAGGGGTAATCGGCGATCTCAGGTCGAGCCCGCGATAGTCGGCTGAGCATGGTGCTCTTGCCAGCGTTGGGCATTCCGATCAAACCAACATCCGCGATCGATTTGAGTTCGAGAATCAGGCGACGCGATTCACCCTGTCCGCCTGATGTGGTTTCGCGGGGAGCTTGGTTGGTCGAAGATTTGAAGTGAGTATTGCCCCAACCTCCTTTGCCACCACGAGCGGCAACAATTTGATCTCCATCTTGAACGAGGTCACGGATCTCCAATCCGATCTCTTTGTCGATGATGACCGTTCCGGGAGGAACTTCGAGGATCAAGTCTTTGCCACTACGGCCATGGCAATCGGATCCGGTCCCCGGTGCTCCGTGTTCAGCTCGCCAGTGACGCTGGTGTGCAAAAGCCACCAAGGAGTTGACACCCGACTTGGCTTGTATCACGACACTACCGCCGTCACCGCCGTCACCACCGCATGGACCGCCGCGCGGAACGTGCTTCTCGCGACGAAACGCCATACAGCCGTCACCGCCACGACCGGCGATGACTTCTATTTCGACCCGGTCGACAAACATGGTTTGAATCTTTTGTTGCTAAACAACACCGTAGGGCAAGACGTTGCAACTGCCCAACGGCTGAAATAATATAGTTGCTCGAGCCCAAAATATGGAGCGAAGCTGGAAGGCCGTGGTTCAGGACCTAGCCCGAGGTTTAGCAAATTGCGTCGACGGCGAGACGGTTACTCAGCCAAGGGCTGGACGTTCACACGACGGCCCTCTCGATCGAAGTAAACATTTCCTTCGACAAGAGAAAAAATTGTGTAATCGTTTCCGATGCCCACGTTACGACCCGGATGCCACTTGGTCCCAACCTGCCGAATCAGGATGTTGCCTGGGAACACCAATTCCCCACCGAACTTTTTCACCCCTCGACGCTGAGCGTTCGAATCGCGACCGTTACGGGTGGAACCTTGACCTTTTTTGTGTGCCATGACTAACTCGGACTTACTGACCCCAAAAAACGGTTGCTCTTCGAGGATCGATCGGATTAGGAATATTTCGAATTGGGAATTCGTCTAGCTCACAAATTCCGCCAGACGGACCAACTTCTGTAACAGCACCAACTTAAGCGTCAGTGGGCCGACAAGTTTAGCGGTAGATCCACTGATAATCAAGCCGTTCTTTCAGGCTGAACTGGTCGAGATAGTACTGTACCCGCTTTGGATCTTCGTAGGCAGGAGAGCCGAGGTAGACTCGGTCCTTGGGGACATTAAACGAATCCCCGGGACGCCAGAAATAGATGCGAAGAGTTCGGCGGAAGAATTGCTTTTCTCCTCCGGAATCGACACTGATCTGGTAGGCATTGGTCAGCCCCCGCACATCGATAGCAAAGAAATTGAGAGCCGGATCGACGTCTGTCCAAGTGGCGACTCCCCAAACCGAGTTCTCGTCTTCGCGGGTACTCAGCAAGATCTCGTTCCGAGCGATTTCGACATGGTCCAGCAAACGGCCAGGCACGCGTTCTCTG
>JBILVV010000465.1:0-3743 GCA_044370255.1 Pirellula sp.
TTCTTCAGGAGTTGAGTGACTCCAAGGATGAACGACCGAGGCGTCGTTCCTGATGACTGAGTCCCAAGAGCTTTCGATTTCCATGCCTGAAGTAGCGATGAATCATTGGCCCCTTCTCGCGCTAGCTGCCATCGGAATCGGTATCACGAAAAGCGGCTTCTCGGGAGTTAGCCTCGTGCATGTGCTGATCTTTGCACACGTCTTTGGTGCAAGGACCTCCACCGGCATCGTCCTTCCCATGTTGATTGCCGGGGATACCATGGCGATGCTCATGTACGGCCGGCATGCGAATTGGAGCTATGTACGTCGCATGATGACTCCGGCAATCATCGGCGTGGTGATCGGATGGAGCTTGATGCATTGGATCGATGAAGCCGCATACCGCCCACTCATAGGGACCATCATCCTGGTTCTGGCTACCATGCAGATTCTGCGTATGGTTCGTGAGTCCTGGATGGCGGGTGTCCCCCACGCCACTTGGTTCGCTTGGTGCATGGGAATTCTGGTCGGCATCACAACCATGCTCGCCAATGCGGCCGGGCCGGTCTTTGGATTGTTCCTGCTCGCAATCGGGTTGCCCAAGCAAGAGTTCGTTGCCACCGCTGCTTGGTTCTTCCTCCTGCTGAATATGGCAAAGATCCCATTCAGTCTGAACCTAGGGTTGATTCGAGGCGATACACTCGTCGTCAATCTTCTCTTGCTGCCGTTGATCTTCATCGGTTTGGCCATAGGAAGAGCTATCATTACTCGCATTCCTCAACGCGCCTTCGACTTGGTCATCCTAGCGTTCTCGGCCCTGGCTGCGATTCAAATGCTGGTCCGGTAATTGACCTAGACCTGCATCCCTTGGTTTTCCTACGATCTTACCCCGAGGTAATAGAGGAAAATCGCACACTAGAGGATCATCGCGGTAGAACGGAATCGAGATTACGATGCACGCGTTCGAATTGGGGTGTGAGAGAACCTGGCGCAAAGCCCATTGGCGAACCAGTCGTGGCATCTCCGCCGAAGCTCCTTGCCTGGGAATTCTTAGCGATTGCGGCGCCTCCAAGCCCTACTCGGTCTATCCGGCGATCCAACGCGGAACACTGAACGCCTCCCGCCTTGCGATGCTCGAATCGATCATTCAGGAAATCCGTTGGATGATTCCCGGCCTTGGTATAGGAGTTCTTGCATCAGGATGCCACGCAGCGGAGTTCCCCCCAAGCATTCCTTGCCAAACGCTTCCGTTTTTCGTAACCGCAACAGCGATAAATCCATCCGAAACCCTGAACTGGATATGCGGTGTGGATGTTTGGCTAATTGCAAGCCAGTCGCCGATTGCTTCAACTCTGGCGGAACTAGCAGATCACCTGAGGATTCCGTATATGAAATGCGAAAGCCAAGCGTCTTCGGGTGATATCGCAACGGAACTAAGCCGCTGCTTTGAGGTATCTCGGGCCAGTCTTCCAATGCTGGCTTTCCGATCACCGCAAAAATCTCTCGACTCGAGTTCGCCATTTGTACACGGGGATTCCCTAATCACCGTGGATTCTGCACTCAAGACTCTCGAAATCGCTTTGAATCACTCACAGGAAAGAGGGGTGGCCCTTAGTTCGTCCATCAAACAAGACTTTCTGCGTCCAGCCGCCTAGGACACCACATATGCTAACGATTGTATCGATGTATCCTCTTTTTGTGATTGCATATCTTGAGAGCGTTCGATGAACAGACGACCGGAGGAATTGCGACCGCGGACGAGTGACGCCAACCCCCCGACAATCACAGCCAAAAAACGGAGTATGAGCTAGATGGTTTTTTCGCATTATTCGAAATGGGGTCGGGGTCTTCTGGGGATGGGCCTCTCAGCGTTTCTCTCGCAAGGATTGCTAGCACAACAACCCCCGGGATCCGCACCGGGCGCAACCCCTGAATCGGTGGGTAAGAATCTATCGGAACCTGTGTTTCGAATTTCCAAGAACACTCCCGCAGGGGCACCTGCTGCAGCACCCGCGACAGCACCGCACCCGCTCGATCCCGCCCTGGAGTTGGCTCGGCACTCGTTGACCCTGATGCAGTCGCAGATCAACGACTACACCGCAGTCCTCGTCAAGCGAGAGCGGATCGATGACGAACTGGGCGACAACGAATTCATGTATATCAAGGTTCGTAATCGCAAAGTGGTCGACAACCAGGTCGTTGTTCCATTCAGTGTTTACTTGCAGTTCCTACAGCCTGCGTCGGCCAAAGGTCGCGAAGTGATCTTCGTTGAGAACGCTAACGATGGAAAGATCATCGCTCATGAGGGAGGCGTCAAGCGAATGCTTGGAACTCACTTCCTGGATCCAAATGGCTTCCTCGCGATGAAAGGTCAGCGTTATCCGCTCACGGATATCGGTTTGGAGAATCTAGTGCTCAAGTTGATCGAGCGAGGAGAGAAGGACAAGCGATTCGGCCATTGCCAGGTCGACCTGTATCCAGGCGGTAAAGTAGGCGGTCGCCCTTGCACTATCCTCCGAGTTGTTCACCCAGAGAAGCAACCTCACTACGATTTCCATGTCGCTGAGATTTTCCTCGATGACGAATGGAAGATCCCTGTTCGCTACGCAGCGTTCAGCTGGGACAAGAATGAAAACCAAGAGAACGAGATCATCGAAGAGTACACCTATCAGAAGATCAAAATCAATGTTGGCCTAACCGACAAAGATTTTGACATGGCGAATACGGAATATAACTTCCATCGTCGTTAAGCGGTGACTCTCTGGAAATGGGGCGATGCGTTTACTTTTTGCGCTCGCCCAAGGCGCGAAAGTACGCTCGGATAGCATCGGAGTACTCCGGATCAAATGCATCCCGTTTTCCTTGAGTGACATCCTCGGCCCGTTGATCACGCAAGCTTCCCCAGTCCTGCCCTAGGCGATTGACTACCGCAGGCAATCGCGAATCTCCGGTGGGTGCATTTTGTGTGCGTCCTTGATCATCAGGCTCAGTTGCAGAAGCAGATCGGCTCGTGTTTTTGGAACTCCGGGAATCGCGTGCGCGGTTGCGTGCTTTGCTAAGTCGCTCGTTCTGAAGCCTCGCAGCTATCTCGTCCGCCGACTCCCGGAGCGCATCTCGCAGTCGCTCATTGCCGCGTGGCTTGCTTTGCGTTGCATCGCGACCAACTCCGTCCGATTCCCTCTGCCCTTCTCCGTTTTGAGGCTTCGTATCCTGGTTCAACGAAGATGGTGACGGCGAGTCTTGACCGGTCGGTTGCGATTGCGAGTTCTGACCCTGTTGTCCTTCGGAGGATGAGTCGCTCGCATCGGATCGGCCACTCTGGCCAGAGTCGTTTGGGGCACCATTCCGACCGTTGAGTTGTTGATCAAGGGAGTCCAACAAACGCGCCATCTCTTTCGGTGACTGGGATTCCCCGAATCCGGATGGAGCTTGCGCTTGGCTATTCGCTTGCGATTGCGATGCCTGGCCCGGATCCGGTTTTGCCGAGGGGGCAGGTTCTGCTCGGTTCGGTCGTCCCTCCCTGGCCTCTGATGTCGCTTCGAACATCGGTGCAACATTTTGTTCGAGATTGCGAGCTAATTGGGACAATGTATCTGCAGCTTGTTGGGTGCGTTGGCTAGCGAGTCCTGCTCCTGGGGGTGCAGTAGGGTTAGGCGTGGGTGCTTCGCGAGATCCCTGGGCTTGGTCCCGCTCTGCTTGAGAGGCGCGTTGCGACGCTTGCTTGAGTTCCTGTTGCGCCTGGGCGATTGGGTTGGACGCAGCCT
>JBILVV010000095.1:0-13129 GCA_044370255.1 Pirellula sp.
TGTCTCCAAGCGTCTGCGACAAAAGAAAGCAGCGATTCAAGCTGGGTTTTTTGCTTATTTCCGGATTGCTGGAGTAATGATTTGCTTGCAAATTGCAAAATAGGTGGGTGGCAGTTAATTACTCTCAGTAATCAGTTTGGTGCAATTTCCGTTCGGGATTTTGATTCCAGCACTGATCGGCATTTATGGATGTCGCGTGGTCTACGCAAAGAAGATCGATGACCAGTATGCTTGGATCGGTGGCACCTGCGACGAGTTTCGAAAATCGTTTCCCGAATGGAAAACTACCTAGGTGGGTGGCACTAATTGGCCTTGGAATTGTCCTTGGGATTAAGAAACGCGATCCATGCACCAGCCTAGACACAGACTCTTGTCGGCTGTGTCGGTTGCGTCAACGGATGACCGATTTACTGATCGGCGATCTCCACGCCATGTGCGTGGATCGCGGTGATCTTTTTCCCATTGGAGAGAACGTCACCTACCCGGACCACACGATTTCCTAGAAGGGCCGATGCGCCTTGCGGAGTCTGGAAAACAGCGCGAACCTGCATGATATCCGAAGTTCGCTCCACCTGTTCCGCACCGGCAGATGACGATTGCTCTGCCGCGAGCCCTTCGGCAGTTTGAATCTGCTCTAACTGCTTAAGGGTTTTGTAGGGTTGCAGGAGTGCGATCTCTTCAAGTTCGAACTCCGGCCAAACCGCTGGTTTCCGCATCGATACCAAGGTGTTTTTTTTGTTCGAGGCAACCGGTTCAGAGTCAGGTTCCTTGGAGGAATCGCCGATCAAGATAAATCCCAAAGCTCCCGCGAGAACGGGAATGAGAATCAGCTTGAGTTTTGGCAATGTACCTAACATCGATTATCTCCCGCATGGAATGCGATTGCCTTGGGCCGAACACTAGGTGCGATCGACCGAAACCAGAGCACTCGCTCCCCATTGAGGTTCGAAAAGAATTCCAACTTCCAATTCGATGCGACTACTGGAATTCGATTCCGTTGGCGCAACCCAATGAACTTTCCTAAGTTGTATCAAGAACGGAAATTCATCCAGTTGGCGAGCAAATGCGAAGAGCCCTGTGTAGGATCCTTCCATGCTCAATTGAAAGGATCGGACTTGACATTTTAACTCGGTTGTATTGATCACTTGGCTTCCGACTGGGCGAAAGTCGAGCAGTTTGCAATTGCATGCGGTGAGAATTCGCTCCAACTCCTTCAGGATATCCGAGTCGATTAGGCGACTGGGTACTCGGTCTCGAAGGGCCCGAAAGGATGCTGAGGTGACCTCGCGGCTTTGCATGGCCTCGGCCAACTGTTCTTCGATTTTGGTCGCTTGGAGCAGAGTCTGTTGATCCTGCTCAATGTCTTGCTCCATCTCAACACGCCATGCCTGGATCGAAGTGTGGAATCGCCACCCTGCATACCCTAGGGCAATCAGCACAAGTAGCCCCGACACATGCACCAGCCATCGAAGCCGTCGCAACAACGGATAAGAGAGTTGCCATTTACTCAACATAAACGCACTCCAACTCGAACTCATCCACAGGTTGTTCCGCCACTACGGAATCCCTGGTGGACTTCAGCATAACCTTTTGAAACACTCCGAAGTTCTCTAACCTTTGAATGACTTCAGCCACCGAGGGATTGGACTCCGTGTATCCTCGGGCAAGTATTTGGGTCGAGAAGAGATCGCTTGTAGGTCCTTTTGTGGACGCACTCTTGCTTGAGGGATCGGTCAATCTAGCGTCGCTTTGGATGGTCACTGCAAAGTCCTGCAACGCGATGAGCGAACCCTTCGACTGAAATGTCTTTCCGAAAATCCCGAGCAAAGCTGGTATTCGATTGGTAGGCAAAACGATCTGAATACGTTGGCTACGTCTTTTGAGATCCGCTGTGATAGACCGGAGTTGCCGCGTCTTGGTTTCTTTCATCCGCAATGGTCCGACTTCGGCGTGGATCTGCTCGGATTTTTCATGCAACTGGTGAGCTTTCCACCCCAGCGGTGCACAGACTGCGATCAACGTCAGCCCCCACAATGCAATGATCAAGCACCAGTTCTTGGTGGACCGAATCAAACGGCTGCGAGCGATCAATTCCGGAGGGAGCAAATTGACGTGCATTACGAGGGCTCCCAAGCAAGTGCGGACAGGCCCGCAGCGACAGCATAAAGACTGATCGGTGAGGCCAAGCAAACGCCATTTCCGAGCGGAATGCTCCAGTTCTCGGCCGGCAACTCCAACAATTGCTCAAATTGTTGGGAAACGTTCGGCAGTACCGAACCGCTGCCGCAGAGTATGATCCCGGTCGGTTCATTGCCGAATGGCTCTGATCGAATGTATTCGAGCGTACGATAAATTTCAGAAGCCAACGACTGTACGAAACGGAGTTGATACTCGTAGACGATCTCTCTCAACTCTGCGGATTGCTGGCTTGCCTCCGTAGCATTCCGAGAAGCTTTGATGATGACACAGTTGACATCGGCTGGACGGATCGAAAATTCATTTCCGAGCGGCAACAGAACGTTGTCGAAACCATGCTCGTTCAAAACACGCGTGATGATCGGCTGTCCATTCTGAACCTGAGTCAGCGTTGTGCACGCATTGCCGATATGAACGACGAGACACGATTGATCCGAACCCGACAAAAACATTTGAGCCGATCTTGCTAGGACACACGGCAAGGCGTCGAGCACTTCGGGCGTGTAGCCTGCTTCGGTCACCCTCTCCCCAAGCCACATGGAAAATTCCTGTGTGACCGAGACGACCGCCGCGCTCTGTTTGCGAGTTTGCGACTTGCGATTGGTGCCCAACTCCCAAGCCTTGACCAAACTGAATTGAAGATCCTGGCCGAGTTCTTTCTCTAGTTCGCTCTGAACGGCTAAGTCGATCCCAGAGGATTCCTTGACATCGACTTCCACTTCGCGATAGTCGATCGTTCCGTCGCCGAGTGTGAGTGCGGTAGCGGATTGGCTGAAGAGCGCTCTCGCTCGCTTGGCTTGATCGATCATGCTCGCGATCGACTCCCTCGCGTCTCGTTCTGAACCGCCATCGACGCCGAGGCTTGCTGACTGACTGATGTCAGCTTCCGTCGCCGTCCAGGCCGACTCCAGCGTATACCTACTGCCCGATTTGTCGATTTGTGCCAGGTGGATTGCGTTTCGGCTAATATCCATCCCCACCCAACCTCGGCGTGGGTTTTTGAGCAGTCCGGTCAGTGTGCGAAAGGGTGCGGAAATCATATTGCGAAAACTTAGTTCTCAATCCGCAAATAGACCCAATCCAATGGGGGCAAAGCGATGATGGGTGCTATGAAGCGGTCGTTATGTCCAGCATAGGCAGCACAATTGACATTACGACGGTTCCAACGACGCCCCCCAGGGTGATGATCATCGCCGGTTCAAGCAACTTGACGAACCAACGGAGTTTCTGTTCCCCTTCGTTTTCGAAGTATTCACCGATCGTCTGGAGCACAAAGGCGATCTTCGCGGATCGTTCGGCCGTCTCGAGCATGTGACCGGCCCCAACTGGAAAAAAGGAAACCGCAGCGACGGTTGGACCGATCCCTCTACCTTCGAGAATCTCTTGCTCCATTTTCTGGAACATATTCCGATAGTAAATATTCCGGGTCGCTCGTTGAGTTAAGCGGACTGTCTCGAGAATAGGCACCCCATTTTCGATCATGGTTCCCATCAATCGGAAGATTCGACCGGCCATCAAGGGACGAGTTGCCCGACGAAGACCGACCGCATTCAGTACCAAGTAATCGACCATGTATCGCCACTGAGGCAAACGGCGCGCGTATGCGATTATCCCGATGAACGCCCCGATAATGGCCAGGATCAGCATCCAATGACTCTGCAGTGTTGTGCCGATCGTCAGCAGGAACGATGTTAAGGGGGGGACGGGGCGTTCCATATCCTGAAACACCTTCGCAAACTGGGGCAACACGAAGAAGAACATCGATGACACGACCGAAGCGGTGATAAACATCAAAACCGCAGGATACGTCAGCATCGACATCACATTGCTTTTGAGTTGCTGATCTTTCTGAAGTAGTGCAGTCATGCGCTCGATGACTTCCACCAGTTTTCCGGAATTTTCCCCGGCATCGATGACTGCGACCATGGATACATCGAAGACTCGAGGATGCTTGGCCATTGCCTCCGAGAGAGACATTCCTTCTTCGACATCGCGATGAATGGTTTGCAGAACATCGCGAAGAGTAGGATGGCTGCACTGGCTGGCGACCACCTGAAACGCGCCAGCCAAATCGTCTCCCGATTGCAGCATGATCGACAACTGAGAGAGCGATACCACAAGATCGCTGTGCTTCACTCGCTTTTTCAGCAGCGAACCCAAGACCGTCCAGGCGTCTCGTTGGGAATCGGACTCTCGAACGATGGGCTTCTTCGCCACCTCGATCGTCGGCTTACTCGGGTTGGTTGCAAAAGGCGCAATATTCGATACGGTCAAGCCCGCGAGGCGTAGTGCGCTGCGGGCCGACATCGCCGATGCCCCTTCGATGGTCCCTTGGACCATAGCTCCTTGTTTGTTTTTCGCTTGATACTGGAATTTCATTTTCGGTGAAGCCCCGTCCGTTACTCGTCGCAGTAAGCGACTTCAAGGACTTCTTCAATCGTTGTCCGTCCGGCCTCTGCTAAGAAAATTCCTTCGTCCATCAGCAGACTACGACCTTGCTTCCGATGGTGGGATCTCAGTTCGTCCGAAGTGCTGTTTCGAATGATCATTTCACGGACGCTTCGATCGAGAGTGAATACTTCATAGATACCGGTTCGCCCCCGATATCCTGTATCGAAGCATTCGCGGCAACCTTGCCCGCGATGGAATTGCTTGCGTCGATCCCCGGAGTATCGAATGGCATCGAGTTGCCCAGCTTCCGGATAATATGCGATGTCGCAAGCGGGACAGACCGTCCGGACCAAGCGTTGCGCAATGACACCGAGGAGAGCTGCTGCGATCTTGAAGGGCTCGACCCCCATGTCTCTCAATCGGGTAACCGCTCCGAAGCTGTCATTGGTGTGTAGGGTGCTGAGTACGAGGTGGCCTGTCAAGGCGGCTTGAATCGCGATCGATGCGGTTTCCGCATCTCGGATTTCACCCACCATGATGACGTCCGGGTCCTGACGCAAAATCGACCGGATCGCATCGTTGAATTGCATCGACTTGGTGTTGCTGACCTGGACTTGGTTGATCTGATCGAGTTGATATTCGACCGGATCTTCGACGGTAACGATATTGCGTTGCACCGATTTGATCAGTTCAACGGCCGAGTAGAGAGTAGTTGTTTTTCCGCTTCCTGTAGGCCCGGTGGTCAACAGCAGGCCGTACGGCCGATTCAAAAGTTCTTTGATTGTTGTGAGAGCCTCGTCCCGCATCCCGAGCTTGTCGAGATAAAACGTCACGTTCTTTTTGTCGAGCACACGCATCACCACTTTCTCACCCAAGATCGTGGGCAAGGTGGAGATACGCAAATCGATCTCGCGACCATCGACTCGCAAGTGAATGCGTCCGTCTTGCGGCATCCGTCTTTCGGATATGTCGAGTTTGGCGAGCACCTTCATACGTGATACCATCGCTGCATGGTATTCGCGTTTGGGGTGCAGGATTTCTCGCAGATATCCATCGACGCGGAATCGCACGACCGACGCGTTCTGGGAAGGTTCAAAGTGAATGTCGCTCGCTTTCTGGCGAATCGCTTGAACGATGATGTAATTCACAAGATTGACAACCGGGCTGCCGTCCGTTAGTGAAACCACATCGTTCAGGGATACGTCGATCGCTTCGGTGTCAATCGATACGGAGTCTTCATCCAAATCGGCGGTAACTTCGTCGACTGCGAAGTTTTCCTCGTAGCAGTTCTTGAGCATCCGTTCGATCGACCCTCGCATCGCTAATACAGGTCGAATATTGAGTCCCGTGACTCGGCTCAGTTCGTCGATATGCCGGAGATTCTTCGGTTCCTTCATCGCGACGGTCAGCGTGTCTCTTACCAGAAAGAGCCCCAGAGCGCATAAGCTCTCTGCTTTTCCTCGGGGTATTCGCTTCACCGCAATCGGATCGACTAAACCGTTTCGCAAACGAACGGCGGGCACGCCTATTTGTTGGCCTAGAAACAATAGGAGCGAGTCTTCATCGACTATCCCCATCTCGAGAAGTGTCTCGCCAAGTTGATTTCGGTTCTTGGCATGGGTGCGAAGCGCTGACTCGAGGTCGTCGCTACTGATGACACCCGCTCCGACGAGCGATTCCCCAAGTTTTATTGAAGTACTCGGAGGAGTTTTGGTAACGCGAATCGGATGCAAAGCGACGCGTTGGTTTTTTCCAGAGGCCGTCTGAGGACTCCAGGGTGATGACGACGACAGTTCGGTACCGCTGCGAATTTCAACACTCATTTCGAGAAACTCCCAAGAGCGTGAACGTAGTCGGTAAATATTTGGAAATCCCGGTTCATTCCATTGATTCGAAGGATGTCTTGGCACAGTGGATTGGGACGGGCGAGGACCACCATGCCTCCGACTGCATCACAACGGTCCTTCAGATCCAACAGCGATTCCAGACCTGCGCTATCCAGGAGGGGAATGTTTCTCATGTCGAGAACGATGCGCGGCTGTCGAGTCGCCAAAAGCTGTTGCCAGCAAGCGCGGAACGCCGAATCGGTATCTTTCGTCAATGGAACATCGCATTCCAGCGTGTCGATCATCCCTGTCCGTTTCGACGCGATCATTTATTGTCTCCCATTCCGTTAGCCAGTGGGGAGTTCGAGCGTGAAGCAGGAACCGACGTTGATCTCGGATCGGATGGTCAGTCGACCACCATGCAATCTCGCGACCTCTTGCGCAAAGGCCAAACCAAGACCGTTACCGCTCAGGTTTTGCACCCGTTCGTCACTGCTGCGGTAGAACTTGCTTCCCAGTCGCTCGAGATCTTCCTTGGAGATTCCAAAGCCAGTGTCTTCCACATGGATGTAGATTTGCGACGGATCATATTCGACTCGAACCTTGACGGTTCCACCGTTGGGCGTGTATTTGATCGCATTGCCGATCAAGTTGCTGACCGCACCCGCTAGTTTATCTTTATCGCCGCGGATTCGAGGAATCTTAGGAGGAACAAGAAGTTCGAGACTCTGTCCCTTGTCCACGGACAGCGGACGCTGCTGTTCGACCAATTCCGTCAACAGCCGATCCAAGTAGATCTCGTGGGTCTGAACCGTGATCGCACCTGCCTCCATTTGGCTGACATTCAAGAGTTCATCGACAAAGCGAGCTAGGCGAGTCGCTTCGTTGTTGATGATGTTGAAGAAGTCCAGTTGTTGGTCGACCTGAATATCTGTGGCGGTGGCCAGTGTCTCAGCATAAGCGCGGATGTTCGCGAGTGGAGTTCTCAACTCATGCGTCGCAGTCGCTACGAACTGTTCGCGAGCCTGTTCCGCAAGCTGAGACTGTGTGACATCTCGCAACGACCAAACCGTCGCACCCTGACCGAGAGTCTCTTGGCTGGCACGTTTCATGCTCACACGCCAAACTCCCTCCTCGATGCGATCGCTCAACCGCAGCTCGCAGACTTGGTTCGCAGGCCCATGCAACATTTGCTCGAGAGCATCGAGGGCCTTGGGGTACTGGACGATCGGCTTGATCGATTCCAGCAAGGATTGGCCTACCAACGCGTTGCTGTCGGTGTTTCCCACCAAATTATGGAATGCACTGTTGCACTCAATAATGATTCCGCGTTCATCGCATAGGACAACACCATCCGGGAGCTGTTGAAAAATTGCTTCCAGTCGCTTCACTTGCTGGGCATTGATCGTTTCCGAGAGTCTCCGTTCAACTCCATTCCAAACTTCTTGCTGTTGCGCTTTGGAAACGAGTTGGTTCCACCCGTTTGCGAGTGGACTTGATTCGGGAATTGGTCGTAGCGTTTCTATGCTCAAATCGGGAGCCGAAAACGAGACGAGTTGACGTTCGACTTGGCTTACCGAGTCGACCGACCTTTTGATGAAGAATGATCCGGCAAGGAATAGGGCGACGGGGACTAACAGTGCCAGGAACATCAAGTCCACACGAGCCGTGGGATCGCCGAGCATCGCGATAATACCCACAAAGGACAGCAATCCAATCGTTGCGAACAGCAGATGCTGGCCGCAGAGACGATAGGCCAAAGATAGAGCATTTTTCGCTTTGGACATCGTCAGACTTTCACTCGGCTGTGGAAGCATCGAGTGGTTGTTTATCGGTCGCTGCTGATGAATTGAGCAAGCGGCTCGCTAATGCAACCAATTCCCGCATGCTGAATGGTTTGAAAATGATCTCGGATACACCGTATTTAGTTCGCATCTCTTGCTCATCCACTTCGAGACCGCGTGCAGAGCAAATTGCGACTGGCAAGTCAGAGTTTCCGAGTTCGAAACGGAGATAACGGCAAAGATCGACCCCGTTCATTCCCGGCATCTCTATATCCGTGAACATCAGATCATAGCTTTCGCCTGCGAGCAGTTTTGCAGCTGCATCGCCGGTGCGTGCCAGTGTGACATGGAAGCCACTCCGCTCCAGGTTGAATCGGAGTACGTCGCCGAGGACTTTGTTGTCTTCGGCGACTAAGATTCTTCCATTCACACTCTCAGCCATGATAAAACGCAGTGGGGTTGAGATACGTACCGAGATGAAACCGAAATTACCAGTTAGAGAAATTACCGGTATTCACCCAGAAATTCCCTGTGGCTGGATCGTAAACCCAAGCTTCGGTTCCGCCCGAGGCGGTTCCTTGCTTGATCGTGTCTGTGTTATTGGCATACGGCGACTTGGGGAATGGTCCCTTGATGTAGTTGGCGAGTGCGGCTGGAAGAGCTGCGGAACTAGGTGGATACGTGCCGTTTTCCGCGTTGTACAACTCAATTGCGTTGCGAACGATGCTCAAGGAAGCCTTCGTCGCAGACTCTTTTGCTTTCGTACTGGTATCGAACATCTTGGGGGCAGCTACTGCAGCCAGGATCCCGATGATCAACACAACCACCACCAATTCAACCAAGCTGAATGCGCGTCGCGCTTTCGAAACACTGGATCGCAAAGCAATCATCTTATAAAACTCCCGAAAACAAAACTCTCTTGCCGATTCGTGGGGCTGCCTAGCCCGAACTCAACCTGCGAATGCAGCGCCAAAAACGTAGGTTGGGAAGTTGTGACAAGCAAATCGCATTGGGAAAGATTCTCTGATGCCGTCGATAATTCACATGCTAAATAGAAATGATGCTTTGGCCGTCGCGACTTCCGCGAGGGCAGGTATCGGGGAGAGTTCCTATGGCTCTAAATGCCAGTATATCCATGGATTTTGCAGAGAAATTTGCATCCAAGCTCGCCCACGCCCTCGAGTGTTCCATCGCAATTGCTGCACAATCAGATCGGTCGGTCGGATCCAGGATAGAAATCCTTGGGATGGTCGGTACGCACACTCAATCCGTGCAATCACTACAAGCGGACCTACAAAGCTTTGAATTTCACCCGGACGATTTGAAGAGTGAAATATCCCGAATTGCAATCGATCCGAACCGTCGAATACTCACAATCGATGCATCCGAACGGTGCGATCGAAGTATGTGGATGTTCGTTCCGGAACCTGATGCGCCTGTGATATTGATCGATGCGCTCATATCCGCAACGCGCTCGCAAGTGGAATCGGAATGCGCGAAGCTGAGAGATAATTCCTCGCTCGCCGAGGATCCCGCAGAGGAGTACACCGAATCCTTCATTGAGCAGATCACGCAAGACTTTGAGGAACTGACATGGCTTCGGCAATCGCACCGCTTCGCTGATCTTTATTCCGTCAATGCCTCATCGATTGAAGTGGCGCAAGCCTGTGTTGCATCCTTGGCCCCGGTAATTCATGCCGAGAGTTTGTTATTTTTGGAACTATTCGGACTGCATCTACAGCATTCGATGGACCCGGCTCGTCTTCATGTGCTGGCAGGACCACCCATGCCCTGTACCGCATGGAACCTCGAGCAACTGACTCAGCAGTTGACCGATGATGGGCGAAAAACACCTATTCTCTTGGACTGCTTGCGCGATGAAAAGTACCTCGAGCGATTTCCGTTTATCCACAATTGCATGATTACCGTTGTTGGCAAGGGTGATCGCGTCTACGGATGGTTAATTGCAATCAACAAGATGGAGATCGATGCAAATTGCGTTGCCTCCTGCGATTTGGCTGGCAACCCCACGGGAGCAAGATTCAGCACCTTCGAAGCCGGATTGCTAACGACCGCTGCAAATATCTTGGCGTCTCAAGCCAGCAACTCCGAGTTGTTTGCTGCCCAGGAGGAACTCACCAAGGGTTTGGTCTTGGCCATCATCAACGCAATCGATGCCAAGGACTGCTACACCGCTGGACATAGCGAGCGAGTGGCGTCGTTTGCGAAATGTTTGGCGACTCGCATGGGATTCACGAAAAAGGAATGTGATCAAATGCATATGGCCGGTCTGCTACACGATGTCGGCAAGATCGGAATTCCGGACGCAATTCTGAAGAAGCCTGGCAAGCTCACCCATGAAGAGTTCGACGCGATCAAGGCTCACCCAGTCATTGGGTACTCCATCCTCAAGCATCTCAATAACATCGAATACGTACTTCCAGGCGTACTATTTCATCACGAGGCATATAACGGTTCAGGATATCCTCATGGTCTAAGTGGGCAAGATATTCCTCGAATGGCTCGTATCTTGGCCGTTTGTGATGCATTCGATGCGATGACCAGCACGCGACCTTACCGGAATGCCCTGCCGATCGACGAGGCAACCCGCATACTCAGCACCGATTGCGGCAGGATGTGGGACACGGAAATCGTCGAGATTGCACTCGGATGTATAAGTGATGGCTTGATTGTACCAGGTCGGGTTGCAACGTCCGACGATGAGATGAGAAACTTGGTCTCCGAGAGGTTGGAAGCTCCGAATCTCAGTTCACGCACCAACAGTCACGGTTTGGCTTGCTTGACTGGAATCATTTGATCATGCAATTTCCAAAACGATTCCATCGCTGCGAGCATAGCCGACCTCAAGGGTATACCCTGTTGGAGATGGTTATCGTGATGTTGACG
Organism: Pirellula sp.; assembly: GCA_044370255.1. Taxonomy (GTDB): domain Bacteria; phylum Planctomycetota; class Planctomycetia; order Pirellulales; family Pirellulaceae; genus JBKCUI01. The sequence goes on from JBILVV010000095.1 coordinate 11,105, forward strand.
CTAGGGATTGTGGCATCCGTCGCTGTACCGAGATACACTGCCAGCCTCAATCGCTATCGTACCCAAGTTGCCGTTCAGCGATTGGCACAGGACATCGAATTGTGCCGCCGCCATGCTCGTTTCACATCGCAAAACGTCACTCTGACCGTCTCATTTGCAAGGAGTTTATATCGTATCTCCTCCATCGACTCGCCACTACGGCCGGGAAATCCCTACGAAGTGATTGTCGGAGATGGAAACACCAACGGAGCGATATGCCCGGTAGTCAACGGAATCGTGAGTAGCGGTTCGCGTTCGACAACACCCGATTTGACGATCACCTTTGACCGCTACGGCAATCCCATCCAGAGTGCGGAAATCGGGATCCGCTGTGGCAGTTCAACAGGAATCGTCCGATTGTCCGCAGAGGGGGTTGTGAGTCGATCATGATTCAACAACCGCGATGCGTTTGGAGTAAGCGTCACTACCGCAGACGAGGTGTGACTTCCCTCGATCTCTTGGTTTCCCTGCCGAGCACTGCGGTGATTGTTGCTGGCCTGGGTGCCTGCGTTACGTTGATGCTGCGGTCGAATCAGCAAGACGAGCAGTTCTACAAGAACATTCAGCAGATATCCGACGCCTCTTTGCAGATGGCGATGGAAATTGAGTTGGCAAACGGCATTGCTTCTACCTCCCCGACCGCGATCGAGTTTTGCGTTCCCGATCGCAACGGCGATTCGTTGCCCGAGCAGATCCGCTATGAGTGGAAAACCAGTAGCAACCTTAGTCAGCGAGATCTATATCGTCGAGTGAACCAAGGGCCCGAGGCTCCGGTCATCTCCAACTTAACGGGTTTCGAGTTGCAATATGGCTATGCAACGGCATCCACGATCCCCAATCGTTTCCGCTCGGAAAGTGTACTACTCAAGAAAGTCGATTCCGTTCCGTCCGTAAGCTATTCCGAACGATTACTGACATTCACGAATCATGTGTGCATCATCTTCCGTCCCGATCAAACCACCACCTTTACAACCTGGGATCTTGGATCGCTCGAATTCATGCTCAAGACAGATAACCCAGGGGCCGCAGGAAGTTTGCGACTGAGGGTCGTTGCGGCTGCAAACGGACTACCGAATCTCTCCGTCGTATACGCCGACATTCAAATCCTCAACCAAGACTTAAGTTCGAAGTATCAATATGTTGAGTTTCCGTTGGCCCCCATAGATCAGATACCTTCCAGCACCACTTTGGCAGTCATCCTGTCGACCAGTGCCGCGAATCCACCAATTCGCGTGCAGTGTCTATCCCATGCGAGCAATCTGCCTGCGGATCTGCGAATGCTTCAAACCACTAACAGCGGTGGTTCGTGGACCACCACGACAAATACATCTCCCCGATTTCTCGCTATGGGATTCACGTCATCAAGCAGTAGCTCTGCGAGCGCAAGAAGAAATCTTACGAACGTGGACATATTCATGACCGGGCTGCCCGGTATGAATCCCACCATGATGGCCAGTGCAAAGCTATTAGCGCAACCGGAGGTGCCATGATGCTTCGCGAGCAGGCGGATCGTTGGTATCGGAAACATATGCTGCGAGGATTCTCTCAAATCGAGGTCGTCGCTTCCACCGCTATGCTCGGGATTGTCATGACGGCGACCATGACTTCGATCGCTGCTTCGCGTACGCGAGCGTCCTCGGAAATGATTCGCTTGCAGGGGACTTCTCTTGCGAACGAATTGCTGACAGAGATCCTCGCGCTTCCGGCAGTCGATCCGGAGAACGGTGCCTCGACAACCTTGGGTCTCGAGACAGGCGAATCCAGTGGAACTAGCCGATCCGGTTGGGATGACGTCGACGACTATCACCAGCTTTCAGAATCACCCCCGCGCAATCGATTGGGCATCAACATCAACGGTTACGCCGATTGGTCCAGGAGTACGACGGTCGAAAGACTACGGAGCAATAACTGGACGACGACCAACACAACTTATGATCGGGTGTACCGAGTCACAGTGGTGGTCTCTCGCAGCGGCAGAACGATCGC
>JBILVV010000466.1:0-3735 GCA_044370255.1 Pirellula sp.
TCGCTTATGTGGGGCTCAAGAATACTGGACATATCGGAGCCGCAGGTTACTTCGCCAGCTTGGCCGCTCGCGAAGGATGCATCGCGATGGTCACAGGCAACGATATCCCAAGTGTTGCGGCTCCGGGGTCACGCAAAGCAGTCCTCGGAAGCAATCCGTTGGCATACGCCGTTCCCGTCTTCGATGGCGATCCGATTTTGCTCGATATCGCAACCGCGGCCGTGGCCGGAGGCAAAGTCTACGCCGCGATTCGCAGAGGTGAACCGATCCCTCCGACGTGGTTGATTGGACCGGATGGTCTGCCGACCACCGATGGCAGTTTGTATCCGCAACATGTCTCGCTCGCACCTATGGCTGGCCATAAAGGGTACGGCTTCGGACTGTGGTGCGAAATCATGTCGGCCATTTTGCCGGGCGGCAACATGACTTGGCAAGTGGGAAGCTGGATCTTTGATCCGCCGAGTCGCCCCTCGTGGCACAACGCATCCTTTATGGTCTTCGATGTTACAGCCTTTTCCTCGCGAGAAGTATTCCAGCAGCGACTGCGCACACTGATCGATGAACTGCATGCATCACCAACGGCAGAGGGAGTGGAACGAGTCGTGTTGCCCGGCGAGCATGAATGGAACCGTTATCATACGGCTCTGCAGCAGGGGGTCATGATCCCCCTTGATGTCGAGGAGTCGTTGCAGCGTGCAGCGGAAATGACCGGTGTACCCCTTTTTTGATTTCTTGAACCAGGATTTGTTTCTATGAAGATCATTCGTTACCAGACCGCCAACGGCGATATCGGATTCGGCCACGAACACATCGATGGCACGATCACGCGCATCGAAGGCAATCTCTTCGGTTCTTTTCACGATACGCATCAAGGGGTATCCGTTGCGAAACGGCTTGCACCTATCGAACCTCGCGACATCATCTGCATCGGGCTTAACTATCGCAAGCACGCAGCCGAAGGAAATCAACCGATTCCCGAGTGGCCGGTCGTATTCATGAAGAACAGCGGCACACTGCAGCATCCTGGCGAACCGATTGTTCTGCCGCGGAAACTCATGAGCGATGCGGTCGACTATGAATGCGAACTAGCGGTCGTGATCGGCAAGGATTGCTACAACGTCTCCAAAGCCGACGCCTTGAAGTATGTCCTGGGTTACACCTGCGCCAACGATGTTAGCGCTCGCGATTGGCAGATGAAGTACGGGGGAAGCCAATGGTGCCGCGGCAAGACCTTCGCAACCTTCTGCCCGCTCGGTCCATGTCTTGTCACCACCGACGAGATTCCCGATCCCAACAAACTCGGCATCCGGACCATTCTCAATGGCCAAACCATGCAGGATTGGAACACGGACGACATGATCTTCGATGTCCCCACACTGATCGAATTCCTAAGTGGCAGTACTCGGTTGGCAGCTGGGACCGTCATCCTAACCGGAACACCGCACGGTGTCGGTGGCGCTCGCAAGCCACCGGTCTTCCTGCAACCGGGCGATACCGTCACCATCCAGATCGACGGAATCGGCTCGCTTACCAATCCGGTGATTGCGGAGGAGACGGCCGCTGCATGAAAGCCTTAGGGATCGATATCGGTTCGTCGAGCATCAAGGGAGCGGTCCTCGACCTCTCCTCGTTGACGGTCATGACACCGGTGGCTCGTCCCTTTCCGTCCCCGATCGAAGGTTTACCAACGGGATGGGTCGAGATCGATCCGATCGCAGTGGTCCATGCCGTTGATGACGTGCTATCGAGCTTGACCGAACAAGCTCCCGATGCAGTATGGCTCGGTTTCTCGGGCCAGATGGGAGGCTTGATCCTTCTAGATGACCAGGCTCGGCCTCTCACGAATTATGTTTCTTGGCAGGATCAGCGATCGATTGAGCCCAGTGGCGATGGAAAGTCGCTGCTCGATCGGATTTGCAACACATGGAAGGATGCTGGCTTCTTAGCGAAATTGGGAAACGAACTGCAAGCAGGTTCCACAACCACTCTCATGGCTTGGCATCGGGACAATCGTCTATTGCCCAAACATGCGATCCCTGCGAACATCGCGGACTTTGTCATCGCGCATCGCGTAGGCCATCCGATCCCGATGCATGCCACCCATGCGATCGGCATGCTGGACTTGACTAGCGGGGAGTGGCATCGCCGAGCGATGGAACAAATCGGCTTAGGAGATTTCACACTCCCCGAACTTTCACACACTGAATCCTGTGTGGGGGAATGGAAACATGCAAGTCAAACGTTGCGAGTGTTTGGTTCGTATGGCGACCAACAGTGCGCGTTGCGTGGTGCAGGCCTACAGCGGGATGAGTTGTCCCTCAATATTTCGACCGGCTCACAGGTCAGTCGTCGCACCACCAGTTTTCAGCCAGGACGGTATCAGAGCCGTAAATATTTCTTCGGCGATACGCTCGATACGGTAACGCATCTGCCTGCAGGACGTTCCCTGAATGTGCTGGTCGATCTGCTGACAGAAGTGGCTCGCGCACAGGGGATCGTACTCGAGCATCCCTGGGAAACGATCAACTCTCTGGTTGAGAGTGTGGACGATACGGATCTTGAAATCGATCTGGCATTCTTCCAGGGTTCGCTTGGAAATCGAGGAAGCATCGAAAATATCTCCACGGGGAATCTATCGGTCGGAACATTGTTCTTAGCCGCGTTTCGGGCGATGGCAGATAACTATCTTCGCATCGCGGAGCGTTTTTCTACTATGGATTGGACGGGAGTGGTCCTCTCCGGAGGCCTCACGCAGAAAGTGCCGCGATTGAGATCGCTGCTCAAGGATCGCTTTACGGTCCCGTTGCGTGAATCGGCCGGCGAGGAAACACTCGCGGGATTACTCGACATCGCACGACATGCCACACTGCGACAATTTCATTAAGCGACAACATGATTAGGCCACAATATGACCGGGGGAGTTTGAACATGAAAATTCATCGTCAATACATCGCTATCCCAATGAAAAATGTAGCCTGTGCTACAATTGCAATATCCATAGCATGGAATGGCTTTTGTCAGGCCCAAGAGACGAAGACGGAACCACCGCGATTCGTGGATCATTCTCTTTTGATTGCGCCGGAGTATCCCTGCACTTGGCCGAGCCATCCGTTTCCTCGCTTTTCGATTATGCATCAGCGAACGATCGGTCCCGATTCCGCCTACAATATCGATGCGTTGCTCATCGATGGCAACACCGGAACTCAGATGGACGTCCCTCCGCATTCGGTGGCTCGTCCCGATCTAAACCGCGAAAAGTCCGGGCCTTTGGGGTTGCACTACACCGACAAGATCGAAGCGTGGCAATTCGGAGGGGAAGCTTGTGTCGTCGATGTGCAAGACTTGCTCGATCAAGCCCCAAAGGGAGTAAGCCCACTCGTAAAGCCGATGCATGTCGAGCGATTTGAGAAGCAACATCGCCCAGTCCAATTCGGCGATGTGGTTTTGTTTCGCAGCGACTACACCGACAAGTACTACGCACCCTATCCGCAGGGAAGACGCTTCATCGCAGATGTATTGGACCAGAAGGCCCCCGGGTATCCCGATCCTGATCCGGAATGCATGGAGTTTCTCGGCAAGCGTGGCGTGATGGCGTTAGGGACCGATAGTGCGAGCATGGGGCCTCTGCCGACCCTTGCGGAGCCAACCCACTACTCCGGTCTTAAGTACGGAATGATTTGGACCGAGGGAGCGACCAATCTCAAGCAGTTGCCTCCGACGGGTGCGTTTTACTGC
>JBILVV010000504.1:0-3285 GCA_044370255.1 Pirellula sp.
TCCTTGTGGCAAATGGGAACCGATCGCCAGGGCGATGATCAACACGAAGTAACGCTTGGAGCCTTCGAGACGTTCTGCGATGCGACCGAGGGAGGCCAGGGCGAGCATGTTCATGATCAGGTGAAAGGGATGTCCGTGGAGAAACATCGGAGTCAGAACCCGCCACCATTGATAATCCTTAAGCGATACCGCTGGATCCTTGGTCCGTTCGTATTTCACCATGTCGGCGAACATCAATTGTTTGACGATGGAGTTTCCGAGTCGGCTTCTAGGTTTCGCGAACTCGGAGACAATACTCAATACGGAGCAAAGAATGATCAGGGTCAGTGTCAGGGGCGGAAGTACCCCTCCGAACATAGAATTTCGAGAGATCTCTCGAGGAGTTTGGATGTTTCGTTGCCGCGCGGCGGCTTGCTCCCGCTGTTCCTTGAGAATCGATCGGGCATCGCGGACCGCTTGTTGATAACGAGGGTTCCCCGGATCGGCTAGGAACTGATGGAGTTCCTGTTGGGCTTGAGGGAGTTTGTCCTCGTCCCGTATCCAGACTTCCCAACGGGTCTTATCGGAATCGGTCGGTTCGACGTGCGTCGAGATGTTTTGTGTCAGGAGATAAGCCACGAACGCTTCGGTGTTGGCTTGTCCCTCGAGTATGGTCAGGCTTCTCATTCGCTCATGTTTTCAAAAGAGAATACGGTTGCTTCCATGGGCTGTTTCAATCGACGGGACGGAGTTGATCGAGCGGGACGTAGTATTTGGCGTAGTGTGTGCCGTCGCTATAGCGACGGCCTTTGGGATCGGGGACAAGGACGGTAGCTCGAGACGTGATTCGATTGACGACGCCGATCAGGTTTTGGTTGTTTACCCGAAACACGACCTGTCTACCTAACTTGATGTTGAAATCTCGGGCTGCTCGTTCTTGTTGCGTGATCAATTCATGGCGATGTTCGGTGTGCCCGAACATACGATGTGCCATGGTTTGGAACCGGGAAGCGGCGCAGTCGCTATGGATCCAAACGAGCATTTCACATAGGTGAATCATTTCATGCTCCACAATGCGTTGCATGGCTGCCAAACGATTATCGCACCACATGCCGCATACGCGAGTCCTGTCGCCAGGCTTGCGAAAAGATTGAAAGAGCAGACTTGTCGACAGCGCGATTTCGTAATGTACCGCTGCTGGACGATTTCGGATCGCGCGGAATGTTTGCCGGGTTGTCTTGCCTCCGGCGCGCGACATGCGAGAGCTGAGCCGAAACGACATCCCATACGATCTAGCGATGGCCAGGCAAAGTCCTCCGAAAAAGTATTGATCGTAGGCCTCGGCCATCCGTTCCAAATCTTGACGCGCGATCTTGCGAAAATTTTCGCCGTCCATAACGGTCGATTGCTCGAGAACTTCGCGAGCGATCGATGTTTGCCAATCGTTTCGTTCTCGCCAGCGTTCGGGTCGTTGGCAAAGGAGTTGCCCGAGTTTGGCAGGGCTGTCGGGGCTAAGGGTTGTTGAGACCGCCCTGGCGGGAGTGGAGGGAGATGACGATCGGGGACGCGAAGCCTCCAAATCGGTGCGCAGTCGACGCGCTGTCGAAGAGTCTCGCTGGCCACGTCCTTGTCGGTTTTTCACGCTCCGTTCCCCTGTAAGTGCAGTTCTGAAATGACTGCAGCACCGCAATCCTCGCTCTGGATGGACTTCAAAATATACCATCTGCAACGCTATATTGTCGGGGCGTCAGACACTCTCGGACATTTCGTTTGCCGATAATTTCCAACCTTTTGCGGTCGCGGTTCATGATGCGTATGGCACTTGCGTTTCAAGCATTCTTTGCTGTTCTGTTTAATAGGGATGCTGCCCACCGCGTCCGTGATGCACTCTCTCCGAAGGGAGCGGTTTCGACGAAGGGACCACATTCGAAGCAGGGACCGGCAAGTGTTTCCGTGAGCGCGCAAGAGTCGTCACGCAAGGAGGAACGACCTGCGACTCCTCCGACCGCGTCCCCAAGCAGAAGCGATGCGTTGACACTGCTGATGGTTCTGCAACGGGACTCGCGACTCCTGGATTTGCTCAATGAGTCCCTCGACGAGTACAGCGATGCTCAGATCGGGGGTGCCGCTCGCCCGGTCCTTCAGAATGCTGGCAAGTCGCTTGAGCGATTGTTTGGACTCAAGCCTTTGGCAACCCAAAGCGAAGGGGAACGAATTGAAATTCCCGATAACGGTTCTCCGGTACGATGGCGATTGATCGGCGATACTTCCGCCAAAGTCGGCCGCGTCGCACACCCGGGATGGCTGGCAACGAAAGTGGATCTTCCGAAATGGACCGGTCAACGCGATGATGCGATGGTTCTGGCCCCGATCGAGGTAGAGCCCGGATCATGATCTTGCAAGTGCGAGCCTTCGCGCGGCTCCATTTCGGCTTGATGGAGATCAGCCCCGGCCAACCCCACTGCTATGGTGGGGTCGGGATGATGATCGATACACCGACCATGATCGTTCAAGGAACGGTCAGAAACCCTCTCGATACTCATGCTGTTTCATGCGAAGGTGATCCCTATTGGTCGGATCGCACCCAACGCGTTCTCGAGATTTGGCAGCAACGTCATGCTCCAGATCCTATCCCGTTCGAATCCTTTCGAGTCGTCGAGCCACCCTTGGCCCACATCGGTCTGGGGTCAGGGACGCAGTGGGCCTGCAGTATCGCGGGCTTGCTTCGTCTCGCGGGCCGACTCGGCGACTTGTCATCCACCAACCATTCGTCAAATACAGCTTCGATATGGGAGGAGTTGTTCGAAAGCGCGGAACGGTTGGCGATCGATGCTGGCCGCGGTCTACGATCCCATATTGGCTGCGAGGGCTTTCGCCGCGGCGGGTTGATCGTCGACTGGGGGCAAGACCCAACAGGAAATCGCGGTGCGATGCGAGAGCGGACACAGGTCGTGACATTTCCCGAACATTGGAGGGTGGTCACCTTCTGCGATCGCTCGTATGAAGGGGAATCAGGGGGCTTGGAGGCGAGCATGTTTGAACGTTGCTCTGCGCAGGCCAATCCTTTTCGGAACGAGATGATACAAACGATTCGGGAGCAGATGGTCCCGGCCATCGCGGCATCCGATTGGGTCGCAGCGAGCGACGCAATCGGACGTTATGGCGAGAGGGCGGGACGTATTTTTGAACCCATGCAAGGGGGCGTTTACCGTTCCTCTGCGATCGCCGAGTGCATCCATTATCTGCGAGGTCAAGGAATCTGCGGCGCTGGGCAATCGAGCTGGGGACCCACTGTATTTGCGATCG
>JBILVV010000163.1:0-9795 GCA_044370255.1 Pirellula sp.
CGCACGCGATTGCGAACCAGCAGATTGGATTGCTCGTCAGTGGAAGAATCACTCTCCGAGAGAAACGCTCGTCGGGATTGCAGGCATCGCACCATCCGCTGCCTACGAGTGCGATTCGTCTTCCTGATGAATGTTCCGCATATCGAATCGACGCAACTCAGTTCCGAACACTGCCACTGCGATGACAATGACGAGCGTCGCCACGCCACCGGCGAACACACTTGGTACCAATCCAAGGAAATGAGCCGCGACACCGCTTTCCAACTCTCCGAGTTCATTGGAAGCGCCGATAAAGATCGAATTCACAGCCGCGATCCGTCCTCGCATGTGATCGGGGGAATAGAGCCTCAAAATCGACTTGCGAATCACCACGCTGAAGCCATCCAAAATGCCGCTCATGAATAACGCTGCGCATGAGAGATAGAAATTCTTGGATAGCGCGAAGACGATCATCGAAATGCCGAATCCGAAAACGCAAACGAGGAGGAATCGACCTGCGAAAGCTCGCGGTGGAAATCGAATGCAAAACAGTGCGCAGACCAACGCGCCGCACATGGGGGCGGCGCTCAAGAAGCCCAATCCCACCGGACCGATGTACAGAATATGCTTAGCGAACAGAGGAAGCATGGCGATCGCGCCGCCAAACAATACAGCGAATAAATCGAGAGCCATCGAACTCCATAAAATCTGCCGCCGAAGAACAAACTTCCAGCCGGCAGTGATCGAATCGGTCAACGATTCCTGCGTGTCTCGAACCGGATGGGGCTTGGGTGCAATACGGCTCACCATTCCGATCGCAAACATCGCGCAGACAATACTACAGACGAAGGGGCCTGCATTTCCAAGCCCCTCGATCAATAGTCCAGCCAACAAGGGAGCGACCACAGCGCAGGCATGCCACACGATGGTTGTCCACGTCGCCCCACTCACTGCCGCTAAACGAGGAATGATCTGGGCTTCGAGACTCGGCATGGTCGGTTCGGAAAAACCGCGAGCCACCCCCAACCAAAACATGCAAATATAGATTGCGATCAATAGTGTATCGCCCTGCAACAGCGAAGATGCTGCCATGCCCAACGAACACAGCCATTGCAGAACGTATGTCCATCGGAGAAGGTTCCTTCGGTCGAAACGATCGGCGAGATAACCGCCGACAATCGCCAAGCTCAACGCCGGGATCGCTTGCACCAATCCCAGATACCCCAAGTACAAAGGCTCGTTAGGGAATTCATGCGCGATGGCGAACGGAGCCCAGAAGAATAGGATACGCGTGCAGAGGGTCGATGAAGCGTGTGCGCCGAGCATCCAACGGAACTCTTCGTAATCCGTTGCGCGAGTCGATGGCCGCGGTTTCGATTCTAAATTTTTCACGGGATACAAAGAGACACCAGATTGTACGTCAGCCACGCTCCTACGTATGCTAATGACGTCATGTACACGAAGGAGAAGATCGGCCAGCGCCAGGAGTTCGTCTCTCGCTGTATGGTCACAAGCGTCGATGCGCACTGAGCGCACAGCGCAAAGAATACCATGATCGAAAAGGCGGTGGCCAGTGTGAAGACCGGTTTGCCATCGGGCCACTGAGCGGCTTGCAGTTGCTCCTTGAGGCTGTCGCTATTCTCATCGGTATCGCTTCCCAATGCGTAGATCGTGCCCAACGTGGCGATGATCACTTCGCGGGCGGGAAACGATGCCAGAACCGCGACCCCGATCTTGCCATCCCACCCCAACGGCCGCACTGCCGGTTCAATCACTCGACCCGCCATCCCCAGAAAACTCTGCTCGATCAGGCGGCTCTTCTCTAGATTGATCGATTCTTCCAAGCGAACAATCTCAGCCTGATCGGGATCGGTGGAGGATTTCAACTGCTCCCACTCACGAGTCGAAGTATCGACTGCGGCATGGTCGCCAGGAAAGTAGGCCGCCGCCCATACCAAGACCGATGTGACGAAGATCAACGTGCCAGCTCGAACCAAAAACGCCTGGATGCGTTCCCAAACGCGACTGAAGACGACGCGCCAACTCGGCCATCGGTAACTGGCCAACTCCATGATGAAGGTGGAGGGCTCTCCACGAAAAAGGAATCGCTTCAAAAGCCATGCGACCGGAATCGCGATCAAAGCTCCCAGCGATTGCATCGCGAAGAGCACGATTCCCTGCAGCGACAACCAGCCCGATGCATAACGGATATCAGGTATAAATGCAGCAACCATCAAGATATATACCGGGAGTCGCGCAGAGCAACTCATCAGTGGAGCCACCAAGATCGTCACCATGCGATCCTTGCGATTATCGATCGTCCGAGTCGCCATGATGCCGGGAATCGCGCAAGCAAATGAGGACATCAAGGGTAGGAAAGATTTGCCACTCATCCCGATCGAGGCCATGAACTTGTCCATGACAAAGGCCGCTCGAGACATGTAACCACAGTCTTCGAGAATCCCGATGAACAAAAAGAGAATGGCGATCTGCGGCAGAAACATCAGCACCGAACCGACTCCCCCGATGACCCCATCGACAAGCAAACTTCGAAGCGGTCCCGGGCCGATCAAGCTTTCGATCGTGGCCGCGACGTAACCCTGAAAGCCTTCGATCCAAGTCATCGGCCATCGAGCTACCAGCGTGATCGACTGGAAGATCAGAAACATCAACAGCACAAAGAACAGCAATCCGAACCACCGGTGCGTCAGCCATCGGTCGAGCGTATCGCTCCATGTAGGAGGACGCTGTCGAGGGCGTTCGATCAAGCCTGCCGTTTTGCTTTTGATCCAGGCGTAGCGTGCTTTGGTCTCGAACAGAGGAATCGGTACCCCCGCAGACGACAATCTCCCGCGCGCTTCGGTCAGTCTCGATGCGAGTTCGGCAGTCAGGTGATTGGGAATGCTTCGATGCACATGGGCTTCTGCCGTGTCGATCAATAATCGCTGCACCTGGAATCGCTCCATCGCAACCTTGGATCCCACCAGCCACTCGAGCAACAGGTCGGTTTCCCGCTGGAAAACTTCCGGAAACTCAGATGCTGCAGTCGGGCGAGAAACGATCACCGAGGCTCGTTCGCCTGGATCGCTTTGCAACAATGCCACCAACGAGTTGCGTACCTCCGTGATCCCTTGACGCTTGGATGCCGAGGTGCAGACAACGGGCACACCCAGTTGGCGAGAAAGCCCGTCGGCATCTACCTTGATCCCCAAAGATGAGACGCGGTCCCACATGTTGAGGACCAACAGTGTCGGCAGTCCGAGCTCAATGACCTGGCTGAACAGGTATAAATTGCGTTCCATGTTCGTCGCATCGGCGATCACAATCACCGCGTCGGGACGTCGCACACCAGACATCGCCCCCGAGAGTACGTCGACCGACACCGCTTCGTCCGCCGAACGGGCGGCGAGAGAATAGGTTCCGGGGAGATCGACGATTTCGATCACTGCCGTTGAGGAGGAGGGGTCGCGCGCATCGAGCGGCAGAAGGAGTCGACCCGTTTTGTGCTCGACCGTGACTCCGGGATAGTTGCCAACTCTTGCATTCCCTCCGCACAGGGCGTTGAACAAGCTACTCTTGCCCGTGTTGGGGTTGCCGATCAAGGCGATCGTTGCTGCCGCTTGGCTCATCGCTGCTTCTCGATCTGAACCCGACCCGCTTCATCTCGGCGAAGGCTGATGCGATAACCGTAGACAGAGAACTCGATGGGATCTCCCATCGGTGCCGTTCCGATATGCTCGATTTCCTCCCCTGGCAACAATCCCATTTCCAGCAATCGAGCGGCGAGGCTGTCCGTTCCCTTCACCGAGACGACCCGACCACGTTCTCCCGGCTTCAGGTCGCACAGGGTCCAAAGGGAGGAAGACATTGTGGGGATCAGCCTGTTACGCGACCGGGGCTACCAAGATTTCGGCCACCTCGCCGAGCCGCAAACACATCCGTTTGCCATCCACGGTCACCAAGCATGTCTCACCCGGCGAAACCATGCGGATCTTGCAGCCGCAACAAACTCCCATTTCCTCCAAACGATGGACGCTTGGTTCCTCGCCGATGATGCCTACGACAACACCTTCCTCTTCGCACGGAAGGAATTCGACGGGGAACGAGCAGGCAGCGTTTGGGCGAATCATTGGGAAGGGAGCCCACCAAAGAGACGTTCTATGTTCACATCGACAGAATAATATCCTAATTGAGACTGAATTTCAACAAGGGCGTGAAAGGATTCGTTGGGAGTCCGGTTGTAATGCCGGAGTTCGGAAATCCTCGAATCCCTTGGATTTTCTCGATGCGAGGGATTCGGTGCGTCGATGGATTTGCACTGGGACTGTTTACTTCGAGGTCGGAATCCCGGTTGGCAAGCGTCAAGCCCCCTCTAGTGGGGGGGCTGCCTGTCGCGAGGATCCCGCAGACTTTGCCCGGTTTGCGTATCAGGACGACCGTGCGGGTTTTTCTGCCGGAGTGGACGTTTTCAAACTGTCGGACTGGTTTGTGGTTTTGTAAACTCTAACTCGAGTTCGGGATTTTCATTGCTGATCCATGAGTGGCAAAGCTCGGTTGGAGACCAGCCACGAAGGGCAACGAAGTGCAGAGCGAAGCAACCTCCAAGAAAACATTCTATGACAAGTGGGCATGGCTGATCCTGCTCACGGGTCTCGCTTTCGTACCCTTCGCTTATTACGGTGCGGGTCGAGCAGTCCAAAGCAATGTCAACAAAGTAGAAGATTGGTTGCCAAAGAGCTACACAGAAACGCATGAGCTGAATTGGTTCCGCCAAAACTTTCCATCTGACCAGTTCATTCTAGTGAGTTGGGAGGGTTGCAAGCTGGGAGAAGACCCGAGCAAGCCTGAGTTGGACGACCCTCGTATCGCCAAGCTTTGCTCCCTGCTGACTCCCAACGAGGATGCTTCGGATCCCGATGCCTTGGAAGCGAGGCGATACTTCAAGGGTGTTCAATCGGGCCGTCTCTTACTCGAGCAACTGACAACCGGCCAACATGCATTGGCGCCGGAGGAAGCGGTCGAGCGGCTGAAGGGAGCGTTAATCGGTCCCGATGGGCGTCAAACCTGCGTCATTGTTTCCTTGGACCCGGCAACATCCGGCAAGCTCAAGCCGATCCTCGGTCATGGCCAATATCGTGTGTTCCGTCCGAACGTGCCGCCAGGGATTTTGCGGCGATTGATTGACAAAGCGGGGATTCCGACAGCGGATCTTCGCCTGGGTGGTCCGCCGGTAGACAACATCGCCATCGACGAAGAAGGAGAACGTACCCTCGTCCGGCTCGCGGGGCTGTCGGGGCTTCTCGGCCTGTTTTTGGCCTGGTGGTCGCTGCGGAGTCTTTTGCTCACGTGGATTGTGGTGCTCTGTTCCGCAACGAGCGCGGCAGCAGCCCTCGCAGTGATTTGGGCAACTGGAGAAACGGTCGACGCGATCGTTCTATCCATGCCATCCCTGGTGTATGTTCTGGCGATCTCGGGTGCGGTTCATTTCATCAACTATTACAAAGACGCGGCCCAGCACGGACTCAATGGGGCCACTGAGCGGGCAGTTGCTCATGCCATCAAGCCAGCGATCCTGTGTTCGGTCACCACCGCGATCGGTTTGCTGTCTCTTTGGTTCAGCGAACTGGTACCCATTCAGAAGTTCGGACTGTATTCCGCGACCGGGGTCATGATCCTGAATGTTGTCTTGTTCTTGATTCTCCCCTCGACTTTGCACCTGCTTCGGTTCGCCAAGCGCTGGGCGGTTGAAGCAGATCCGTCGAAACCCTCCGCATCGACAAAGGTCGCATCTCAGTCCACCGAGCCCGAGACCTTCACGCTCAGCGAGCGGATCTGGGGTGCCTTTTCGGGCTACATCGTCAAGCATCACGTTGCGGTAAGCTTGGCGAGTATGGCTCTATGTATTGGGATGGGAATCGGCTTAACGCGGACTCGCACAAGCATCGATTTGCTAGAACTGTTTGACTCGAAAGCCCGGATCCTGACCGATTACCAGTGGCTTGAGAAAAACTTGGGGATGCTGGTCCCGCTCGAAATTGTCTTGGAGTTTGATCGGGAGAGTCTCGCCAAAACGGATGAATCGAACGCCGAACCTCGATTGGAGGATCTCGGGCGGCTGACATTTTTGGAGCGTATGGAGACGACCCAGAGAATTCAGGAAGTGATTGCTCAGCGTTTCGGTGAGAAGGGGCTCGGATGGGTTGGCCGAAGCATGTCAGCCGCGACGTTCGCCCCGTCGATGCCTGGCAAGGGAGCTAGCACTTGGAAATTCAATGAGCGACGGATTTACAACAACACCTTAAATTCCAAGCGAGCCGATTTTGAGCGATCCGGTTTCCTTAGGACGGATACTTCGAATGGAAATGAGCTTTGGCGCATCAGTCTTCGCGTCGCCGCTTTTCAAGGGATCGACTACGGAACGTTCGTTCACGATTTGAGCGAAGCCGTCAACCCGGTCATCGAGGCGCACGGCGATCGCGTTCAAATCCTCCGCCGGCTTGCTTCATGGACAGGTGACGTGAAATTCGCCGGAAAGAAGGTTGTTCTCTGGGATCCTGTGATATCCGGCGAAGGTGCAGAAGAGGCCCAAGCCTACGGCAAAATCCGAGCCGACGAGATTTCTACACTACTCACAAATGCTCGCATCAAAGTTTCTCGCGCAACCGCAGATACGAAACTCATGCCTCGGACGCAGATCGAGTCCTTGAATGACGTTTGCGATGCTGTTGTCATGGTCGGCGCATTTTCGAACTCTGATGCACCGCTTTTGGGCTCGAGTCTTAGCAATGTCATCGACTTGCATCCCGATGCGAAGAACAAGGATTCCTTGATGCCAGACCATTGGCTGACCTCGGTGTATACCGGAGTCGTACCGATCGTCTACAAAGCCCAGCGTGCTCTGTTGCAAAGTTTGATGGAGAGTACGCTCTGGTCATTCCTCATGATCACACCCCTGATGATCTTCGTCTCCCGCTCGTTCCGGGCAGGTTTGGTGGCCATGATCCCGAACGTGCTTCCCGTGGTCTTCATTTTTGGATTGATGGGATGGCTCGGAATCGCGATCGACATCGGATCGATGATGACCGCAAGTATTGCCCTCGGGGTGGCGGTAGACGACACGATCCACTTCCTCTCATGGTTCCGTGGCAATGTCTTGACCATGCGAAACCGCAATGCGGCGATCATCGCTTCCTACCGTCAGTGCGGGACTCCGACGCTGCAGGCTGCCTGCATTAGCGGGCTGGGTTTGTCGGTATTTGCCTTTAGTACATTCACCCCAACCCAGCGGTTCGGGTGGCTCATGCTCACGATTTTGATCGCTGGAGTGATCGCGGAATTGGTGATGCTGCCGGCGATTCTCGCGGGCCCGCTGGGGAGTGTTTTTGAGCCTCGGGCCAGAAAGCACAGGTTTCTTTCCCGTTTTTTTCTCCTCTTTCGCCACGAAGTCCGTCGCCGATTCGACCGGGGACATAAAGCCCCTTCGGTCTCCTCCTCGGAGACTGAGTTCCAAAGCGCAGCCTGAAAGCTGACCGTTTTTCCCCTTGGATACTCTGGGACTTGCCGCTACACTTTTGAGCCCTCGATACAGTTCCCAAGCAGCGATCCAATGGCGATCTCGTTATGACCAAGCAAAAAACCCACAAATCGACCAAGAAACGATTCCGAGTGACCGCAACGGGCAAGGTGAAGCACCGCAAGTGCGGGACCAGCCACTTGGCCATATCCAAGTCGGCCAAGAAAATTCGCAAGCTTCGAGGAACCCGGGTTCTCGAACCCAACTACACGCGAGCCATCGTCGATGCGCTCCATGGAAACAGTTACTGACTGGCGTTACCGTACCAAGCGTTTGGGTAACAACGATCGCGACAGGACTTTTGTTTGCCAGTCAAATATGCTGCCACCGAGCAGCCCTCGCGATGACCTGAGACGCTCCATTTCAATGATCGAAGAATCATGAGAACGAGAAAAGGTTCTGCCCGGCGTCAAGCCAAGCGGCGGATGTTTCAACGGGCAGAAGGTTATGTCGGCGGTCGTCGCCGTCTCTACCGGACTGCGAAAGAAAACTTGGTCCGAGCAGGCCGCTTCGCCTATCGGGACCGCCGTCGACGACGACGTGACTTCCGTCGGCTTTGGATCATCCGCGTGAACGCGGCTGCGAGACTGCACGGCTTGCGTTACAGCCAACTGATCGCCGGCTTGGCCCTGGCGAATATCGAACTGGACCGAAAGCAACTCTCGGAGATGGCGATCCACGATCCAGCCGGCTTCGAAGTCGTGATCGTTGCGGTCAAGAAGGCGCTCGAAGCTCAACAGGCTGCGTAGCCTTCGGCTAACCGCGCATGTCTCTCGATCCATTCGTTCGCAGTCTCGATGCCATGCTCGAGGAAGCTCGAGCACTACTGACTTCAGCAAACTCTGCTGAAGAACTAGAAGCGTTGCGCGTTCGATTTACCGGCGCTAAGAGCGGTGCACTGAAGACCATCCAGAAGGGATTGGCCGAAGTCAGCCCCGAGGATCGTCCCGCTGCGGGCAAGCGATTCAACGAAGTTCGAGAGTCACTGCAGGCTTTGATGGATGAAGCCTCGCAACGAGTGGGTGGCGGAGGACACACCAAAGCCGCTCGCGGTCGCATCGATCCCACGCTCCCGGGACAGAGACCTCGTATCGGTGTCGTTCACCCGATCACGCAAACGATCGAGCATCTCAAGGAGATCATGGGTCGACTCGGTTTCACGGTCGCAGAAGGCCCCGAAATCGAAGACGAGTGGCACAACTTCGTCGCTCTCAATATCCCCGAAGATCATCCCGCGCGCGATCCCCTCGACAACTTCTACCTTGCCACTGCCAAGCAGTCCGGTCTACCAAACAGTGATGCGGGAGGGGGTGCCGCGCGATTGCTGCGAAGCCAAACCAGCACCGTTCAGATTCGGGTCATGGAAACCGAACCGCTCCCCATGCGGATCATATCGCTCGGCCGCGTCTATCGCCCCGACGCCCCCGATGCTACCCACTTCCCCATGTTCCATCAAATGGAAGGCCTTTGGGTCGATGAGCATGTAACCATGGCTCAATTGAAAAGCGTCCTCAAGTTATTCGCCACCAGTTATCTCGGTGGCGATGTCAACGTTCGATTCCGCCCCTCCTTTTTCCCCTTCACCGAACCGAGCGTGGAAGTTGACTATTGGTGGAACGACCAATGGATCGAGTTTGGCGGCGCCGGGATGGTCGACCCGAATGTCTTCCGAGCCGTGAACATCGATCCCGAGCGATGGTCGGGATTTGCGTTTGGACTCGGGGTGGAACGCTTATGCATGCGGAGATTCGGAATCACCGATATCCGCGATTTGTATCGCAGCGATGTTCGATTCCTGCGCCAGTTCGCTACCTAACGAAGGCGAGTTGTCACATGTTGGTTTCCTGGGATTGGCTCGCAGATTACGTAAAGATCGATCGCTCGGCAGAGGCTATGGCATCTTTGTGGGCGATGTCGGGTCTCAACCATGAAAGCACCGAGTGGGTCGAAGGTGACGCGGTCATCGATTTAGAAGTCACCAGCAATCGCGCGGATTGTCTCGGGCATATTGGTGTCGCGCGCGAGGCAGCGGTGCTATGCGAACTGCCATTGATCATTCCCGAAGCTAAAGTGCCAGTTTCCTCGACGAGCATGGATTCGATGTTTCGCGTTGAGAATCATTTTGTCGATGCTTGTCCAAGATATACCGCACGGATCATTCGGGGAGTCAAAATAGGCCCGAGCCCGGAATGGATGGCCAAGCGATTGCGAGCCATTGGCGTCAAGCCGATCAATAATGTTGT
>JBILVV010000096.1:0-13090 GCA_044370255.1 Pirellula sp.
GGAAGCGGAGGCAAAATCGTCGAAGCAGGCCGAGCGAGCCAGAGCCTGCTCATGCAGGTAATCACCAACGAAGACCCGGATGCCCGGATGCCACCAGACAGCCCTCCTCTACCACAAGCAGAGATCGATTTGATACGCACATGGATCGATGCAGGGGTTTTGGAAAACTCTACGAGCAAGCCCAACGCGCAACCCCGATCCCTTTCGTTCATGCCGAGTGCCGAGGCAATAGCCAAACCCGCGGGTACTCCTGCGATGCCTGAAGGGTTGCCGCCGATCAAGCTACCGAACTTGACTCGGCCCTTGCCAGTCCTTGCGATAGCCTCGAGTCCCTGGGCTCCAGTCGCCGCCGCAGCGGGACAAGAACATGTTCGACTTCTTGATTCGCAAAAGCAAAAAGAAATCGGGCAGCTACCGTATCCGGAAGGAGAACCGCATGCGATTCGCTTCAGTCGCAATGGAGATCTGCTGATGGTCGCCGGTGGCCGACCTGTCCATTCTGGGAAGGTCGTGCTGTTCGATGTGCGAAGCGGCAAACGTCTTGCGGAGATCGGAGATGAAATCGATACCGTGATTGCTGCCGACGTGAGTCCCGATCAAACCCTCGTCGCGATCGGTGGTTCCGGGCGCGTAATCAAGATCTACTCGACCGTGGATGGCGAACTGAAATCCAAACTGATCAAGCACACGGATTGGATTACCGCTGTCGCATTTAGCCCTGATGGCAATGTGCTTGCAACCGGCGATCGAACGGGTGCGATCCACTTGTGGGATGTTGCGTCCGCTGGAATCCGATTGAATCTGTCCGAACACAAGGCCGCGATCAACGCGATCGATTGGCGAAGCGACGGAAAGCTGCTCGCTTCGGCTGCCGAGGATGGGAAATTGATCTGGTGGGATGCGAATGATGGTTTTCCGGCCGTAACGCGGGACAACGCGCACCCTCCTGAAAGACCCGCCGGAACATACGGTGCTATCCCGAAGGGAATCCTCACAGCCCGGTTCGCTCCAAGCGGACTACTGGTCAGCACGGGGCGTGACCGCAAAATCAAAATATGGAGTTCGGACGGAACGGAACTGAAGAACACTGTTTGCGAGTCAGGATTACCGGTCAGTGCAACCCTTTCGTTCGATGGTTCGACGGTTACTATCGGCGACACCTCCGGACGAATATCCTTTTGGGTTTGGAACCCCACGACCAACGAAACGAAGTAGACGAAAATGAAGACGACAAACAATTACCAACAGGGATGCGCGGGTTTCCAAGCTTTATCGCGACGAAGCGCGATCCAATCTGGAGTATTCGGAGCTCTTGGCTTGAGCTTAGGAGACATGCTCCGATTGCAAGCCTCCGACAAGGGAGCTTTCACGCAAGAATCGGGGCAGCAGAAAGAGGCCAAGGCCCTGAGTGTGATCCAATTGCACCTCGGCGGCGGTTTCCAACAGCAGGAATCGTTCGACCCCAAACCCGAGGCGCCGGTTGAAATTCGCGGTCACTTTGGGGTAACAAAAACCGCATCCGGCGATGTCTTGAGCGATAACTTTCCGCGAACGATCTCCGTAGCTGATAAAGTAACTATCATCCGCAGCTTGGTTGGAAAGATCCCTGATCACGGGCAAGCGACGTATCATCTGTTCACGGGCTACACGCCAACAGCTGTGATCGATTATCCGCAGATGGGTTCTATTGTCTCGCATGAACTGGGCAAACGCGGGGAGCTACCTCCTTATATCGCGATTCCAAACAAGAATGCCTATTCGGGCGCGACGGGATTTCTGAGCAGTACCTATGGTCCATTCGAAACAGGCGCCGATCCAGCTCAACAAGGGTATCAAGTACGCGATTTCAAGATTACTGACGGTGTTTCACTCGAGAGGTTTGTTCGTCGACAAACAGCACGCCAGTTGATCGAACAGCGCATACGCAGCTTGGAGGCCGACCCGAGTATCCTTGAGACCATGGATGACTTTTACAAACAGGCCTATACGGTTCTCACTTCCGCAAAAGCTCAAGCTGCTTTTTCGCTGGCAGAGGAAACTGCGGATACCAAAACGCTTTACGGCAGCGAGGTCGTCGGTTTGCGAGGGCCAGACAATCGCTTTCATCCCAAAGGATTGGCCGAGAGATTGATCGTTGCTCGTCGATTGGTCGAAGCCGGTGTGCGATTCGTTACGGTCACGTATGGTGCATGGGATTGCCATGTCGATGTGAAGAGCAACTCGCTCGATCAGATGCCAGCGCTCGATGCAGCCATCGCAGGGATGGTAACCGACTTAGATCGAAGAGGACTCCTCGACACGACGATCTTCTGGGTCACCAGCGAGTTCGGGCGCACTCCGAAAGTCAACGGGGATGGGGGACGCGACCACTGGGCACGTTGTTACTCCAATCTTATCGCCGGCGGCGGGTTTGCTCGCGGAAAGATTTACGGTGCAAGCGATGCGACGGGAGCCGAACCCGCGAGAGATGCCCTTCCGCTGGAAGATCTCCTCTACACGATCTATCACCAACTCGGCATCGATGCCAACAAGGAACTGCTCGCCTTTGGAACCCGCCCGATTGAAATCATCAATGGCGGCAAGCTGGCTGGCGGATTACTGGCCTAGGTTATTGAGATTGGCCTGCGGCCGAGGAAATTATGATTCATGCAAACGTCTAACTCGCCTGTACGAACGTTAGCTCTTGTTGCTGCGATGCTCTTTTTCTGTCTCGATGGGCTATGCCATGCAGGAGGAATGACAAAGCATTTGGAGGCAGTGTCGCCTCGTATTGGGCAGCGGGGTACGACGGTCGAAGTCACATTGCAGGGAATCGAGATTCAAGATCCGCGTCAAATCATCTTCTTTCGGCCCGGCATCCGAGCGACTGAGATTCGTGTAGGGGAAAATCTAAAGTATCCCCGGGGCTTAGCTCATGGAGGTCGCATCGTTGAGCAAGTGATCTGCAAATTTGAGATTGCTCCCGATTGTGCTCTGGGAGAGCATCCCTTCCGATTATTGACGGCAACACAACTGACATGTATCGGTACATTCCACGTCTCGCCGTTTCCTGTGCTCGATGAAAAAGAAGCGAATTACTACCTAAACGACACGCCAGCAACTGCCGTAAATATCCCCATGAACGTCACCGTACGCGGTGTGATCGCCAGTTGGGGGCGAGGGGATCTCGATCTTTATCGTGTTCCTGTCAAGCAAGGGCAGCATATCTCCGTCGAAGTGGAATCGGCGCGGTTAGCAGATCAACATTACGGTGATTCCGAGTATGATCTCGCACTTCGGATCCTCGATGACGAAGGAAAACTCATCGCTGGCAACGATGACAACTCCTTGCACGTCCAAGATCCGATGGCCTCCTGTCTCGCGCCCAGGGATGGCTCGGTATATATCGAGGTGTCCCGTTCGGTATTTATGGGACGCGAAACTCAATATTGCGTCCATATCGGCAATCATCCGCGGCCTGTCGTGGCGTTTCCTCCCGGCGGCCCGATCGGTTCGTCGCAGGCGGTCGCTATGCTCGGTGATCCCTCGGGCACCATTGCTTCTCAGATTACCCTACCCAACGAAGAAGGGTGGTATCACTATTACGGAAACGCACCATCACCAATCCGAATGCGAGCTAGCAAGTACTCCAATTTGCTTGAGGACACCAACGCAGCGGAAACTCGTATTGAAACGTTCCCTATCGCGATCAACGGCGTGATCGACCATCGGGATGATTTTGACACCTACCGATACAGTGCAAAGAAAGGATCGCCGTTGCATATCCGCGTATTCTCTGCGTCCCTCGGTTCCCCGCTCGACCCGCGGATTCGGATTCGAACGATCGGCCCCGATGGGATGCCAGGTCCGATCGATCTTGAATCAGACGATTCGCGATTGGAGCAGCGCGATACCTTTGGCACCTCGTACCGAGGCGGTGGTGGTCGACAGGATGCGCTGGATCCGTCGATCGTATGGGAGCCAAAGACCGACGGCGATTATCAACTGGAAATCGCTGACAACAGCGGCGCTGGGGGGCCTTCGGGCGTCTACCGAATCGAAATCGAATCCCCGCGAACCATTGTCCAAACCGCACTGACCAGCCGAACATTCGATTGGACCGAGAGCATGCGGGTCTCCGGCATGATTGTGCCATGCAACAATCGATGGACCGTCAATATCACCCTGCCGCAGGGCCAATGGAACGCGCCGCGCTGCGATTTCGAGCTCGTCGCAAGGGGGCTGCCGCCAGGTGTGACCATGACATCTCCCCGCATCAAACCTGGAACAGGCACGGTGCCTATCCAATTCGCAGCGGCAGTCGACGCGGAACCTGTCGGCTCTGTCATCACAATCGAAGCCTTGCCAGTGGATCCCTCCGTGCAGATCGAGTCTCGATGCCAGCAGACCGTTCCCTTTATCAATCACTCCGGTGGCGATGCGTGGCGTGCTGTTCAAGTCGACAAGTACATCGTTGCCGTTACCGAGCCATCTCCGTTTTCCATCGATATCGAGCAACCCTCGGTGGCCTTGGTGCGAGGCGGCGAGCTATCCATTCCGGTCAAGATCACTCGTCATCACGGATTTAGTGGTCCAGTCGAATTCAGCGTGGGGTTCGTCAATGGTGCGATCGATGTTCCACCACCCATGGTGATCCCCGCGGACAAAGACGAAGGAGTCGTGACCCTGGGTGCACAACCTTCGGCACCCATCGGAGTGTCGCCCCTGGTAGTTATCGGTAGCACGATCCATGAAACTATTGATCCGTTTCTCGGAGCAGGTCAGATACGGGTCTCTTCCAAGATCGTCGAACTATTGGTGAGCGAACCTTATCTCGAACTTGCTTCGCAACCGAGCAGCATTCGGAGGGGCGAACGAAAAAGCTTCGTGTGGCGAGTCAATCACAAGAACCCATTCGAAGGTGAAGCGCGCGTCAAACTGCTGGGGCTACCGAAGGGCGTTACGGTGATGGAGCCTTTTCCGACCGTCAAAGGGGACTCGCAAGAGATCGCCTTCGAAATTCAAGCAACCGATGACGCTTTGTTGGGACCAGTGTCCGGACTCAGTTGTGAGGTGATTGTTCCGGTCCGCGATCAGCAGATCACCCAACGCACCGGACGCGGAAGTATCCGGATCGATCCGCGACGATGAGCCCCTCGACTATGAGCCCCTCGACTATGAGCCCCTCGACGATGAGCCCCTCGACTATGAACCTATCGAACACCACCATGCACAGCGATTTCTCGCTCGGGAACAAAACGATGATTCACTCAACAATCATTCGTTCATCAACGAAGTTGTTTTGGGCGATGCTCTTTGCATTGTTTGTGTCCTCATCAGGTCGCTCGGAGGATATCCTCAGCTTTCGCAAGGATGTGATGCCGGTACTGTTTCGTGCTGGTTGCAATACCGGTACCTGTCATGGTTCAGCGCGCGGCAAAGATGGCTTTATGCTTTCCCTCTTCGGTTATGACGCGAAAGGAGACTACCACCGCATCGTCAATGAAATGATCGGTCGCCGAATCAATCTCGCTGCTCCTGACGAGAGCTTGCTATTGAAAAAGGCAACGGGTGCTGTCCCGCACACGGGTGGCAAGCTTTTTGACTCTCAAAGCCCCTACTATGAGACGCTCCATCGATGGATCGCTTCGGGTGCCCCCGATGACCAAGGCAAGGTGGCCGAATGCACCGGACTTGAGTTGTCGAGGGAGCGATTGGTGTTTCAGAAGTCAGGCGAGTCGGAATCGCTTCGCGTATTCGCGAGTTTCGATGATGGGACGCAACGGGATGTGACCACGCTGGCCCGTTATCACAGCAACAATGCGAGTGTCTCGGCGATTGATGCGGATGGCAAAGTGACTGCGGCGCAGGCCGGAGATACAAATGTATTCGCCCGCTACAGCCGGTTCACGATCGGAGCCGAAGTGATTGTCCTGCCGCCCGCGGATACGTTTGCTTGGACCAACCCACCTGCTGTGAACTACATCGATGAATTGGTGTTTGATCGATTGGAGAAGCTACGGATCGTTCCATCGGAACTCTGCGATGACGAAACATTTTTGAGACGGGTGACGTTGGATTTGATCGCGCGTCCTCCCACTCCGGAGGAATATCGCGAATTCATGGCCGATACTCGGAGCGACAAACGCGCGATCAAGATCGATGCATTACTAGGAACAAACGATTTCGCGGATTTCTGGACCGCATTGTGGGCTGAACAAATGCGGCTGATGGGCGGGAACTATGCCCCTGATGCGACGCATGTCAAAGCAGCATCGGCGTTTTATAACTGGATACGTCAACAGATGCGCGAAGAGCGGCCGCTCAACGAGTTTGTTGCCGAGATGGTGTCGGCATCGGGAAGCAATCTCTCCAACGGCCCCGCCAATCTCTACACGATGCTGGTGCACAAGCCACGGTTCGAACCAAACGCCTTTGCCGCCGATTTTTCACAGGTCTTCCTGGGTATCCAAATCCAGTGCGCTCAGTGCCATAACCATCCGTTCGACCGCTGGACCATGGACGATTACTACGGATTCGTGAGCTTCTTCACGGGTGTTGAGCGGAAGTCCGGTGTGGAATCGAGGGAACGCCGAATTTTTTACAACACTTCTGCATCTCCGGCGCAACATCTTGTCGATCAACGGCCAATGCCTCCCAAGCCTCTCGGAGCAGTTGCACCGGCCCAACACAACGGCGATCCGAGGCCAGACCTCGCCACTTGGCTTACAGCGCCGGAGAACAAGATGTTCAGCCGTAACCTTGCCAATCGGATTTGGGCTCAACTGATGGGTCGAGGAGTGATCGAACCTGTCGACGATATCCGAGTCAGTAACCCACCCGTCAATGGCCCATTGCTCGACGCACTTTCGGAGCATTTGGTCGATTATCGATTCAGTCTTCGGAAATTGGTCCGCGACATTTGCAACTCGCGTGTCTACCAATTGACTTCCCAGCCGAACGAATCCAATCGGCTCGATACTCGTCAATTCTCGCATGCGCATCTTCGAAGGCTGCGAGCGGACGTGCTATTGGACTCGATTGTTAGCACCACGCGAACTCAGATGAATCTACCCGAGTTTCCCGAGGGAACGCGGGCTATTGAGTTTTATCCGCGATTGGGTGGGGAGACAGAGAATCCATCGTACGGGCATCCTTTCTTCGAGACGTTCGGACGATCGAGCCGAGGGACGGTTTGCGCCTGCGAAACCAAGCGGGATCCAACGCTTTCGCAAACGCTCCACATGACCGTTGGCGATACGGTGCATGGTCGCTTGCGAATCAATGGCCAACTGCAGCAGATCGTCGAATCAGCGGATAGCCCCGAGTCGGCGATCGAGCAATTATTTATCGTCATCCTGAGCCGCAAGCCGACTGGACAAGAACTGTCAGGATTGCGAAACCTGATCGGCGAGCAGACCAAAGACCCCGCAATCTACGAAGACATCGTTTGGAGTTTACTCAACTCGACCGAATTTTTGTTCAATCACTGAAAAGGGTTTTGCATCCGTGAGCAATGCCAAATATGAATCGCAGATAACGCGACGCGAGTCACTGGTACTGACCGCGTTGGGAGCATGTGCCTTGGCATCCGGGGTCGCAGGAGGGACCGACGATCAGCCTGCGATTCCAATCATCGATTGCCATACTCACTTCTATGACCCGAGTCGGCCAGAAGGTGTCCCCTGGCCGGACAAGAATGACAAAACCCTTTACAGGACCGTGCTTCCCGAAAATTTTAAGCAGCTAGCGAAGCCACTGGGGATCGTGGGAACGGTGGTGGTCGAGGCGAGCGCTTGGGTGGAGGACAATCAGTGGTTATTGGATCTCGCGGAGCACGATCCGTATCTGCTCGGTATCGTTGGCCGCATTGATATCTCATCCGAAAAATTTCCGGAATACTTCGCACGATTCGCTCGCAATCCCCGTTATCGCGGCATTCGGATCCTCACCAACGAATTGACCCACGCGTTGGCCGAGGGCAAGCTGATCGAACACTGCAACCTTTTGGTCGACAAGGATTTGGAACTCGATGTCAATGGCGGTCCGGGTACTCCGCAACATGTGGCTGATCTCGCGGCGCGAGTGCCGAAGCTTCGCATGGTGATCAATCACGTGGGCAATCTTCCGATCGATGGCAGAGATCCGCCACGAACATGGATTGAAGGGATGGAGAACGCAGCGAAGCATCCGAACGTTTTCTGCAAAGTATCGGCGCTCGTGGAACAGACAGGTGTGAAACCTGCGCCGAGTCAGATTGGGTTTTACGAACCGGTACTCGACGCATTGTGGAGGATCTTCGGAGAGGACCGTTTGATTTTCGGCAGCAATTGGCCGGTTTCGGATCTTGGAGCACCGCTAGAGACTGTGGTGAAAATCGTCCGCGAATACTTTTTCTGCAAGGGAGAGAGAGCGGCTAAGAAGTTTTTCGCTGAAAATGCGCAGCAGGCTTATCGTTGGCCTCGTTAGTGGACTACTCGGACCTCTTCCGAGTTAGGCTTTTACGGGGGCCGGGAAATCCATCGACTCGAGAAAATCCTCCAGACTTATTGTCTTGCCCCAAATCGCTTGCTTATTGGCGTCAACATCGGAAACCATCGCGTATTGGTTTTCAGCAATACGTCGAAAAGCTAAATCCTTCTCGATGACATCCATACATGTAGCGCCGATTTTCATCTCCGCACCGATTTTGAGAAACAGTTCACGCATCATTGCCTTGTCACGCATCGGACGGAACATATAGATCACGTCGTACTCGTTGTAGCGACTGAACTGTAGAGCGTCACCAGCTTCGTAGGAGATGGGATACCGATAATCGGTCTGCAGTTGATTGAGCAAAAATTGGGCGACTGCGAGCGTTCTCGCATCGTATTCTAAACCGTCGCAACGATCGAATCGACCGCAGGCGTAAGCGATAAATGGTTTCTCGCCAATACCGCTACCCACGTCCAGAAACGCTCCGTCGCAATCTGCAACGCCGTAGTAGTGGAGGTAGCCCATGAAGAGATCGGGACTGTAGGCAATATAAAAATGATGAGAGACCTGGACCGATTCTTGGCTGACTCGATAGGCCGAAGGTCGTTTAGGGCAAAACGCATGCCCCAGTGATCTCGGGATCCCATTCAGACGTTTTTCAACCGGCAACGCACGGACATAATCGACGAAGGCTCGAAGATTTCCTCGTTGAAGAACGCCCGGCAGAATGTCACCGATCATCTCTGGCTCTTTTCTTAAAGCGATGACCAAATCGCTTGGCAGCGATGTACGAAGAAAACGGCTGAAGGAACGGGGTAAACGGCGGATGTTCCGAGGATGCCACCCCCAGGGTTCGTGATTTTTGACCGCTTGAACGACTGCAGAGATCGGACCCGATAACGCGTTGCGTCGCTGTTCGGTGGGCTGGACTGGGAATTGAGCGAATTGCTCTCTGGCGAGATCCAATGGCTCGGCGTTCCGCAACCATGTCAACGCCCATCGATCATACCACCCTCCGGAGCATTGCGGACATGCGTAGGCGATCGTGCCCACATGATTGCCTCCGTGGTAATCCGTTTGCGAAGGCACCAGCACTGGCTTGCGGTAACCGGTGCACCCTGGATTCTCGCAATGGTAAAGCGCAAGTCCGCGATGAGAAGCCTGAGCGCATCGATATAACGTGCTCGGGATTGGCCTCTCGGACGAGCAGAAAAGAACCAATGGTTGACGACTCGCTTTTCCTACCCCGAAATGGGACCACAAGGCATGTTCTATTTCTTCAACCGCAAACACGCTATACGGTGTAAAGTAGGCACCCGCAATCGCTTTACCATTGGCCAAATGTGCCGTGAGTTTCACCACGTTGGTTGTTCGCGCTCCCAGAGAAATCGATAGAGAATCGGGGCGAGGTTTACTCCCCATCCATTCCAAGGAATCCAGGGGTATCTCCACCGACTCGACGACGAAGTACCCCCGCTGTCCCAATGTTCGTTCTGGTTTTCTAGGGGGCCGAAACCAAGCCGTTGCTCCCGAAACCCCCAAGGCCTCTCGCAGTTGTCCTTGAATGAGTTTGGTAAGGACGCTTCGTGGACACCGGGCCCATACCTCATCGCGATTCAAACGCCCATACCAACGCATTATCTCAGTTCCTTCTCATACCCACGCACGCTTATGCCAGCATGTCGCTTCGTAAATCCGAAAGAAACTCACCGATTCAAAAAGCAAGTTACATGACATGACATGACTGGGCCTTCTGCTTCAGTAACCAGAGTGCCTTCGAAACGAAATCTCCCACGCACCATCCCCAGCGAATTGTAGCACAACATTATGGTCGCTTCGATATTTGGGTCGGACCATTGTGTATGATGCGAATCCGGATGTCATGAAGGGATGTCTTAGGAATTCGCGAGCGTTGAGTGAAGGTCGTCCGACAGTATGAAAACGAGATCCGTTGCAATCCACCTCTATCGTTTCATGGCGTATATCCTGGCAATCGCATGGAATTGCGATGCTACAGTAGGAACACGCGCAGTGGGACAGCAGTTGGACCCTTTAGCCACCGCGAGAGAAGTACAATCGCTCGAGTTGTTGCCACATAGAACCGGGGGTTGGATTTTCCCCCTCAGCAATCCACCGCATCTGGTTTGGCGCGATGCAGCGATGGCAAGCCACTTAGGAATGCAAAGCCCTCCTCAGGTACGCTGGTTCGATCAATCCCTCTCAGAGTCGAAACAACCAGATCATCCAGGGCGTTGGATAGCTTGGGTGGAAGGTACTGCACCAAACGGTCTTCCTTTGCGCCGTTCGTTCACGTTTTTTGCATTACCTGAGAAGATTGATCCGGTTGGTGTTCCCGATCTATCGATCCGATTTCCAAACTTTCCTGCTGAGCATACGCCACCACTGCTACGGGAATTTCAAAGTGAAATTGAACGCGGGGCGAAGGAAATGTTTGCGCGGGCGATCTTGGATAGTGAGCGAGGAGCGATACTGTTATCCGCTCTATACGAATCCGAACCGCTTCACCGCCCGCGTCGGTTCACTGAATCGTCCCAAGCGATCAACGCTGAAAAGCATCTAGCCCTGAAAATCAAACGAGGCGATCGCATGAACAGGGTCCGACTCCTCGAAATGCCCAGAAGAGTGGGGGACCTAGATTCAGCAGAAAACGCGACTGACGCACAAAACCCAGCGGACCGAGATTTTTCTTCAGCCAAGGCAAAGATTGACGATTTCTGTCGAGAGTGGGCGACGGCTACCGGAGAGCCGTTCGTAACGATGATCGTCAGCGATGGACAAGTGGTCACGCATGAGGCGTTTGGGGCCACGAAGGACGGACAACCGATCGATCGCGATTATCGTTGCTGGATTGCTTCCATAACGAAAACGGTCACCGGTATCATGTTTGCTCGATTCATAGATCAAAACCTAATCGGTCTCGACGATTCCTTGTCTTCGGTGTTTCCTGATTATCCCAAAAACAATCCCCATGTCCCCACGTTTCGCCAATGCCTCAATCACACCGCTGGTTTTGAAGGCCATGGGGATTTTGGCGGAGTGAACAATCCTCACTTTGAAAACCTCATTCTGAACGCAATCGAAATCAATGAACCAGGAAAGGTTCACCGATACAGCGGAACCGGTTTTGAACTCACTGCCAAAGCGATGGAAATCGCATCCGGTTTGCCTGCCCCAAGGCTGTACGAGCAACTACTCTTTCAGCCTCTTGGATGCGGAGATGTGACACTAGGCAATGCGAGTTCCGATGCGGAGATGACAGCCGCGGAACTGTCAGCACTTGGGCAACTCTTATTGGGTCGTGGGAGTTACCGAGGTCATCAATTTTTCCGGCCCGACACTTTCGATCAGCTTTTGCCGCAATCTCTTTCCGTGACTGACGCTCCATCGCACGGCTACGGAGTCGGACTGCATTGGATTCGCCATCGGCGACCATCCACGGAACCAAAAGGTCAACAGAATGGCGAACTATTGTTCAGCAGCAATACGATCGGCCATGGGAGTTTTTCCGGCTGTATCCTCGTAATCGATTTGGATCGCAAGCTGGTAATCACCCAAGCCCGACGCGAATTCCGGGAACAAGATGATACTTGGTTTCAACGATATTTTGCCGTTGTCGCCGACGCATTGAAGCCATGATTCTTGAGGCTGACGGACAAAAAAGGATATAATGCCCTGCTCCATCGATGTGTTGATTTCGTGTTTTGTATGAGTGTGTTGTTTAAAACGACTTTGGGAATTTCACATGAAAAGATGGCTGAAGAGAGTAGCGGTATTCGCTGTATGCCTGTTGGCTCTATCGGCTGGAGTGGGAGGCTATTTATGGGCCTACTACAATCCGAAGATCAATCGGACCAACGGTGTCGTTTACGGGCATCGTAATGGAACACCGCTAACGCTTGATGTGATCCGACCTGATGATCCTAACGGCCTTGCCATTGCGTTTATGGTCAGCGGCGGTTGGAAGTCCAAGAGTGCAGGGGAAACTCCGGCATGGATGATGGCACCCTTGTTGAGGCGAGGATATACGATCTTCGCTGTATGCCATGTATCCCAACCCGATTCTTTGATCCCCGAGATCATTGACGACATGCATCGTGCGATTCGTTACATCCGCTTTCATGCCGATGATTACAAAATCGACCCGAATAAGATCGGAGTTACCGGTGGAAGTGCTGGCGGACATCTCAGCTTGATGCTGGCTACACGTGGAGCCCCGGGACCGCAAGATGCCGAGGATCCAATCGATCGAGCTAACAGCAATGTACAAGCTGTTGCGATCTTCTACCCTGTTACCGATCTGCTCAACCTCGGTGAATCAACCGAGAACCCAGGGGACGGCGGTCCCCCCAAGAGTTTCATCAAAGGGTTTGGCGATGCGGGCACGGATATGGAACTTTGGAAAGAAGTCGGCAAGGAATGCTCGCCAATCTATTACCTAGAGCCATCCTTGCCACCGACACTGATCTACCACGGAGATGCCGATACGCTCGTGCCGTTGGATCAAAGTCAGCGATTCCAGGCCAAGGCAAAAGAGATCGGAAAGGACGTCGAGTTGGTGGTCCATCCAGGGGGCGCTCACGGATGGCCGACAATGATTCTCGATATCGAGAGATTC
>JBILVV010000097.1:0-13068 GCA_044370255.1 Pirellula sp.
CCTCGATCGAGAGTTGGGGATGGCTCGTCCGCGACCGTGGTTGGTATCGGCGTACGAGCACAAAAGCAACCAACGAAACCGCCATGAAGAAGGTATAAGCAAACCGATTGAGGGACCAATCGATCTGACTCACCTGATCCCTCCAAAACAAGTTTCAACCAGGAAGATGCCGGCCGCGACAATCCGAAGGACAGCGTATCCCCATACGATGCTAAGCTGGAAATCCGTACAGATGACGAGGATATCTGAAGCCTTCTTGACATTCAACCACCATCGCCGAACCGCCGTGTTTCCTACAGGCAAGCAGTTTTTCGAATCATGTGCCCCGTCCCTATGTGCCCCGAGCAGTCGAAGCAAAAGACGCAGTCTATGCAAATGACACGGAACGCTGCGGCTTGGCACTGCACGGATCATCAAGTATCGTAAGACGCCAAAGGAGCATTTCAGATGAAATCGATGATGAGCAAAATTGGCCTCATGCTTTGTGGTTTGGCAATGGTTGGCTGGCACTCCCCCTTGGGACTGGGCCAGGATGCGAACTCGACATCGCGGGGATTGAAAACATCGTTGTCGCTCCATGCATCCTTCGATAAAGGAATCGATGCTGAAGTAGCTAGGGGCGATGCGAGTCTCTGGACCGCCAAGGCAATGGATCAACGAAGCACCGCGCAAAAGGGATTGCCCACGGGAATGGAAGTAGCCTGGGAAAAAGACCAAGGCAAGTACGGCGGCAGTCTTCGATTCTCAGACAGCAAAGGTCCCATGGTCTTCTACAAAGGGGTGAAAAACTTCCCCGAATTGAGATCCGGATGGTCTGCGACGGTCATGTTCTGGCTCAAAGCCGACCCGCCTGGCGAGCTCAAGGAAGGTTTCTGCGACCCTATCCAGATCACTTCCAAGCAGTGGGATGATGCCGCTATGTTTGTCGAGTTTGAGAAACGAGCGACCGGCATCCCGTTTCGATTAGGCGTGTATGCCGACAAACCGGTTTGGAATCCAACCAATCGAAAGTTTGAAGACATTCCCCCTGCAGAGCGGCCGTTGGTAGCCGTAGAAAAGCCACCCTTCGAAAAGGGAAAATGGACGCACGTTGCATTCACATTGACGCAGTTCAATTCAGGAAAACCCGAAGGCGTTGCAAAGCTGTATCTAGATGGTAGACCCGCAGGTCAGTTGTCCCCAAGGAATCAGTTGTTCACTTGGGATGTAGAGAAGTCAGCCATCATGCTTGGCTTGGGCTACATCGGCAGCATGGATGATCTGGCTATCTTCGATCGCAGTCTGACCGCAGAGGAAATTGCATCGGTCGTGCAATTGCCCGACGGCATTGCATCGTTACCGGCCAAGCCTTGATCCATGAGCGAACAAGAGATTCGCTGGTATCCGTCGAAGGTCGACACATGGATCCTGGCCCTGTTGCTTTTTGTGCCAGCAGTTCAGGTCGTGGTCATCGTCACCTCTGCGATTGCTCAAGCCTGGCCCGCGACCGCTATTGGACTGTTAGCCTTTCTCTTTTTCGGATGTCTTTACGCTCTCTGTGTGTGGCCGATGCGGTATGGAATCGGCGATGAGTTTTTGATCGTCCGTTTTGGTATTTGCCGATCTCGGGTTCGCATCGAAAATATTCGTGAGGTGTATCGCACCAGCAATCCCCTCAGCTCGCCTGCCCTCTCGCTGGATCGATTGTGGATCCAGCATGGACCTCGATGGTATCAGGCAGTGATGATATCGCCTCGCGACCAAGAGGCATTCATCGCTGATTTGGCTGCTCGTGTTCCTTTGGAACGAGTGGGAAGTCGCTGGAGAAAACCCAAGCTCTCATGACGCAGGCCTAGCGATCGCGAAAAAACCACCGGCCCGAAACGAGCGAAGACACCAAGGGAAACGGAGCAAGTCGCTGCTGGTGATATTCAACGGCAGGACTCTTTCGATGCGAAAACCTGCATGATGAAGCTCGCTCCGAAGTTCCCGTTCGCTGTAGATGTGGAGAAACATGCTGGGGAGTCCGCGA
The DNA here is from genome assembly GCA_044370255.1 of Pirellula sp. GTDB lineage: Bacteria > Planctomycetota > Planctomycetia > Pirellulales > Pirellulaceae > JBKCUI01. The sequence goes on from JBILVV010000097.1 coordinate 2,012, forward strand.
TAGGCATACACCCGATCGCCAAACTCCCAGACCGGGTCCGTAAGGCTCCGCACGCGATCGCGAACCATACGCAACAGTCCGCCAGGATCTCGGACCCAAATCCCTCGATTGTGCACGTGGACGATGAATCGACCCTCAGGTCGCAACGCTCGCGCAACATGTTCGAATACTCGGCAGCGATGTTTGCGACCTTGAACCATACCGATCGAACTGTACAAGCAAGTCGCCAGGTGGAGCGAGTGATCGGTCAGGAAGTCTAGTTGTGCGAGGTTACCATGAACCAAGGCCATCGATGATCGGCTCTCCGGTTGCTCGAGGTCGCATTTCCGTGCTGTCTCCTGGAGCATCGCAGGGCTCAGATCAACACCGATCGTTCTCCACCCCCGATCCAAGAGGGGCAGGAGCGTTCGACCGGTTCCACATCCCAGATCGATCGCAATCGGAAAATCAGGTGTGTCCCCGCCCCTCGCTAGATCGCTCTCAATCGCATCAGCGGTATCGAGGACCAACTGGCGATCCAGTTCGAGAAGGGGATGTCCTCGATGGAATTCATCGTATTGACCAGCGATATGAGCCTGAGTGACATAATCCCACGCTCCCTTGGAAACACCCGGAGGAAGTTGCCAACTGGGACGGGATGGTTCCGAACTCGGGTGAGATTCCGAATTCACTGGGCGTTCCGCGCGATGACGCGATGAAAGTGGAGTTGCACTTCGCGTTCGCAAACGCGACGAACCCCCTCTAACAAGCATTCCGGTTCGTTCTGTTGCTGGCCGATACGAACAACGTCCTCGAGTTTTGTGCCGGGAGGAACGCTGAACGTAGTTTGATGAATCGTTTGATTCCCTGCATCCAGTTCGGGAACGATAAAGTGACATGTCGCGCCAAAGGTCAGCATCCGCGCGGCATAGGCATCGTGATAGGGTCTCAATCCACGGAAGCTTGGCAACAGGCCATGATGCAGATTGATGATGCGACCACCAGCGAACTTCCAGCAAGTATCCGGAGGCAACACGCGCATGTAACGAGCCAGAATAACGTAATCAGCCTGATAGCGATCGATCACTCGCACCATCGCCGCTTCATTGGCAGACCCGTCTTCGTTTCCGATACATTCGAAGGGGAGTCCATATTCGCGGGCTAGTCCTTCGCACTTGCGACGATTGCTGATTAGGACGACCGGAGTTGCACAAAGCGTTTCGTTTCGGATCGCTTCCAGGATAGCGCGCGGAGTGTGTTCCAGATAGGTAACACAAATCGCGAGATTGGGAGATGCGGCACGAAGCTCGGGGCTCCACACGCGAATCTCCAGCCCCTTGTGCTTTCCGACCAAGCACATCGTCTCTACGAGTGCTTCGTACTGGTTGGCTGGCAGATGCAATCGGCACATCATGGCGAAGACAGCCGCCTCGTCATGGTCATACATCTGTATCTCGGCGATGTTTGCACCGCGACCTGTCACATCGTGAATGATCGGATCGGCCAGTCCCACATTGTCGGGACCGACCGCAGTGATGACGACTTCCATTACAGCAGGCTATCCAACAGCAATCTCAGTTTTCGAAGCTCGTGCCGCATATCGACCCCTTCTGAGGGAGTCATGTCGATGCTGAGGGCCTGATCGTAACCGACATTCTGAAGAAGTGTGATCAGCTTGCTGTAATCGATCTCACCCTGACCTACCCGGACTTGGAGTTTGTCTTTCTTGGAGTCTCTCAAGTGAACGTGATAAACGTACTTCATCAGTTTTTCATAGTTCTTGTTGCGCATGTTGCTGCACAGATAGTGGCTCGGGTCGAGAGTCAGTCCGATGCCCGGAACGTAGTCGCATAGATTTTTGACGGTGTCGGGATCCTCGCTCAGGCAACCGATTTGGCTCTGGATACCGATGCGAACGCCGCGTGTGTCCCCGATGGCAACCAACCGCTGGAGATGCTCTACTTCCTGATTGAAGGGGGTACCATGTTCGCCGCTCGGAATCGTGATCGTCACGACTTTGGTAGCTTTCGCCAAGTCGCAAACTTTTTCGAAGCGCTCGTAGAAGGTTTCTCCCTCAGCATCGATCCGGAGGTTATAACTGCAGATATCCATCCGGTGTGTGTCCCGGACCAAACGCAGAGACTCGTCAAAATCTTCGACGATTTGAGCGGGTCGAATTTGTTGGCCTCGATCGTCGAGGACGATCTCCACGGCAGTGAATTCGAGATCGTTGAGGATGTCGATCACTTCTGGGACCGGGACATCGGGGAAACAACCTGTAGACGCAGCGATATACACCGGTAACTCACTCCTTCGGTAGGGCACACTCCACTAGAGACGTTATTATCCCTAGTGGAACCAAACTGACAACCATGCCGGAAAGACGGCGAATCGATGGGTTCCGAATCCCCACTTGACGGCAAAACCCCCTTGCAATTCGTCCCGGGCATCGGGCCGAGTCGAGCGCCACTGTTTGAACGGCTCGGCCTGCGCCGCGCGATGGACCTCCTTTTTTTCTTTCCCAGGAATTACCAGGATATCGCACCGTGGAAGTCGGTTTTGGAACTCGGAGACGGGGTGCGGGCCACGGTGCTGGGCCGCGTGGTCGATTTGGATCGCCGATCGAGTTTCGACGGCAGAAGCATTCTTGGGGTTTTGCTGGCGCTCGAGGGTGGCGGATATCTGCGATGCGTTTGGTTCAATCAACCCTTTCGCCATGACCAATTTCCCCGAGGAATTCGGGTGCTGGCAACCGGTGTCGTCAAAGCGACCGGAGTCGCGTTCGAAATCCGACACCCCGAAACGGTTATCCTCGGAGACGATGAAGCCCCCCCTGCTGCGCGTCCCATGCCGGTCTATCCACTCACGGAGGGGCTTCAGCAGCGGCATGTCGCCAAAGCCGTCGCGGCGGTCCTCCCGCTGTCTGACGCTGTCGAGGAAGCACTCCCCGAAGCGATCCGGCAACGGATTATCCCCGAAGCCCTTCTTCCGATCGCCCAAGCCCTGAAGACGATCCATCAGCCAGCTACCCTCGAGGAAGCCCAACGCGCCCGCGAGCGATTTATTTTTCAGGAATTATTCGTCCTGCAATTAGCACTGGCCATGCATCGCTATGCAGTCCAGCATGCTAAGCCTTCTCCGGCGATTGTCGCAACACCACAGATCCACTCGAGGATCCTCAAACGATTCCCGTTTGAACTTACCATGAATCAATTGCAAGTCATCGAAGAGGTGCGGCGGGACATGGAAAAGGAGATCCCGATGAACCGGCTCATTCAGGGAGATGTCGGGGCAGGCAAAACCGCCATCGCTTACTATGCGATGCTCAATGCCGTCGCCAATCGCTATCAAGCTGCGTTGATGGTGCCTACCGAGTTGTTAGCACGCCAGCACTTCAGCAAACTGCAACAACAACTTCGCGATAGCCAGGTAATGATCGAACTGTTGACCGGGTCTTTATCGAGTGCGGTGCGGCGCGAATTGCTCCAACGCATCGCGTTAGGAACGGTCGATATCGTCATCGGAACCCAGGCGTTGATCGGCGAACATGTCGACTTCGCCAAACTTGGATTGCTCGTCATCGATGAACAGCATCGCTTTGGCGTAGAGCAGCGGGCCGCATTGCGCGATTCTCGTTTATCACCTCACTACTTGGTGATGACTGCTACTCCGATCCCGCGCACACTCGCGATGACTGCGTTTGGGGATCTCGACGTTTCCATTTTGCGAGACCGACCGCCGGGGCAGTCCGCAGTAACAACTTATGTTTCCGACATAGCGCATCAGGATCGTTGGTGGCGCTTTGTGATCGAGCAAGTCCGATCCGGACGACAAGCTTTCGTGGTTGCACCTCGCTTGGATCAAGGGCGGGCCGAGACCTGCACCAACGAGAGTGCGGGCGAGGAATCCCTGGGAGCGATTCAGTGGTATGAAAATCTAAAGAATGGACCATTAGCCGATCTTCGACTTGCGCTGGTGCATGGCCGGATGGATGGGGAGGAGAAGCAGCAACGGCTCGATGATTTTGCCATCGGAAAAACGGATGTGTTGGTTGCGACCACGGTGATCGAAGTCGGCATCGATGTCCCGAACGCTGCGGTGATGACGATCCTCGATGCAGATCGTTTGGGTTTGGCGCAACTCCATCAGTTGCGTGGACGCGTTGGCCGCGGTCGCTTTCCCGGCTATGTATGTTTGTTTCCGAGGGCCGATTTGGATTCGAACGATCGCAAGCGTTTGGAGGAATTCGCCGCCAGCAATGACGGCTTCGCGCTTGCGGAATTGGATCTGCGGACGCGAGGTCCGGGCGAACTGCTCGGGACTCGGCAATCGGGATTGCCTCCCCTCAAGATCGCGGATCTCGCGCGCGATGAGGTCTGGGTCCTTCAATCGCGAAACATTGCGGGAGAAGTCATCGATCGCGATCCAACATTGACCCTACCGGAGCATACATTGCTTCGTCGGCAGGTTGTCTCCAAGCACGGACAGGCTCTCGCAATCAGCGATGTTGGCTGATAATCGGCTGATCGATTACGGAGTCTTGAACGATGCGTCGAACAGTTGTTGTTGCGATGCGAGATTGTCCAATTCGCCTTGGATCTTCTGCATCTTTTCCATCGCGGCATCAACGAGCTTCTGGTGTGCGAGTCGTTGATTCTCCAGACCCTGTTTCTGTTCTTGGATTTGCATCATGCGTTTTTGCAACTCCGCCAACTGTGATTCCAGGGTCGCCATCGTATTCTTGACGCTATCCATTTCCGGTTGCATGGCAGCGATCGACGCTTCCGCTGCTTGCTTCTCTGTTTGGCCCTGAGCGACGGATTGATCCAAAGCTGCCTTCTTGTTTGCAAACTCGGTTCTCATCGCTTGGAAGCGAGCTAAATCGGACTCCAGTGTTTGCACCCATGCGAGAGCGGCTGCTACATTTGCATTGGCTCCGTCCGACTTGCCCTGGGCGGCGACCATCGGCTCCATAGCAGCGGCCATTTCTTTAGTCCATGCATCGATTTGAGCAGCGGCATTGGTCTTGGTCGTATTCCATTCAGTGATTTTCGCAATCGTAGCGTTATATTCCTGAGTCTTCGCAGTCTGAACCGTTGTCAACTCATTGATGTCCTTTTCGCGCTGGGACTTATCCGCCACCATGGCATTGAGTTCATTGGTGACTTGGGCGAGGACGTTGGCTTTGTCCTGGGCAGCTTTAGTGGCATCTGCTATCTGTTGATCGAGGCTTGCAGGATCCGTCGCATTCGCTTTCTGAGCTTGTAATGCAGCCAGTGCATCATCGAGCGGTTTCTTCTCGGTAGCGACTTGATTTTGCATCGCTTGCTTTGCTTGAATTCCTTGATCGACAGCCGCGAGTTCCGCTTGCTTGGTCTTCTTGGCGGCCTCCATTTGGTCCACAGCGTTCTTCAGTTCAGTGGACGCGACGGTAGCTGCCTGGATCTGCGGATCCAAGCTCGCAATCACTTGTTGCTGTTGAGCGATCTGTTGTTGCAAGCCTTCGATCTTGGCCTTGTGTGCGGCGAGTTCTTTAGCCGCAACATCAGCAGCGGCGACAAGCTCGGCGTGACGTTGCTTGCTTGTAGCGATCGCAACATCGAGACTGGGCGGGTTCGGTGCCAAGCGTTTCTCATCCGCGGGATTCGCACGTGTCCAGACTCGGACATTGCCAGCCCAATCGCCAGCGACAACATGGGTTCCATCGACCGTGATCGCAACTTCCAAGCCTGCTTCTGCAAGGGCGGGCATTTCTCCTGCGGCGTTTCCTGCAGCATCCCAGACCTTGACCTTTTGATCGCGACCGGTGGATACCATCGTGCCATCGTTGCAGATAGCGATCGCGGAGGCCCCGCCACCGTGCGCATCCCATGACTTGACGAGTTTGCTTTCGTTCATGTCCCAAATCTTCAATGTTCCGTCGAGCGAAGCGGTCACCACCGCGCTGGAGTCGGGACGCCATGCGAGAGAGCGGATTTCGTTTTTATGTCCTTGTAGATCCGCGTACATGCGACCAGTCGCGGTTTCCCAAATCACTAACCCTGCGGCGCGATCCGCGGTTGCGAGAAGCAATCCATCGGGACTGAACCGAAGGCTGTAGATCCAGTCGGTGTGTTTCTTCTGTTCCCACTTCAAGGCCCCGGTCAATGTATCGTAGACTCGCACCATTTTTTGCGGGCCTGCAACAGCGATCCAACGATTGTCGTCGCTGATATCGGCAGCTAGCACAATGTCCAATTCATCACCCACTTTCGCGATGCGGTTTCCCGTTTGGATGTCGTGCAGAACCGCAACTCCATTGGCGCTGTGCCGACCGCCGCCGATCAGTATCAATCGGCCATCGCGAGAGAAAGTGATGGACTGGGGTTCCCCTTCTGGGAACGGAATAATGCCCAATAACTGACCGGTCTGGGAGTGATAGAGCGACACTTGCAATTGGCCGCCGACTGCGACGAGAGGTGACCAAGGGCTCGCCGCGAGTGCGGAGACTGCGGAGGCTTTGAGTGTAAAGAGAGGAGTTTGACGAAGTACAGAGCCAGGCATCGGTGGCGGACCTTCGGGCCGACCTGTCGCTGCAACCATAATGGCAGACGCGTTCGAACTCGCTTTGCGAATGGCGGAGCCGCTGTTCTCCGGCATCCCCTGCTCGATCCATGTTTTCAGCAGATCGATTTTCGCTTGCGGGATCCGATCTTGCATAGGGGGCATGACCGGTTGTTCTTTGTGGGCGGTCAACGCATAGAGACGAGACGAATCCAAATCCCCGGCGACCAATACCTCGCCACTGCTGCCACCCGTCATGGTCATTTGGAAGCTCTCAAGCGAGAGTCCTCCCTTCTTGGCATTGTTGTTGTGGCACGAGGTGCAGTGCTCGCGGAAGATCGGTTTGATGTGATCTTCAAACGTGATCTTCGCAGGCTCTTCGGCCGCACAGATCGACAGCCAAGGGATACTGATGCCGACCAAAACGGTTGAATGCAACAGATATCTGGCGACGGACTTCCAAGTCGAATGAACAACGGTTGGCAACATAGCAGTCTTCATCGAGATGTGTTATCTCAGTGGTTGAAAATGAACTCGCGGCTATTGAGCACAGCCCAGAACACATCGTGCAACCCGACATCGGGGTTCCCCGACTCTTGGATGAGTTGCATCAATCGCGATTTTTCAGGTTCGGTTGGGAAACGACTCAAGCATCGGAAGTAGATTCGGTCGATGATCGCTTCGGGTGTTAGCCCCTGTTGTTTCCATTGGTTGAGCATTCCGCCCTGATTGATCTTGCCGCTGACCGCGCCGCCGTTGATCAAGTGAAGGGCTTGAGACAGAGAGGGATCCGTCGTCGCTTCGTCGGCACAAACCGTCGTTCGAGCGCTTCGCCCGAACGTGGTCAAGAAATAGTTGCTGGTAGCGCCATCGGCAATCTGGACCGCTCGCGCGCCCAAGGGCAATCCTCGGAACTTCTCTTTGGTCTGCGTGACTTGCGAGATGCAATCGAGAAGATTTTCGGAAGGGATGCGTCGCACCAAACCGTGCGAGTAATTGCGAAGATCTTGTTCGTTCCCTTCTATCGGCGATGTGGAGCGTTGATAGGTTTGAGAATTGCAAATATCGCGCACCAGTTGCTTGATGTCATACTTGTATTCCACCAGCTTGCCGGCCAAAGCATCGAGCAATTCCGGATTGCTGGCGGGGTTGCTGGCTCGGAAATCATCTACTGGGTCGACGATTCCAACGCCGGTGAAGTGGGCCCAAATACGATTTGCGATGCTCTTAGCGAAATACGGATTATCGGTGCTGGTGATCCAATTCGCGAGGACTGCTCGTCGGTCTTTGCCGCTGGTATCTGGAACCACACCACCCAGGAACTTCGGCTTCACGACCGCTCCGCCGACCGGATGATTGACCTCTCCACCGAACGTGTTGAATACAAGGATTTGACGATAGTCTTCGCTCTGTTTGCGTCCGACTTGCGAGAAGAAGGCTGCGAACCCGTAGTAGTCATCCATGGTCCAACGATCGAACGGGTGATTGTGACATTGGGCGCATTGAGTGCGGATCCCCATGAACACTTGAGCAACATTCTCAGACAGCTTCAATCGGTCCTGCTCAACCTGATAGAAGTTGGTTGCAGGACTTTGGAATGTACCGCCGGTAGCCATCAACAGATCTCGCACAATCTTGTCAATGGGAACATTGGATGCAATTTGGTTGATGAGCCAGTTGTAATAGAGATAGGCTGCCTTGTAGCTGACCTCGTTCTTGCTCTTGATCATCAGCAGATCGGCCCATTTCATGGCCCAGATCTCGCTGAACTCTTTCCGGGACAAGAGAGATTCGATGAGAGCAGCGCGCTTGTTCGGATCCGCGTTGGCTAGGAAGGTTTGTGTTTCCTCTTCAGTAGGTAGCAGACCGGTGACGTCGACCGTAGCCCTGCGAATGAACTCGGCATCGGTGCATAAACCGCTGGCGGGGAGACGGAGTTTCTTCAATTTGGCATCCACCAGACCGTCGATGTAATTTCCGGTGGGTGGCTGCGGTTGAAATTGCAGACCGCTCGGCAGTGCGAGCACCTGGGTACCGACGGTGTGGGTATCGAATCGGGCCATGACGAACGCTTCGCCACGAACACCGCTGGTGATGCGCCCATCGAACGCGACGGCGGCAGTGCGTTCATTATTGGTGGTGAAACTGGCCAGGTCCCAGACATCGCGCTGGGTTCCATCGGCGTAGGTCGCCACAGCAACCAAACGTTGCTGGCTCGCCTCTCCCTCGAGAACCGCTTGACGGGGATAGAGATCGACCTTGGTTACCACGGGGGTACGTGTCGCGTCCGCCGGAGCGCCCGCCTGCAACCACGCCAAGATGGTTTGATAGTGTTTGCTCCCCGGCTCGATCTTCTTGCCACCTGAATGCTGAACTGCTCCGGTTGCTTTCAGAAGGATCAAACTCTGATCGGGAACGGCGAGGTTCACGCGGCGAATACCGATCTCGCGAGTGATGCGTTGGTAATCGCCCAACGGATCAAATCCGAAGAGGCTAAGTCGAAAACCGTCCTTGCCGCGAGCAGCCCCATGGCAAGAGCCTGTGTTGCAACCCGACTTAGTTAGAACGGGCATCACATCTCGTTCAAAACTCACGGTGCGCGGCGTAGCGGTCTGAGTGAGCGTCAGCTTCACCCGAGCCTCCATTCCGTTCCAGGCACCCACCAGTTCCGTGGCGCCATCTGCCGTCGGATAAACAATCAGGTTTTCAATGCGAGCTAGCGCCGGGTTTTCCAAACGCCAGGCTACTTGATCCGACACATCAACCGTGATGCCATCGGGGCGGGTGGCTACTGCGATCACATGTTGCGAGTCGCTCTGCGAGCTGATTTGGATATCGCTCGGGTATACGGTGAACGCCGACCATTGTGGTTGCGGATCTTGAGCGAATGCAACGAGTTGCAAACAGCAACTCAAAGCAACGAAGAACACCGTTTTTTTGGCAATGATTTTCTCGACCGACATTACTGCTTTCCCTTTTCCTTTCGGAGTTGTTCGAGCCGCGTCAGGGGTTTTTCTTTGGGTGCGTCCGGAGCGGGCGCTGGCATCGGAGCCGGCGCCGCAGCGACGGCTGCTGGAGGAGCGACTGGAACATCGATCTGGACTTCTGCGTTTCCGTTGACTTGCGTGATGATCCCTTTGTCGCTGGTTACCGTACCTCGGCAAACTATAGTTTTATAATTTCCAGCCCGTGTCTCGGCAGGAATATTCACTGGGAAGACGAGTTGCTTCGCATCCGGAGCGAGGCTCAGTTTCGGGGTTGGAGACGCTGTTCCTGGTGGCAACCCGAGGATTTCCACTTCGATCGTTCCTTCCGCCGGCCGTTTCATTTCCACGCCGACAAGAACGTCGACTGGCTTACCCTGTTCAGCCATCGTCTTGGTGAACTTGAAGTTGAAGAGCGAGTCAGCAACTTCGAGCTGTACAAACTCGGACGCGATGGTGATCGGACCGTTGCCGATGTCGGTTGTTGCGAGGACCAAGATTGGCCAAGTGCGGATGGCTGCACCGCCGTTGGCGGTCAGGTTCATCTGGATGGTCGACTGATCGCCAGGAATGGTGACAGCCGAGTATCCGATTCCGGGAGGAGCGGTCAGCAATCGAACATTGATCGGTTTGTCGAAACCGGGATTGCGTTTCGCGTTGATAGTCAGAACAAGGGAACCATTGCGAACGATGGGTACTTGAGGTTGTACGATTTCGATATCGAACGGCGCGGCCTCGACGACGGTGACTGCAAGGCGATCGTCGTAACGCCCCCACACATCCACGTTGTTCTGTCCTCGGATCAACTGCGTTCGTTGGTTCAAATGCCCGACGAGGGTGAGCTCAGGATTGACAGTGAGTGTTCCCTTCAAGTCGACGAGCTTGGATGTGCTCGGCGCGTCGGCATCGGCCCGAAAAATCAGTTGGATAGTTCCTTGATCGGCCGCAACCAATCCGTCGGAGTGATTGGTTTTCTCGGGGAGATCCGGTACCTGGATTCTAGCTTCGCCACCGACATTTTTGCGAACCATGTTGGTTTCGATCGCCATCCTGGCTCCCTTGGGAACATTGACGGTTTGGGATACATAGCGTTCGAGTTCGTTGACGGTGGTTCCAATTTCGGCTTCGGCAACGGAAACCTCAACGCGGTAGACGAAATGCTTGCCACCTCGACCGAGATGGTCCGAAACGCAAACAGCATACTTGCCATCTTCGGGAACTTTGAAGCTGAGATAGCTATCAGGGCTTCCGCTGTCATCGTTGCCTGCCAAACCACCGCCACCCACCTTGAAAATTTGTAGGACAGAATCCACTTGTGAGCGAAGGGGCAATCGAGCGAGAACTTGGATATCGAGTTGCTGATCTTTTTTGGCTTCAAACACCCAGTAGTCGCGATCGCTTTCGGTTTCCAAAATGCCGTTGAAGGCAACCGGGACTGGGTGGGATGTGGGGATGGCGTTGTAGTCGGAGTTGGGTTCCGTTTCCAGGACGTTGGGCATTGCCCGAACGCGAATACGGTTGGGAGATGGGGCAACCTTGTCTCCTTGCGTT
>JBILVV010000468.1:0-3706 GCA_044370255.1 Pirellula sp.
CACAGCTTCACGAATTGCCTTCCCAGTTCTCAATAGTTGCTCGACTCGGTCGAAATCCCCACTCTCGAGGGCCTCGATCCATGTGTCGCAGATTGTGGCAAACTTCTTGAGAGCCTGTAAGGCAGGGCCGTGGTTTTCTTCGAGGATCTGTCGCCACAATTGGGAATTGCTGCTGGCGATGCGGGTGGAATCCATCCATCCCTTGCCCACGAAGGGAATCAATTCATCCGGTGTAGAAATTGCGAGGGCAGAGGCCACCATATGTGGCAAATGACTAGATATCGCGAGCGCTGCGTCATGTTCCATCGGCGACAGTTGGCAGGTTCTAGAGCCTAGGTTCTCCCAAAAATCGGTCATACGCGCTACCAGATTTGGATCGGTGTTTTCCGAGGGAGTAATGACGACCATGGCTCCCTCGAGCAGAGTTCCCACCGCATGCTCGACGCCGCTGTGATGACCGCCAGCGATGGGGTGGCTTCCCACGAACTGAGAATCGGACAGTCGCCCCGAGGCGGCGCGGACAATACTCTGCTTGGTGCTCCCCACATCGGTCAGGATGGCGTGGGGGGCGACGACACTGGCTGCTTGCTCCAGCGAATCGACGATCGACTTGACCGGTACGCACGCGATCACGAGTTCCGCGTCTTTGGCTCCCTCAAAGATATCGTCGGTTGCGATATCGATCGCGCCGCGACGCAGAGCTGTTTCCAGTCGGGACTTGGTCCTTCCCACTCCGACCACTTCATGGGCCAATCGTCGGCGATGCAATGCCAGTCCTATCGAGCCACCCAACAACCCGACGCCGATGATACACACACGTTGCCAAACCATGAAAACTCTATCAGTATCCAATCGAACAGGTGGGGCGGGCGTTGTCGATCTATCGCTGACTGACGAGATCGTTCACATGAATATCTTAGCTTGCCGATTCCGTTTTGCGTATCGGCCCGGCCAATTCTCGCGATCTTTGGGCGGCCGCAAATACCGCATCCATGACCGCTCCGCGAAATCCGCGTTCCTCGAGCACCCGCAGGGCCGCGATCGTCGTTCCGGCCGGACTGGTCACTTGCTCTCTCAGAATCGCGGGATGAACTCCAGTCTCCTGAACCATCGCCGCAGCCCCGAGAACGGTTTGTGTCGCTAATTGCAACGCCACATCGCGAGGTAAACCGGCCAGCAGTCCACCATCGCTCATCGCCTCAATCATCATCAGCACGTATGATGGACCGGATCCGGACACTCCTGTCACGGCATGAAGTTGATCCTCCTGAACATGCACTAAGGTGCCGATCGACCGAAAAACTTGATCGCACCACGCTCGATCGGATTCCTCGACTCCATGAGCAAACGCCACTCCGCTCGCTCCGTGGAGGCTCTGAGCCGCGATGTTGGGCATCACACGCGCGATCCGCTCCGTGCGTAGCCAATGAGTCAGCTTCGCTAGCGGAATGCCTGCGGCAATGGAAACCAAAAAATGATGAGGAAGTACATGCGGAGCCAAACTCGTTGCAATCGATTCGAGCACCTGCGGCTTGACCGCCAGCACGATGCGTTCGCACCGATCGAGCAAGCGCGATGCTTCCGATTCGATCCCCGCGGTGGGAAACTTGCTTCGCAGCTTGGCGACTTGATTCGCGTCCGGCTCACAAAACAGCAAGCTGGATTCATTAACCCAACCCGCCTTGCAAACTCCTTGGGCAATCGCGGTCGCCATCTGTCCGCCACCCAATAAACCTAACGCAATCTTTGTCATGAGCCGTCTCCCTTGTTTCGAAAGCTAACCATCAGTTTAGCTGTCGGAGTGTTTCTCGGCAGGAGTCATTCCGGGAATCCGAAAACTCGCGGCCGTTTTCGCGAAGGATTGCAACTGCTGCGACACCCACTCTGGCCCCCGTCGCAGTTCCCTAGCCATGATTTCCGCTACCCGCGGAGCCATCGACTCGGCTGCAGCGACATCGAGGAACAACCATCGCGTGCGTCGAGCCAAGACATCTTCGACAGTCCGAGCCATCTCGTTTCGAATGCAATCCAAGACGACTCTCTCATCGAAATCCTGATTATTAACAAGTCGATGCGCCGAAGTCAATTCATAGGGGTCGAACGGAGATTCGTGACCGGATTCACCTCGAGCGAGCGCGAGGTTTTCTGTTCCGCAAGGAGAAGCATGGAGTTTTCTAAAGCCGATACATCGATCGACACAGTCTTGCGCCATCTTGCGAGCGGTCGTCCACTTGCCACCAGTGATCGTGATCAAACCGGATTCCGAAATGTCGATGGTATGGTCGCGTGAGATTGAGGAGGTTTTGCCTCGCTCCCGCTTGGGCCTAACCAACGGACGAATCCCCGTGAATACGCTCATCACATCGGACCGTGTGGGAGGGCATACGAGATAGTCGGTGCAAGTGCGTAGGAGGAATTCGATTTCACCTTCCATCGCCCGTGGCTCGATTGCGGCATCCGGAATGGGAGTATCGGTGGTTCCCACCACCACACGGTCATGCCAAGGAATCAGAAACAGAACGCGGCCGTCGCTGGTCTTGGGAACAATGATTGCGGTATCGCCGGGCAAGAAGGATCGCGGCAGCACGATATGGACTCCCTGGCTGGCGGCAACCATCGGCTCGCAATCAGGTTGATCGAGTCGTCGAACACCGTCGCAAAACGGTCCCGCGGCATTGACGATGCACCGCGCGGAGACTTCAATCGCCCGATCGGTTTCCAAGTCGACGAAGCGGAGACCTGAAATGTTTCCGGAGTCATCTTTGACGACTTGATCTACATTCGCGTAATTGATGGCTACCGCGCCGAGCGAACAGGCGGTGCGAAGAATATCGATCAGCAGTCGCGTGTCATCGAATTGCCCATCGCTGTAGAGACCTCCCCACCGCGCCCGATCCGGTTTCAAGGTAGAGACGCGTTCGATGCACTCGCTACCACGCATACCATGGCTGCGACGATAGTCGCTCTTGCCCGCGAGCAGATCATACACCCAGAAACCTATACGATACCAAGCGAATTCGAGCCAGTTGCTGCATGGAACCACAAACGATCGCTCAAACACCACATGGGGTGCATTGCGAGCCAATCGCCCTCGCTCGCGCAACGCATCGCGGACCAGAGAAATGTTCCCTTGCGCGAGATACCGGACTCCGCCGTGTACTAACTTCGTGGAGCGACTGGAGGTTCCTTTGCCGAAATCGCTTCGTTCCACGAGGAGTACGCTCAGGCCGCGACTGGCTGCATCGAGCGCGATACTGGACCCTGTCGCTCCGCCGCCAATGACCACGATGTCCCAGGGCTCGCGTCGCTGGTTTACCGTTCGAAGCATGACATCACGATCCATCGTCATGCCTGCGAGTGCATTGCGTCAGGCTCTTCCCAGTCGCGAGATCGCTCGAGGGCTTTCGCCCAGCGAGCCCGCCGCTGCTGGGCTTCGTCCGGACGCATGATCGGTTCAAAAACTTTTTCCGCTTGCCAAAGGGACTCGATCTCTTCCATGCTCGACCAATATCCGACTGCCAGTCCGGCAAGATACGCCGCACCCAGAGCCGTCGTTTCGATGATCCGAGGACGTACGACAGGAACCTGCATGATATCGGCCTGGAATTGCATCAGGAGATCATTCGCGCTAGCCCCCCCATCGACTCGCAATTGCCGGATCTGAATCTCCGAATCTTGTTCCATCGCGGTCAGAACATCGGCTACT
>JBILVV010000567.1:0-2502 GCA_044370255.1 Pirellula sp.
CAGGACGAGGCCTCCTGCATCGAAATGATTCAACGAATCCCGAGTTCATCCTCGACCAATCGAAGCGTTTCCCACCGTTTTCGTGACGCAATCCGAGTGGGGATTGGATCTTCGGGGCTGGTTTTTTCCTGTGAGGATCGCGATCAAGCAGGCAAGCGGGTATCCGTGAAGATTCTGCGTCCATCGCGACAGTATGACCCAATCTCACAAGAGAGATTTCAGGAAGAGTGTCGCGTTATGGCGGAGTTCAGGCATCCCCATATCGTGGAGTTATTGGCTGCGGGGGAGATCGACGAACTACCTTATGTGGTGGCCGAGTTCGCCGACTCTGGATCGTTAGCCGAACGGATCGCCAATCATCCCGACTCCTTCTCTCCCCGCCAAGCGGCTTGGCTGGTTTGCAAAATCACTGAGGCCGTTGAGGAAGCGCACTCAACGATGATTCTGCATCGGGATATCAAGCCGGGAAACGTTTTGCTAAAATCCGACTCTGTCGAACGAACGGAAGGGTTAGGGTTCCAACCACTGCTGACCGACTTCGGGCTCTCCAAACGGCTGGCTGACCAACAGACGACCTCTCCGCTCACGATCGAAGGAGAGATCTTGGGCACCTTGTCGTACATGTCACCCGAACAGATTCGGTGCCAGCCATTAAAGATTCCCTCCGATATTTTCTCGCTTGGGGTCGTCCTGCATGAACTCGTGTATGGGCAACACCCATTCGTCGGAGATGATGATTTTCAAACCTTAAGCAATATCGTGGGCGCTGAACCGAGCAAAGCCGCTAGCCGTCAACGCAGGGTACCCTCTGCGCTCGCAGCCATCATCGCGAAGTGCCTTCGAAAGAATGCGGGGGACCGCTACCTCCATGCCAGCGACTTAGCCAAGGACCTGGAGCATTTCTTGCAAGGGAAACCCATTTCTATTTCTCCGCCCACCGTATGGCAATCGCTCGTATCCTGGGGCGTTGCCCATCCGATCCGATCCACATTTCTCGCAACCATTCTCGGGTGCGCGATCACCGGCGTGTTCTTGCTGAGCTATGAGTGGAAAATTCAGCGAGACCTTGCTCGCAGTAGCCAACTACTGGCCGATGAACGATCGAAGGTCAGTCAGCTTTTTTTCGATTCGATACGAGCATCAAATAGCATTATGAACGACTCGATCCTCGCGGGAAAACGAGTTTCTCCCACGGATTTACTCCAAATACTGGATCGGCAGGTTCCGCTCCTCGAATCTGCTCTTGCGCTCAACCCGAGCGACTACTCTCTCATTAGACAACTGGAGATCATGTACCACTACAAGTCGCTGTGCCACGATTTCTCCGCAAACCTTAAGAGCAATCAAGGATGGGAATCGGAGAAGAAGAAAGCGATTGAAGCCAGAAAGAAATCGTTGGATTATCTCAACGTCTTGATCGAGCGTTTTCCCGAGGATGATCGCCTCCGCATCTCGCAACTCAACGGTGAATACC
Organism: Pirellula sp.; assembly: GCA_044370255.1. Taxonomy (GTDB): domain Bacteria; phylum Planctomycetota; class Planctomycetia; order Pirellulales; family Pirellulaceae; genus JBKCUI01. The sequence goes on from JBILVV010000567.1 coordinate 1,475, forward strand.
TCATGAGTGCGCTCATGACGTTGGATGGGACTGATGCTGAACGGGTGAAGTGGCGTAATAAAGCGATTGCCAGCGCAGATGATTATTTGGTCAAGCATCCGGCTCAGCTAGACGTCCTAGAAACCGCCGTTTGCCTTCGATTGGATCGAGCCTCGGAAATGGCCGCAGATGCACCCGAAAGCGGTGTTGACGAATTGAGAGCAATCATCGATAGGTATATCGTGCTCCTGGACGAATTTCCTGGCAGGAGCTCTCTATTAACCTACACTGCAAGAGGGTTAACGCTGTATGCGTCTCTGCTCCTGCAACTCGACCGTGATTCACAAGCTTTCTTGGCTTTTCAGCAACTCGATACTCTTGCTACTGAGCGCCGTGAAACTCTTAAAAATGAGTCGCATTTCTCAGATGCCTTGATCAGTGGCTATGCGATTTATTGCGAATCACTCGCGAGGAAAGGATTATTTTCCAAGTTGCTCTCGGTTGTTGACCGATGGCAGGATTGGATTGATTTTCTGAATGTTTCGAGCTACGTCATCATTCAAAATCATCACTACCATAGCCATCGTTTCGAGGGCTCCGAATTCATCGAATTATTTCCGCGATATTATCGTTGGCTTGCCTTGAACGGAATCACTGCGCACTCGCAGGAATGCCAAGACGCTTTTGATGACTTGAAAACGTCGATTGGGCGGTGTCAACTTCGGTCATCGAGCGACTTGATGGTATTTGTGAATGGAATCGACGACGTCGATCGAAAGAAATTCCTCGAAACGCTCATTGAATCCAGCACGGCTCCTACCGAGTTGGAATAGGAACAGCGACTGGTAGCGCGTTTCCGAATCGTTCGAAATCTTTGAACGACCAAACGATTTTCTTCTCGGGCGACACTTCGAGGACTTGTGGATTGTCTGGACCTGCGTGGCAATTCACGATCCAGGTGTTGCCATTGGGGAGTCGATCCACCATGGTGATCCAAGCCAATTGGACTCCAGGCAATTCCTTCTCAGCAACCTCCCACACGATTTTCT
>JBILVV010000469.1:0-3698 GCA_044370255.1 Pirellula sp.
TGCATCACCGCGAGCATGCGCAAGACCAGCGTGTATCGCCGATTGGTGCCCGAAGTTTCGAGATAAATGGACGCAACGGATTTGCGATTGCTCGCGAGCCATTCGCGACAGGATCTCTCCACTGCCGTCTGTCGATCCGTCGTTCACATAGATCACTTCCCAGCGGCAACCCGTGTTTGCTAACCCAGCATCGATCCGCTCCTGAAGCGTTTCGAGGATCGAAGCTTCATTAAATACGGGCAAAACGATCGATACGATTGGATGGGTCGGTCGTGCATTGGCAGCGATATTCTGGTTCATGATTCACCCTCGAGTCGCTACGGCAACCAACGACAGCCCCGTTGGGATGTTTCCAGATCGCATCATCCATCCCCGCTCCAGCGATGCCATCGCGATCAGCAATCGATTCATCCATCCGGATACAGGCGGGAATTCCGCAGGTCGATTTCTGGGAAACCATCTTTGCCAGGCTCGTACTGCCAAGGCGGCAGGCAAGGTGAAGGCGTTCCACGAGTTGATCCAATGCAGACTGAGTCCTGCAGATCGCACATGCTGTCGCAGCAAGCCCGCAGAGTAACGCCGGAAGTGCCCTAGGCGTCGATCCCAATCTCCGTACAAAGCCGGCCAGGCAGGAACAGTGAGGATGATCTTGCCGTCCTGCTCTAAGGTTTCTGCCGCATAGGCAAGCGCCTCGACCGGTTCCTGCAGATGCTCAAGGACATCGAGCAATAGAACCACCCGAGCGCTTTGTGGCGCGATGGGCCACTGCTGACACAGATCGTGCTGCGTCGCGCTATCGACACCGAGCCGCTTGCAGATTTCGATCGCTTCTGGCATGACATCCAGCCCATGGACCCGAAATCCTCTTTGCTTCAAACGCAACAGATTCCCGGCTGCACCCACACCACCTTCAACAATCAAATCGTTCGGGGCTGCGAACCGATCGATCAGATCGAAGGCAATAGCCCGCTTGGCGACATGCCACCAGTAGCTGTCTTCGAGTCGAGACAACTCCTGAAGATGTTGGGGGTCCATAGCGGTCGTCCGTGCGAACGAGATATCCGTGGTATATGTCGCGAGCCGTTGAGGCTCAAGCGTTGTCGGCTCGCACCGACAAAGAAAGATAGCACGCACTTACAACTCTGTAGCGTTCAGTGAACCCAAGAGGGTTAGATAATTCTTCCTGCGAGTAGTGATCGTGACGAGGTTGAGGAGAAAAGAGGATGACGCGCCCAACCGATTATCCACTCGAGTCGGGGTGCAGAATGTGGGAAAGCATCTCCAAGCTATCGATCAGTCGCGGGCCGGGACGGTTGAAGTAAGCGTTTCCGTCCATAATGTAGAGCTGGCCATTGCGAACACAGTCGAGTTCCTTGAACCCGGGTTTGCTCGCGAGGATTGGCAAATCATCTTTCGTTCGCTCGATCGTGTAGCCACAACAGGTGATGACCATGACCTCGGGATCCGCGTGCACAATCGCATCCCATGGCACAACATGCGATCGGTCCCCCGCTTTTCCGAGGCAATCCACTCCACCCGCGAGGGCGACCAATTCGGGATTCCAATGACCGGCACAGAACAATGGATCGATCCATTCAAGCATCACGACACGCCGAGGAACGCGATTCTTCGGAATTCGACCCTCGACTGCAAGAATCCGATCGCTCAATGCCGAGATGACCTCGTTCGCTCGTTCTTCGACCCCTGCAGCGACTCCGATCGTTAGGATACCGTCGAGCACATCCGCCAGGCGGATCGGCTCCAGTCGCAATATCTCTGGCTCTCCGTCCAGACCGCAGAATGCCCTTTCCACGTCGAGTACGTCGACGGCGCAGACATCACATAGGGATTGCGTGATCACCAAGTTGGGCTTTAGAGATACGAGTTTTTCCCGATCGAGGTCGAAGAGGGATTTGCCGCTGCCTACCGATTCATGGACCATGGCATCGATTTGGGCACTGGATACATCGATCGGGATCGCTGCGCGTGTTACTTTCGGAAGGGATCGAACAACATCGGGATAATCGCACTCATGGGTAACTCCGACCAACTGATCTCCGAGTCCCAATGTGCAAATCATCTCGGTAGCGCTCGGAACGAGAGAGACGATTCGCATAGGCATTCCTGTTGCGATAATGTTGTGTTGATTAGGCGCTCCGAACAATTACTTATCGACTTTGGTCAACGGATGGACAACGAGTCCCGACACGAGCTTGGGATAGAAGTAGGTACTCTTGGCGGGCATACGTTCCTGATGCAGCGAAACTTTCCGAATGTGTTCGATGGTCGCTGGCATCACTAGGGCTGCAAGCGGGTAGGTCAGGTTGCCTTCGAGCCGCCCGTGCAAGCCATCGATGACTTCCTGGACCTGATGAACATAGGTTGGCTTGGGCATATCCCGGAGTCCCAAGGCATCTTCGAATACGAGGCGATGCAGGACGGCGACACCGAGCCCCTGCCAGTCGGCGCTCTGTTCCGAAGCGATGACGGCCATTCGATCCACAGCTTCCTGCCGGCCTGAGATGCGAGTCCACTCGTTGGATGCACGCGAATAAAGGGCCATGATCCACTGTTCATCGAGTCGATCCATCTCTGCCCATACCGCACCCGCGTTCTCGGGTCCCTGACCGACGATCTCGCAATCGAAATAGGGGCTCAATCGCCGATGCAACTCCGCAGTATCCATTTCGGGGACCCCGTGAAGCAGTCGATGCGTTGGCAGAACCACGAGTCCCGGATCGCTCATGCTGATCAGTTGAGTCAGAACAAAGTTGGCGGGATGATCGGTCGGAAGCGGCGATTGGGCGTTGAGCTCATCCCGGTAATTGCACGCCGTCTCATAACGATGGTGACCATCGGCGACAAACATATCTCGGTCCGAGATCAAGGCGCTGACCTCCTGAATCGTTCGAATGTCGGTTACAGGCCACATGCGATGCAACACTCCAAGATGGTCGGTTGCTTCGAGGCCATGCACGCCGAGAATCTTTCGCTCGAGGATATCCTGAATGTTGTTTTCCGGATCGGGATAAAGGCCGAAGATCTGCGACAAGTTGGCTTGCGTTGCGCGAGTCAAACGAAGGCGATCGTCCTTGGCCTTGGCGTGCGTTTGCTCGTGCGGATAGATGTTTCCTTCACCAAACCGTTGCAAGCGAACGCGAGCCATGAAGCCGCGGCGAGTCAGGGTCGTGCCGTGGTTGTCGAAAATCTGATGATAAACATAGATCGCAGGGTCGGGTTCGAGCTGCAACACCCCTTCATTTCGCCAGGATCGATAGATCCTTGCAGCCCGTTCGTAGATCGTGTTCTCGTCCGGATCACCCGCCTCGCGGCGATTGAGTTCCAGACGCAGGAAATTGTAGGGAGACAGGTTGTAGAGATGGTCCTGAAGTTTGGAGTCCACGACATCATAGGGAGGGGCGATGACGCTGGATAACGATCCGACTTGGGCCAGGTTGTACCTCAGGCCGCGGAATGCTTCGATTTGGGGCATGCTGGGAAAACCTCGGTGCGAAAATGGAACGAGCCCGGTCAATAGCCGGGCTCGCGAATCACTGGTCAAAAACTACCCCGCTAGGACTCGAACCTAGAATAAAGGAACCAAAATCCCTTGTGTTGCCAATTACACCACGGGGCAATCTGGCGGAAGTTTATCGATTTACCGCCGTCTCGGCAACCGCAACTCGACGAGTCGCCGG
>JBILVV010000098.1:0-13034 GCA_044370255.1 Pirellula sp.
CTTGCCACAAGGCCTTTTGCCACAAAACCTTTTTGGTATCCAAGGACTCTCTGGTTCCCCATCGTTTGTTGGAATCTCCGGAGTGGTCCTCGGACTCTTTGGATATATCGCTACCAAAACTTATTTGAGACGAGACATCGGATTCACCCTCTCACCCACCTCCTACTTCATGGTGGGCTTGATCCTTTTTCTCGGTTTCGCAGGAGATATCGCGGGGACCGGAGGTGCAGGAGGGATGAAGATGGCGAACTTCGCACACCTGGGTGGCTTGATCACTGGAATCGTGATCGGTTGGTTGATGAGCAACCCTTCTTTCGACCGACGTCGCAGAGAGTCGTAATAACTATTGCTGCCGACTAATGCTGCCGACCGTAGGTGGCTTCCAACAGACGGCGAATGGCATCGACCATCGCGCTGATGGAGAACGGTTTGGGCAAGATTGCCTCGGCTCCGAGTTCCTGCGCTCGAGCGATGATTCCATCGTCAAGCTTTGCCGACATCAGGATGCATGGCAAGCGTGGAGTTCGGTCGCGAATGGACTGAAGAACTCCCAATCCATCTAAGCGAGGCATATGCACATCGAAGAGTGCCAAGTGGATACCCCCATGCTCGATCACCTGCAATGCCTCCATCCCGTCGCATGCCAAACGGGTGCGAAAGCCCTTGCGAGACAGAGCATCTCCAAGCGTCGCGCGAAACGCATCGTCGTCATCGGTGATCAACAGTTGATGGTCAGTCCATTGCATGGCACAACAATCGGCTTCACAATAGGTGCTTTGGCCGGTCTTTTCCGGCCCTGTCGAATTATCGCTTACAGTCCGTTACGAATCAAACCCGGTTTCCCGAGGTTGGTTCTCTAGGTTGCCGTGCCAAACCCAAAATCCGCATATTCCGACTTTTGGCTCGATCTGGCGGCGGATGTCAGCCACCGAGAAGCCATCGGTCTCAAGCGACAGTTGGCACTCTCCGAGCCCGAATCCCCCAGGACCATTCGCCGAAACGGCCTTTCCTTGGTCCACTTCGGCTCCAACGACTATCTCTCCCTGGCATGGCATCCCGAAGTTCGCCAAGCCCTGATCAGCACCTCCCAGGGGCCCCGCGTCGGCTCATCCGCCAGTCCCCTGATCGCGGGAGGAGCAAAGCAATACCAACAACTTACCGAAACCCTCGCCCGCTGGGAACAGACCGATCGGGCGATGGTATTCTCCAGCGGCTACGCTGCCAACATCGGCACGATTGCCGCACTTGCTTCCAAAGAAGATGCAATTGTCAGCGACTCGCTTAATCATGCATGCCTGATCGATGGCTGCCGCCTGTCGCGAGCCGCTGTCCATATCTATCCCCACGCAGATATGGCGGCTCTGAAAACCACACTTTCTGAGTTGCGGCACATGTATCGAAGAACCTTCGTTGTGACCGACACCGTCTTCAGCATGGATGGGGATATCGCGCCGGTCTTTGAGATTCAAGAACTCTGTCAGCAATACGATGCAATGGCGGTTGCCGATGAAGCCCACGCGAGCGGGGTTCTCGGCGAGCAGGGCCGCGGTGTCGCATGCGGTCCTGGAATCGAGACAACGCGGTGGATACGGACCGGTACACTGAGTAAAGCGATCGGCTGTAGTGGCGGTTTTGTCGCTGGCCCGACAGTGCTGATCGAGTGGTTGACGCAGTATGCTCGCTCATGGATTTACTCGACTGCACCTCCATCGGCGGTATTGGCAGCAGCAACGCGGGCTGTCGAACTCGCGAGTGAGATGGATTTGCAGCGACAGCAATTGGGCACCCGGAGCCTCTCGTTGCGCGAATCGCTCCGTTCGCTCGGCTTCTCGACCCGGTTCAATGCTACACCTATCGTTCCGATCTATTTTCAGAGCCCGGAGGAAGTGCTCGCAATTTCAAAACGTCTGATCGAAGCTGGCTTTTTTGTCCCGGCCATCCGACCTCCCACCGTGCCACGAGGGACAGCGATGCTCCGCGTCAGCTTGACCGCCTCTCATACTGACGAAGATACGCAGGGGTTGCTCGAGGCCCTTAAAAAACTGTGATTCCGCCGCTGTCGCTCGACTTTCCACCCCCTTTGCAACCTGTTCGATAAGGGGTTTGTATGCTACAACGGAATTCGGATCCGAGTATGGAAACGAACCTTATCGAGTGATCCACGCTGAGCAAAAAACCGTTTCAAAAACCCTCTTTCTCCAAAATTGATCCATACAGCATGAGCAATGCCGAAAACTGCATCATCATCGGGAGTGGCCCAGCCGGGTGGTCTGCCGCGATTTACGCAGCCCGAGCCAACCTGAAACCCCTCCTGTTCGAGGGTGCGATGACCGAGGAAAACCGGGTCATGGGGCGATTCCCCATGGGGCAGTTGGCCCAGACTACGGAAGTCGAGAACTACGCCGGCTTCCCCTCCGGCAAACTGAAGGAGTTCCTTGAGTCCGCGATCGATCCGAGTCGCCAATACATGTTTCCTCCGGTCGAAGAACACGCTCACGCAGTGACCGGTCCCGAGTTGATGGAATTGATGCGGCAGCAAGCGGTGAATTTTGGAACTCGCATCATCACCGACGATATCGTGAGCGTCGATTTTTCCCGACGGCCTTTGCTCCTACATACCAGCGAGAACGGCAGCTTTGAAACTCACACCGTGATTCTCGCCACCGGTGCAAGTGCAAATTACCTAGGCTTGCCCAGCGAAGAAAAGTTTCGCAACAAAGGGGTCAGCGCCTGTGCAGTATGCGATGGGGCCTTGCCTCGATTTCGAAACAAGCCGCTCGTTGTTGTCGGAGGGGGAGATTCCGCCGTCGAGGAAGCCAGCTACCTGACCAAGTATGCATCGAAGGTCTACATGATCTTGCGCCGTGGCGAGATGCGTGCTAGCAAGATCATGCAACAGCGAGCGTTCGATAATCCCAAGATCGAACTGGTCAAGTACTCAGTAGTGGATGAGGTTCTTGGCGACGATGTAGATCCACGCATCGGCGTGACGGGTGTCCGCATCCGTCATGTCGAGAGCAAGGAGACTCGCGTTCTGGATGCTACCGGCATGTTCTTGGCAATCGGCCATACACCGAATACCAAGTTCCTCGGCAACCAAGTGGAAACTCGCGAGAACGGATACATCGCTTGGAAGCAGCCCTATCGCACGATCACCAGTGTCGAGGGTGTCTTCGCCGCTGGCGATGTCGCCGACGATTATTATCGCCAAGCCATCACCTCGGCAGGAACGGGATGCATGGCGGCTCTCGATGCCGAGCGATACTTGGCCAGCGCTGGCATCCACTAGAGGCGAGTTGCACACGGTGAACGTTCCGATCGATCCCGGCCAGCTTCCGATCGTTGTCCGCGGAGCCCGCGAACACAACCTAAAGAACGTTGATCTCGTTTTGCCTCGCAACCAGTTCATCTGCTTCACCGGTGTCAGTGGCAGCGGCAAGTCATCGCTTGCGTTCGATACGCTCTACGCAGAGGGGCAGCGCCGCTACATCGAAAGCCTGTCGACATACGCTCGGCAGTTCGTCGGACAACTTCCCAAGCCCGATGTCGATCTCCTTTCGGGTCTTTCCCCCGCTATCTCGATCAGCCAGAAATCGACCGGTCACAACCCCCGTTCCACCGTAGGGACGATTACCGAGTTGACCGATTTTCTACGTGTCTTGTTCGCGCGATGCGGCACAGGATTTTGCCCGCGGTGCGATTCGCAGATCACTAGTCAAACCCGTGATCAAATGGTGGAACGGATCGCAACGCTCGATCCGAACGTCACCTACCTCTTTCTCGCTCCGGTGGTTCGCGGTCAAAAAGGGGAGCACAAGGACCTGCTCGAAGACCTCCGACGCGCTGGCTTCAATCGCGCGCGAGTCGATGGCACCATCATCTCGCTAAGCGATTCGATTGTTCTGGAACGCTACAACAAACACGACATCGAACTGATCGTCGATCGAATCGCGGTCGGACAATCGAGCCGTCAACGGATCGCGGAAGCGGTCGACCAAGCCCTTCGCTTCGGCGAAGGAACCATGCTGCTGTCCCCCTTGATCCTCAAGTCCTCGCTGCAATCCGGTGCAAATGCAGACGATGAAACCCTCGAAGGTCAGGAAACGAAGGCTCCTCGAAAGACAAAAAAGAAAGCTTCGCGCGAGCAGTCTGCCGAACTCGGTCCAGCCTCAGTCTCCAAAGATCAATTCATCTCCGATCCCCGAAGAGATATCGTCTTCTCGCAATCTTACGCTTGTGCCAAGTGTGGAGTTTCGTATCCGCCCCCGACTCCGCAATTGCTCAGCTTCAACTCCCCGCAGGGTGCGTGCCCCGATTGCGAAGGTCTGGGATACAACCAACGTTTCGCTGAGGACCTGCTGATCACCGATGCGTCGATCTCCGTCAAGAACGGTGCGATCGAATTGATCGGCAAACTCTCCAACATGGCCAAATGGATGCGGAAGGCCATCTCGACCTACAGCAAGCTGATCACCTATCGACTCAAGGCGAAGAAGGACTTAATCACGATTCCGGTCGAGCAATGGAGCAACGAAGAACGACGCGCGATCCTGCACGGTCTTCCTCCCTTGCAAGTCGCATGCACTCGTGCGGGATCGCGGACCGGTGTTTTCTCCGGAATCTGCAACGAGTTGCTCGACATCTATCGCCAAACAACAAACCCCATGTTCAAGGCTCGCTTTGAGAAATTCATGCGAGTCGACCTGTGCGGCGAATGCGATGGAACCCGACTCAATCCTCAGGCTCGAACCCTGCGTATCAAGTCCAAGGCCAAAGCGTTTCGATCCAAGCCTTGGATGTCGATCGGGGATGTATCCCAACTATCGATCGAACAGGCGAGCGATTTTTTCTCGTCGATTGAACTCGATGCCACGCAGGCAGTGATCGCGACCGAAGCGATTAAGGAAGTGCGATTGCGGCTCCAGTTCCTCCTCGATGTGGGACTCGGATACCTGTCGCTCGATCGAACGGCACCGACACTCTCGGGTGGCGAGTCACAACGCATTCGACTGGCGAGCCAAATCGGAGCTGGACTGGTAGGTGTTCTTTATGTTCTCGACGAGCCATCGATCGGACTTCACCCGCGAGATAACGATCGTCTCCTCTCCTCCCTCAAACGTCTGCGCGATTTAGGGAATACGTTGATCGTTGTTGAACATGACGAAGACACGATGCGAGCGGCCGATACCCTTGTCGATTTCGGACCGGGACCCGGCGTTCGGGGCGGTGAGTTGATTGCGATCGGTCCCTTGGAAGAAATCGCGAAGAATAAGAAAAGCTTGACCGGCGATTTCCTCTCACGGCGTTCGGTGATCGATCGGCCAAAGGCTCGGCGCAAAGGGAGCGGCAAGAGCCTGCGACTCCTCGGCTGCGCCCACAATAATCTCCAAGGGATCGATGTCGATTTCCCTCTTGGTTGCCTGATCGCTGTCACGGGGGTCAGCGGTAGCGGCAAGAGTTCGCTGGTAACCGACATCCTTACCCCGGCACTGCGCAACGCCCTCAACCGAGCCGACGACACGCCTGGCAAACACCGAGGTATCGAAGGGCTCGAACATCTCGACAAAATCATCGATATCGATCAGAGCCCCATCGGCCGAACCCCGCGCAGCAATCCCGCAACCTACACCAAAGTCTTCGATGAAATTCGCGATCTGTTTTCAGAACTTCCCGAAAGCAGACGGCGAGGATTTGAAAAAGGAGTTTTCAGCTTCAATACCGAACATGGACGCTGCAGCGCCTGCGAAGGACACGGCGCGATTCGTCTCGATATGGAGTTCCTCGCCGATCTATGGGTCCCCTGCACGGCCTGCGAAGGAAAACGATACGACCGAGCTACGTTGCAAGTGCTCTTCAAAGGCAAATCGATCGCCGATTGCCTCGATCTCGATATCCAACAAGCCCTCGAGCATTTCTCGGCATTCCCGAAGATCGTCGATAAACTGCAAACGCTGAGCGATGTTGGTCTCGAGTACTTGAAACTCGGTCAACCCTCTCCCACTCTTTCGGGAGGCGAAGCCCAGCGGATCAAACTCTCCAGGGAACTGTGCAAACGATCGACAGGCAGAACGTTGTATGTGCTCGATGAACCCACCACGGGTCTCCACTTTCACGACATCAATCTGCTGCTTCGCGTCCTGCAAAGCCTTGTCGATCGAGGCAATACTGTCGTCGTCGTCGAACACAATCTCGATCTGATCCAAGCCGCCGACTGGATCATCGACTTGGGGCCAGAGGGTGGATCCGGCGGCGGTCGCATCGTCGGCGAAGGGACTCCGGAACAACTTGCTAAAAACTCTCGATCGCACACCGGAGTATCCCTCGCAAAGTATTTCGAAGCACACACCGACAAGAAAGAGTCCGGTACTTCGCGTCCCCTCAAGGGTTCCAAAGGGAAAACCACCAAACAACTTGTCCAACAACGAAGTCCCGCCTTGGAAGATATCCGTGTTCAAGGAGCCAAGCAGCACAATCTCAAGAACATCGATATCACTGTCCCTCGCAATGCCATGACGGTTTTCTGCGGCCATAGCGGCAGCGGCAAGACTTCGATGGCCATGGATACGATCTACGCTGAGGGGCAGCGGCGTTTTGTCGAGAGTCTCAGCTCCTACACCCGGCAGTTCGTTGGACAAATGCCCAAACCGATCGTTGAACGGATCGATGGCTTGAGCCCTGCAGTAGCGATCGAACAGAGGGGACTTTCGCACACCCCACGCTCCACGGTCGGAACCGTCACAGAGATCTACGACTATCTGCGAGTGTTCTTTGCTCGATTGGCCCAAATGCATTGCACGCGCTGCGATGGTCCAATCAGTTCCCAAACCATCGATCAAATCGTCGATCGATGGCTGGAACACGGGCAACGGATATCGTCGTCACGCCCTGCAGGCGATGCAGGGGGACGCGTTCTGTTGCTGGCTCCGGTGGCTCCGGCGATGAATCAAGAACCACAGGCCTTTTTCGATGATCTGAAGCGAGAAGGCTATGCTCGAGTTCGCATCAACGGGAGAACCTACGAGATCGATAACCTACCCGATCTGAATCGAAAATCGCGATTGGAGCTTCAGGTCGTTGTCGACCGCATCCAACTCGATCGGGTCGATCGCAAACGACTCTACGACAGCGTGTCCACCGCCTTGCAATTGGGCAGCGGTGTGATTCAGATGGCGATCGTTGACCCGGATCGCAAAGAGACTTTGTGGGATACACAGACATTTTCATTGCAGCTGGCATGCGATACCTGTGGCATATCCTTTCAGCCTCTCACACCGCATCAATTCTCCTTCAATACGGGAGTCGGCTGGTGTCCGTCGTGCCAAGGGATCGGCACGGAGGTAGGTACGGATCCGGCAGCCTTCATCGATGAATCTTTGTCGCCGCTCCAGGGCGGATTGCTTCTGTGGCCCGATCCGAAATCACCCGTTGCGGCAGGCATGTTGCGGGCTCTTGGACGGCATATGGCCTTGCCTATGGAAGCTCCCATTCGAAACTGGACGATCTCCCAACGTTCGATTCTCTTTCGCGGGTTGCCCGATCAAGAAATCGTCGTGCAAGGACGCGATATCGATCCATCGAACCCTTCGGATGATACCGTCCTATTCTATCGGTTCCACGGAGTCTATCCCGCGCTCGAACTCCTATCCAATGCGAACCCGACCATTCGCATGCGACTGAGTGCTTATCTTGCCGATGTCCCATGCACTCAGTGCGATGGTTCGCGAATTCGTCCCGAAGCGGCACATGCTCGCTTTCGCAAGTTGCGCATGGCAGACATCGTCCGCATGCCTATCGGACAACTTCTCGAGACGGTACAGGGCTGGAAGCTTTCTCCTGTCGAGAGCAAGATTGCAGGGGAACTGGCTCGCGAAATCACTCAACGATTGCAGTTTCTTGTCGACGTCGGCTTGGAATACCTGACTATCGATCGTTCGGCAAATTCTCTCTCGGGTGGGGAATCGCAACGTATTCGCCTGGCGAGCCAATTAGGGAGCGGACTGTCGGGTGTCTTGTATGTACTCGATGAACCGACGATCGGATTGCACCCGCGAGACAACCGTCGCTTGATTGCGGCGATGCATCGCCTGCGCGATTTGGGCAATACGCTGCTGGTCGTGGAACACGACCGCGATGTGATCGCTAGCAGCGATTCGATTCGGGATTTCGGCCCAGGTTCGGGACCCTACGGAGGGCAAGTCATCGCCGAAGGGAATGCACAGCATCTAGCAGCCGACCCGCTTTCGATCACCGGTCCATTCCTGAGTGGCAAACGAAGGATTGAAATCGAGGGGGGGAGAAATGTCGAGCTCGATCGAACCGATTCGAACGGCGTGCGAGACTGGACCGAGAGGGCGAACAACCCGCATGGTTGGCTCACGGTCAAGGGTGCTGCGGAAAACACCCTCAAGTCGATCGATGTCTCTTTTCCACTTGGATCGTTGACCGCTGTGACAGGACCGAGCGGCAGCGGCAAGAGCAGTCTGATCAACGGCATCCTGTATCCAGCTCTCGCGCGAAGATTGCATCGTGCAGATCTGCAACCTGGGCCTCATAAACAGATCGACGGGATCGAGCAGATCAACAAAGTCTTGCAGGTCGATCAATCGCCCCTCGGCAACTCCCCCACCAGCAACCCCGCGACCTACACCGGCGTATTCGATCATATCCGTCAATTGTTTGCGCGGTTGCCGGAGGCCAAGATGCGAGGTCTCTCGGCGGGAGCCTTCAGCTTCAACGTAGGGGAGGGACGCTGCGAGAAATGTTATGGCGCGGGGCAATTATGCATCCAAATGCACTTTCTGCCCGATGTATGGATTCCCTGCGATGCCTGCCAAGGGCGACGATACACCGAAGAAGTCCTCGCGGTGAAGTACCATGGAAACTCCATCAACGATTTGCTCAACATGTCGATCGGTCAAGCCAGAGACTTGATGAGCGAGATCCCGAAGATCCACGGTATGCTTCAGGTTCTTTGCGAGGTCGGTCTCGATTACCTCGCACTCGGCCAAAGTGCGCCGACTCTTAGCGGTGGCGAGGCCCAGCGAGTCAAGCTAGCAGCTGAGCTGTGCCGACCCGCGACCGGCCGAAGCTTGTATCTGCTCGATGAACCTACCACCGGCTTGCACTTCGACGATATCAATAAACTGATGATCGTTCTCGATCGCTTGGTGGCATCAGGAAATACCGTGGTCATCATCGAGCACAATCTCGAAGTGATCCGTATCGCCGACTGGATCATCGACTTGGGACCGGAAGCCGGGCACTCGGGAGGGCAGGTTGTATTCGCAGGCCCACCGAGCGAACTGGTCCGCTATGCGAAAAGCTCGACCCATTCGTCAGGTTCCACTTCGCAGCGCAAGTCGCGAGGCTCCAAGCAGCTAGTTGTGCATGAAGCCCATTCGGATTTTGATTCGAAGCGCATACGAAGCCACACGGGCGAAGCATTGTTGCAATGGGAAGAGCGTTCCGCGGCAACGCCGACCAAGCCAACCCCCAAGCCAGCGGCCCAGCGAACTGCCAAACGAACCACCAAACGTGTGAGCAAGGGATAACTTGCTACAATCGGTGCCCGGGTTTGTGATGACCGGGTTTGTGATGAGCTGCGAGATTCTTCCTTCCATTGGCTTAAAAGGTCTATCCATGCGACTGATCTCATTAGTCTACGTTGCGTTCCTGTATGTTCTCTTCCTAGATCCGTTGCAGGCAGATGAACCCAAGAATGTTTTGTTCATCGTGTCAGATGATCTCAATAACAAGCTCGGTTGCTACGGCGATCCACTTGCAATTTCGCCGAACATCGATCGGTTGGCCGCGCGGGGAACACGCTTCGATCGGGCCTATTGCACCTTTCCTTTATGCGGTCCGAGTCGCAATTCGATCTTGACCGGCCTCTATCCCAACAGCACCGGGATCTACAACAACGGTCAAATCTTTCGGCAAACGATCCCCAAGCAAGCCAGCCTGCCGCATGCTTTGCGGCGAGCCGGATACTTTGCGGGGCGCATCGGAAAAATGTATCACTACAACGTTCCCAGTTCCGTGGGGACCAATGGGCACGATGATCCCGCGAGTTGGGAGTTAGAACTCAACCCGGCTGGTGTGGACCGACTCTCCGAAGAACCCAACATCACGACTCTCGTCCCGAAGCAGTTCGGCGGGACATTGAGTTGGTACGCGTCCCCTGCACCTACTTCGCAACATACCGATGCGATGCAAGCCAAGGACGCGGTCTGGGTGCTGGAGCGATTCGCCAAAGAGCGTGACAAACCCTTTTTCCTAGGGCTTGGCTTCTTTCGCCCGCATACTCCCTACGTCGCCCCGCGAAAGTACTTTGATCTCCACGATCCCAATAAATTCACACTGGTGAGCGACGTTGAAGAAGATCGAAAGGATATTCCTCGCCCGGGCCTAGCCAGTGGGAAGAAAGAACAGGACGAAATGACCGATGCACAGCGCCGCGAAGCGTTGCAAGCCTACTACGCCAGCGTCACATTCATGGATGAACAAGTTGGCGTCGTTCTCGATGCGCTCGAACGCCTGGGGTTGAGCGATAGCACCATGATCATCTTCACCAGCGATCATGGTTATCATCTTGGTGAACATGGGCTTTGGCAAAAGATGAGTTTGTTTGAGGAGAGCGCCCGAGTGCCACTGATTATTGTTGCGCCAGGCATATCAATACCCGGTACCGCAGTCGGTGCTCCAGTATCGCAAGTCGATATCGCTCCCAGTGCATTCGAGTGGACGGGAAGTTCCGCACCAAGCAACATCCAAGGCCAAAGCCTGATGCCGATGCTGCGCGATCCGTCGGCCACAGGGCGAGGATGGGCGATGACGCAGGTTTCGCGCGGTGGCCAGAACGATCCGTTTTACGGCTACTCGCTCCGCATTACTCGATATCGGTACACGGAGTGGGACGGTGGAACGCGTGGACGCGAGTTGTACGACCACGATCAAGATCCGGGCGAGCGAACCAATTTGGCCGATTCCGAAGCCCATCGAGCGATTGCCTTGGAACTCCAAACCAATCTGCGTGACGCGATTCAAAGGAGTTTTCCTGCGACGGGCAAAGCCCCTGAACTCAAGCCGATGAATTGGTCCCCTAGCCTGACCGATGTGGAGTAAATGGGTAAAGCAACCATCCCTTCACACAAAAACGCTTTTGAATTCTTCCCTCTTGCGTCTCTTGCTCATGCATCGGGAACGGAAAAGCACTGAGAAATCCCGTCTCACCGACTCGGTAGATATAAAATCACAACCTCGCCGAGTTTCCATTACTAGAGCTTCCAATGCTGAATCTGGTCCATGAGTCGGTCGGCGCTGGTGAAGGGTTCGGCCATCCAACCCGCCTTGCGAGCTCCTTCGACATTGTCGTGGCGGTCATCGACAAAAAAGATTTTTTCCGGAGGACACCCGGCATGTTGCTCGGCAACGCGATAGATCTGCGAGTCGGGCTTCATGCTCTTGGCTTCATAGGACAGGACGATCGGTCCGAAGTGATCCACGACGGAAGCATAGCGTTGTTCCAAGATCCATTCCCAATGGGCTTGACAAGTGTTGGACAGCAATCCGATCGGAACACCAGCCTCTTTCACATGCTCGATGACCGGCAGGATTTGCAGATTCGGGATGAACATATCGGCGGCTGCTTGCAACATCTCGCGCGTGTCGAGCGACTTACCCAAGCCTGACGCGATACGCTCAATAAACTCTTCGCCGCTGATCAGCCCCGTTTCGTATTCGATCTGCAGATCGGAATCCATGATCAACGAACGCATCCTCACCGGGTCGACTCCAGCGATCCTGGCCATCGAACGCATCGCCAATCCATGGTCAAAGAACAGCAGTACATTTCCAAGATCGAAATACATGAAATCGGGACGAGGAATGGTGGCCACGATTACACCAACGCTCCCGCGAAGGTTTTTTGCAAAGCCGCGAGACCTCGCTGACCATCTTTTCCTTCGATGACCACGTTCACTCTTAACTCGCTGGTGTTGATCATCAGGACGTTGATTCCTTCGTCGGCGAGAGCCTTGAACATCGCGATCGCGACGCTGGTGTGGCTTCGCAAACCAATTCCACTGACCGAGAGCTTCGCGATATCGGTCGAGCCACCGATCTTGCGAAAGTTGTATCCGGTTTTTCCGAGAACCTCGAGAGCGAGAGACATTTGTTCTTCCGGTACGGTGAACGAAATGCTCGTCTCACCCAGGTAGCCATCGCAGCTTTGGATGATCATGTCGACAAAAACGCCGACCCCAGCAACTTCGCGGAATACTTTTTCCGCCAGACCAGGTGTATCGGGAACTCCGGTCAGGGTGACGCGAGCCTGATCACCCAAGAGTGAGATGTCAAGCAGCGTCAATTGCTCGAGATTGGATTTGCTCAATCGATCGACGATTTCGCTGGCGCTTTGTGTTCCTGCATTGGCTTGTCCGATCCGCCACTCGTTGGCATCGACCGGCTTGTTGTGGAGCGAGAATGCTTGGTGCACAGCGCGCAAGGCTGCGGTCGCTTCGGAACGTTGCACTAAGCAACTGATCTTGATTTCGCTGGTGGTAATCATCTGGATATTGATCCCCGCGCTCGCGAGAGAAGCGAACATCTTCTCAGCGACCCCGGTTTGATTCGCCATGCCGAGACCTACAACCGAAACCTTGGCAACCGCATCGTCATAGGTATAGCCGGTCGCACCGGTGACTTTGACCCCTTCTTCGATCGCCCGCAACGCTTCCCTGAGTTCGTTGTTTGGAATCGTGAAGGAGATATCGGCTCGATCCTCCATGCCGATGTTCTGCACGATCATGTCGACCGTGATCTTTCGGTCCGCAAGACGGCGAAAGATCTCATAACTCATGCCCGGAGAATCCGGAACGCCTTGTACCGTGATGCGAGCCTCTTCGCGAGTCAACGCCGCGCCGCTGACAGGGACTGAATGGGACTCCGGGATCGAAACAATCATCGAACCTGGCGCATCAGAAAAACTGCTGCGAACACGGATCGGTACATCGAACTTTTTCGCGAACTCGATC
>JBILVV010000470.1:0-3693 GCA_044370255.1 Pirellula sp.
GCGTGAAACCACGACGGCTCGTATGTCGATCCGTTTTCATAGAAAAACCCTTTCAGAAAAGATAAAGATGAAGAACAGTGAGGCCTGTCCGCTTCCAAACCAACGATGGACATCCGACAATAAGGACCGGTTCAACCTTAATAGCATCGGAATGCGAACAATTTCAACATTGTATAGTCTACGAGTTTCCTGTGTTGCGAGTCAACTTTTTTTCCGGGGCTCGATTTTTATTTCCAACTTGTCACGCAAATTTGGTTGCTACGGCGACCCTTTGAGCTGCTTTTGTTTCCATCTTTCTCCACATGATGAAGTCTGATCCTAGCACCCCCCCAGAGGCGACCAAGTCGATCCCGGTCCCCCAACGCAAGCGTTGGCGGTTGTTAGTGCTGTTGGCGGTTCTGGTGATTCTGGCGATTTATGCTTGGCGAAAAACGGAGTACGCTCGCGGCTTGCGGATCGCGGAAACGCTTTTGAATTCCGGGGAAAATCTCCGTGCAATCGCTCATGTTGAGGCCATGCAGGCGAAGTTTGGGGATCAAGCTGCATTCCGATTGCTACTCGCACAAGCTTATCGGCAATCTGAAAAAAAAGATTCCTTTTTGCGGCAGTTGCAGCTCGGACAATCGCTGGGACTCGATTCCGAAACTGTCCGGGGAGAGAAACTGCTTTTGGATGCACAACTGGGAACGTTGCCCAACGCGGAGTCCCAGATTGGGCAGTGGATGCAGGAGAACATCCTGTCGTTTGATGACGCCGCCCGCGCTTTGGTGTTGGGGATGCTGCGCAACCAAGATACCGATGCCGCAACCAAGTTCCTGGCGATGTGGGAGCAACAGTCGCCCGATATGGCTTGGATACCAACGTTTCGTGGCATGATGCACGTGATGCGGCGCGACTGGAAAAACGCTTTAGTCGAACTGGAGCCAGCCTTAGCGAAGCATCCCGACTTCGTTCCTCTGTATTTGCAAACGGGTGCGGCATACCAAGGAGACCAACAACTGGAAAAAGCGGAAAAGCTTTTCGAGAGATATCTGCAAAGCGAACCGGAGAACCTCGATGCCTTGCTGCGGTACTCAGAGGTCCTTCGTAAGCTTGGCAAAGCGGAAGTAGCGCTCGATAAACTTCAGCCACTACTGAAGTCCCTCGACTTGTCGCCGAGCCTTCAATTACATGCAGCCAAGTTGTACCTCGATGCCAACACGCCACAAAAAGCGATCGACATTTTGACGAAAACGTCGCAAACTTGGCCACAGGATGTCGAGGTCGCGTCAACCCTGAGCCAAGCGCACCAACGGCTCGGCAACGAATCGCTTGCTTCGAAGTACGCGGAAGTAGCCGACGAAGGTCAGAAGGAAACCGTCCTAGCTGATAAAATGTTCTTTGAACTGATAAGCAATCCAAGCCGAACGGCGCAGCAATGCTACGAACTCGGACATCTGCTGCTCCATAAGCAATCGCGAGAGGGTGGCGTTTACTGGCTCGAAGCGGCCCTCAAGCTCGATGAAAACTTTGTACCCGCCCACCGCGATATGGCCATCTTCTACGATCGGATCGGGAAACCGCAATTGGCCGCGGTCCATCGCCGATACATCCCGCCTGACCAGCCATGAAGATGCGATTCCGTGAGCCAATTCAGCACTTCAAGGGTGCATCTCCCTGGTTCTTGAGATTGCCTTTCGGTCTGTGGATCGCGATGGCACTGCTGAACATCTTCGGGTGTGGCGATACAAAGACGGCAACACCAGAGGATCCTCCCAAAGCCACTGATTCCATCCCGGAGATCCGTAAATCGGCCAGCACGCTTCGGTTTCATGAAATCGAAGACGGGTTGGCTGACAGCGCATTTCGCGATGGAAGCGAACGGGAACTGTTCTCACTGCTTGAAACCACCGGCGGCGGGTGCGCGCTGCTCGATTACGATCGCGATGGACAACTCGATATCGTTCATGCAGGTGGTGGAGTCCCTGACCTTCAAGAACGCAACTTCACTGGCTACTCGGGCAATCTTCATCGGCAGATCAGTCCATGGCGATTCGATGCTCGCGGAATTCGGGCATGCATCGACTTCTCGCAAACCTACAACTCAGCCGTGATCGCCGCCGATTACGACAACGATGGCTTCACCGATCTTCTGGTCACCGGTTTCGATGCCTTGCAATGCTTTCGCAACCAAGGGGACGGCACCTACGAACAAGTCCGATTGATCGAGGACTCGCTATGGAGCAGCTCGGCTACATTTTTCGACGCAGATCAAGATGGGGACTTGGATCTCTATGTAGTCCACTATGCGGACTGGTCTTGGACGAATAATCCGTTCTGTCCTTCGCAAACAGATCCCAACCGCCGCGACTATTGCGGCCCCACCGATTTTCGTGGCCTTCCCGATCATGTGTACGAGAATCTCGGCGATGGTACGTTCGCTCAGCGAACTCCCGAAGGCCTAGGGGATGAATCGTTGCGAGGCCTCGGGGTCATCGCGGCCGATTTGGACGGCGATCGGGACACCGATCTTTATGTCACCAACGACGTCGAACCGAATTTGCTCTATCGAAATGACGGTCCCTTTCGCTGGACCGAACTCGGGCGTCGAGCCAGCGTAGCAACTAACGACCAAGGACGAGCCGAAGGAAGCATGGGCATTGCCATCGGCGACTACAACAACGATCAAAAGTTCGATCTCTGGGTTACGAACTACGCCGATGAATACAATGCCCTCTATCGAGGTATGGGCCGGATGAGCTTCTCGTATGCCAGCAACTCAGCTCGAATACCAGTCACTGATGAACGGTCCGTCGGATGGGGGACCCAATTCGTCGATTTCGATCTCGATGGAGACCAAGACATCATCGTCATCAACGGTCACTTAGAACGCTATTCGCCGTACCACGACCAACGTCCCCAGCTTCTCGAAAACATCGACGGCAAGTACTTCGTGCTCAGTGCCTTGGACTCGAAATTCTTTCAGACACCCCAACCAGGTCGTGGACTTGCCACCGGTGACTTGGATAGAGATGGTCGAATCGATTTGGTCGTCACTCGCATTGACGCGAACTGCGGTCTGGTCCGAAACGAGTCTCGGGGCAAGGGAGCGTATCTCTCCGTTCGCTTGGTGGGGACTCAATCCAATCGGGATGCGATCGGTACGGTTCTCACGCTGAAAGTCGGCGAGCGGACATGGATTCGGCAGATCGCAGGTGGCGGATCCTATGCTTCAACGAATGACTTGTCGGTTCATTTCGGAATCCCTGCTGAAGAGGCCGCTGTGTGGAAACAGGGAGCATCGCAACCCGGTACCGCTTCCCTCCGCGTCGACTGGCCCAGCGGTCAGACAACGGAGATCGACGTTCCCAAGCTCGATACGGAGATGTTGATCATTGAAGGAGAGTAGGTGGCAAAGGTTTACTTCTGAGCTTTTCCGCTACCGGCAGTGAAACGAGCCATGGCCTTGAGTGTTGAGGGTCCTACATGATGCTCGATTCCCTCGGCATCGTTTGCGGCATCTTCCGGAGACACCCCCAGAGCCAGCAGAAAATCGTACACCGCTTGGTGTCGTTCCTTGCAACGCTTCGCAAGCCGCTTGCCAGCCGCAGTAAGCACGACCGGGCCGTAGGGTTCGCTCTCGACCAAGCCGTCTCGTTTGAGCCTCGCCACGGTTCGGTTGGCCGTCACATGACTGACCCCAAAGTGCGCTGC
>JBILVV010000507.1:0-3250 GCA_044370255.1 Pirellula sp.
ACACTGTTGACGACGAATACTTCCTTTTCCGCGATGCACAACAGATTGTTGTCGTATGCGGCACCTTGAATGATGCAGCGGGCAGCCAGATCGAGATCAGCGGTTTCATCGACGACCACCGGAGGATTACCTGGACCAGCAACTACGGCTCGCTTGCCACTGTTGAGTGCCGCTCTCGCGACCGCAGGACCACCTGTCACGCAAATCAAGGCAATGCGTCGATGCTTGAAGAGTTGTTGTGCGGTCTCCAAGGTAGGTTCACAGATCAGGCAGATTAAATTATCGATGCCGATCTCGGAGCGGATCGCTTCGTTAAAACGACGGACTCCCTCGGCGGCGACTTTCTTGCCGCTTGGGTGCGGATTCACGACCAGCGTGTTCCCGCCCGCAATCATGCTGACCGCATTGCCAGTGATGGTCGGCAAGGAGTGAGTCACTGGTGTGATCGCTCCGATAACGCCAAAGGGAGCATGTTCGATCACGGCCAAACCGCGATCGCCGCTGTAGCATTCGGTTTTCAGGAACTCCACACCAGGAGTCCTCTCGCCGAGGGTCTTGAGCTTTTCGATCTTGTGCTGAAGCCTTCCGATGCGAGTCTCCTCCATCTCCATCGTCCCGAGTTCGACACACTGGCTGATGGATATCCGGCGGATGATATCGATGGCTTTGCGGCGGTCTTCGATAGGACGGTTTTGCAGTTGCTCGAAAGCATGGCGTGCGGCGCTGACGGCGGAGTCCACATCATCGAACAAACCCGAGTGGCCACGAGGCCCCGTTGCGTTGGATGAAGATGCAGTGGAAGCCACGGTTGCAGGGCTCGCCGAGTGTCGAACTTGCTGGATCACTTGTTCGACGACAGATCGAATGAGGGTTTCGTTGATTTGCATGGGAGGTTACTGACGCTTGTAGATGTTGTTTTTTTCGAGGCTGACGGTATCCACGATGCCGATGATGACGCAGTCGATCGGCAGTTTTCCCGTTTCGGGAGTGAATCGAGCGCTGCTTCCTTGCGTGATCAGGACCATGTCTCCGACTCCGGCCCCGAGGGCATCGACGGCAATGAACGTGCGACCGGTGGTGACCAGAGTGTTTCGATCCTTGGGTTCCACCCGATAGGGCTCGACGATGAGCAACTTGTGGCCGGTCATCGTTTCGACCTTTTGGGTGGCGACCACCGAGCCGGTGACTTTTGCAACAAACATGGGAAGGTTCCGTTGCCTTTACTGGGCCTGAGGTTTTCGAATCGCTTCGACGGTCTGTCGCGCGACGATGAGTTCTTCATTCGTGGGTACGATCCACAGTTGTGCTTTGCCTCGTGCTGCGTCGTCGATGCGACGTTCCTTGTCTCCTGCACTATTCTTGGTTTCGCATAAAGCGATCCCCAGATCGAGCAGTCCATCGCAAACCGCGCGGCGCACGGTGATCGAGTTTTCACCGATCCCTCCGGTGAATACGATCGCATCGGCACCTCCGAGTGCGACGAGCATCGAGCCTAACTGGCGTCGAATCTCGGCGATGAACACATCGAGAGCCAATCGGGCTTTCGCGTGTCCTTGCTCTGCAGCTTGTTCCAGATCGCGAACGTCTCCTGACAATCCACCCGAGAGTCCGAGCAATCCACCTTCGGTGGCCAAGACCTTGAGTAGATCCTTCAGCGACAGGCCGCTTTTCTCCATCATCAGCGGCAACGCATACGGATCGAGATCGCCGACGCGATTGTTGTGAGGCAATCCGGTCTGCGGACTCATTCCCATCGTGGTTGCGACACTGCGGCCACCTCGCATCGCGCAGAGCGACGAGCTGCCACCCAGGTGAAGCGAGATCACGCGAGCGTCCGAGTTGGCGAGCAACTGGGACATTCTCCAACCGATGAATCGGTGCGATGCGCCGTGGAATCCCCATTTGCGAATCGGGAGTTGTTCCGCGAGGGCATCGGGAATCGCGTAGCGTTTCCAGGCTTCGGGAATGGACTGATGAAAATCGGTTTCAAATGCCGCTACCAACGGGATCTTGGCCGCCATCGTGGCGAGCTGCCGCATGGCCGCCATGTAGGGCGGGTTGTGGGCAGGGGCTACCGAGTTCATTTCGTCCATCGCTTGCAGTACCGATTCGTCGATGATCTGCACTCCGGAAACGCGTCCGCCGTGCACGGCCTTGAAGCCGATGGCAGAGATCCCCGAGGCATCGCGCAGGCAACCGCTCTTTGGGTTGGTCAACTGCTGGATGCATGCATCGACGGCGACTCCGTGGTTGGGAACCGATTGTTCCATCTCCACTTTCGATGTGCCGATTTCGACGAAGCAGCGACTCGAGGGGGAGCCGATCCGTTCCACACCCCCGCGCGCCAATTGCCGTTCGTCCGACATATCGAAGAGCCGGTACTTGAAGCTGGTCGAACCTAGGTTTGCTACGAGCACTTTCACGATCTGTCTATCCTTGACAAAGTGGATTACTTCAGGAACGCGGAGGTCAAGCCTTCGGAAGGACGCGGGATGATGTGGCTGCTGACCAGTTCGCCAACTTGCGAAGCGGCTGCTGCACCGGCTTCGACCGCTGCGCGAACGCTGCCGACGTCACCGCTGACGATGGTCGTCACATAGGCGCCGCCGATATCGACGCGCTTCACGATGTCGACGCTCGCGGCCTTGGCCATGGCGTCGGTGGCTTCGATCAAGGCCAAGAGGCCCTTGGTTTCAATCAATCCGATTGCACTTTGCATAATGGAACTTGCTTTCTAAATAGGTAGATGTTGATACGAGGAGAGGAAACTACTCGGCAGAGCCCTTGGGTGCCGAGACCTTGAGGACCTTGCCCAGGTCATCGTGCGGACGAGCGATGACTTGCACGCTCAATACTTGTCCGATTCGGCCTGCTGCAGCCGCGCCTGCGTCGGTTGCAGCCTTGACCGCAGCGACATCGCCACTGACGAATGCCGATACCAAGCCGCTGCCAACCTTGTCCCAGCCGAGGAACGTGACGTTGGCGGCTTTCATCATTGCATCGACCGCTTCGACCAGGGCGATAAAGCCCTTGGTCTCGATCATGCCGAGAGCATCATTGTTTTTTGCCATAAGAACCAAACTCCAAAATGAGAGAAACAAAACAGAAACATAGGGTTTGCGACCCTCGCCGCCGTTCAGTGCCCATGGCACTTGCACGGTTCGAGTCGCTTCAATTCAATCGTGGTCGCGTGATCCAAATCGCAGGCGTTCCCTTCGTCGGTGTCGATATGGACCTCGAGTTTCGAATT
>JBILVV010000471.1:0-3672 GCA_044370255.1 Pirellula sp.
ATTCCGAAGCATCGAGCACCCCCAATCTTCCCGAGGTTCCTGCACCCACATAGATCAGTCGCCCCGATCGACGCAATCGGTCCGTGACGATGGAAATCGCCTCGGCCACCGCGTCCGCCACACGCTCGATCGCATCCACGACCAGACGATCCTGGCGATTCATCAGGTGGACGATTTCCAACGGGGACAACGAGTCCAATTGCTTGGATTCGGGATGGTCCCATTCGGTGAGGGGTAAATCCTTTGTCACTGAGAATGGACTCCTAGTATTGGCGAGCGAAAAAATGACTACGATGATGATCTCACGTTTCGTTGCATTCCGAAAGGGCTCCCATATGTTGTTGTGTTTAAGGATCCGAGATGCCATGGCTTATATGGCTCATGCATGCGGACTAATTGCTTGGGGATTAGTTGCTACGGGAACAATGGCCCTTGCGCAAGAAGGCGAAGTTGGCCAATCAAAACAGAGCCAATTCGGTCAAGGTGATGCCAAGTGGGTTGAATCGGTAGACCGATTGGTGGAGCAGGCGATTGAAGCGGGCAAGATGCCGGGCTGCGTGATCGGATTTGGATCGAGCCAAGGGCTGACGTGGAGCAAAGCCTACGGACTGCGAAGCGCGGAGCCGAAACCGGAGCCGATGACGCTCGATACCATCTTCGACATGGCTTCGATCACCAAGCCGGTGGCAACCGCAACGGGAGTGATGCACTTGATCGAGGCGGGGTTGATCCGCCTCGATGCCCAAGCCTCCGAGTATCTTCCGGAATTTGGCCGTGAAGGAAAAAAGGAAATCACCGTTCGGCAACTGCTGATTCACACCAGTGGATTGATCCCCGACAATCCTATGAGCGATTACAACGATGGCCCCGAAGTTGCGTGGCAAAAAATTTGCGAACTCAAGCCTCAAGCTCAACCGGGCAAGGCCTTTAAGTATTCCGATGTGAACTTTATCGTTCTGGGGAAGCTGATTGAAGAGCGATCCGGCATGTCGCTCGACCAGTACGTGCGAGTCAAAACGCTCGAGCCTTTGGGAATGGTTGATTCCGGTTATGGAGTTCCGCCAGAGCAACGTCATCGCTGTGCCCCGACTGAGAAGCGGGATGGGGAATGGATTGTCGGTACTGTCCATGATCCGAGAGCCTGGGCGTTGGCCGGAATTGCTGGTCACGCAGGATTGTTCTCAACCCTGGATGATCTTCGGAAGTATGCCCAGGCGATGTTGCAATCGCAACCGGTTGGCGCTGATGGGAAAAGCATCGCATGGCTCCAACCGGCAACCAAACGATTGATGACCAGTGCGAACCGTGTCCCCGGAGGTATGCGAGGTTTGGGGTGGGATATGCAAACCGGCTTTTCATCGAATCGAGGTGATTTGCTGAGCCCGCGAGCGTTCGGTCACGGTGGCTTCACAGGTACCGTCCTATGGATGGATCCGGATCGCGATTTTTTCTTCGTGTTTTTGAGCAATCGCCTCCATCCCGATGGAGAGGGATCGGTCAACGGATTGGCTGGTCAGATCATCAATCTCATCGTAAGTTCCGCTGCTCGAAGTGGAGCCACAACGGAAAGTCCGAAGCCAGTGAAACTCGGTATCGATGTGATTCAGGAGCGGGGTTTTGTGTCCTTGCAGGGCAAACGCATCGGTCTGATCACCAATCAAACCGGACTCGACTCGCAGGGAGTTCCCACGACCCAGATCTTGATGAATGCCGAGGGAGTTAAGCTAACAGCACTGTTTAGTCCGGAGCACGGCTTTGCCGGAAATCTCGACATCAGCCGCATTGAGAATGGCGTCGATCGAGCGACAGGACTGACCATCTACAGTCTTTATGGAGAAACGAGAAAGCCGACCGCTGAGATGCTCTCCGAAATCGATGCCTTGGTTTTTGATATCCAAGATATCGGGACGCGATACTACACCTATATCTCTACGATGGGTGAAGCGATGACAGCGGCCGCAGAACAGAAGCGAGAGTTCATCGTGCTCGATCGTCCCAATCCGATCAATGGGATCGACGTCTCCGGTCCCATGCTCGACGCAGGAACCGAGTCGTTTGTAGGTTATCACTCGATGCCTCTTCGTCACGGCATGACCATCGGTGAGATCGCGATGATGTTTCGGGAGGAACGAAAGTTGGATCTTGAATTGACGGTGGTCCCGTGCGAGAACTGGAATCGAGCCGGTGCTTGGGACGTTACAGGATTGCCTTGGGTGAATCCTTCGCCGAACATGCGGAGCCTTCGCCAAGCGTTTCTGTATCCTGGGATCGGATTTTTAGAGACCACGAACATCTCCGTAGGTCGCGGTACGGACACACCCTTTGAGATTCTTGGGGCACCATGGATCAAGTCGGGGCCGTTGGCTCAGGAACTCAATCGACAAGGGCTGGGCGGAGTCGCCTTTATACCCCGTTCCTTCACGCCGAACGGCAGCAAGTTCCAAGGCGAGTTGTGTCACGGAGTTGAGGTGATTGTCACCGACCGCGCCCGATGCGAGCCGGTAGGGATCGGGATTGCGATCGCAGCAGCTTTGCGTCGCCTCCATGAATCGGAATGGGAGACCCGTTCGCTTTATCGATTGCTCGGAAGTCGGGCGGTGGTAGAGGGAATCCGCGATGGCTCGCTGGTCCATGCCGATGATCCTCGAGTTCGCGAGGGGGTCAGCGATTTCTTGACGCGACGAGCGCAGTACTTTTTATATCCGTAGAGAACGAGCATCCGCTGATGTCGAAGGGCTCACTGAGATGCGCGAATGAAGGTCCACATTAACGAATCCCATACCGATGGGACAGAACTTAACCGGGTAGCCTGAAGTCTGGATCGGAGATACCGCGGATCATTTCCGCGAGACGACTGTAGACTTGGAGAATGTGTTGCCAGGTCGCCAAGTCGAGTTGGATCTTAGGATTTTTTTCATCGACTTGGACTGCGTTGACGATCTCTCCAACTCGATCATGGAAGTACTCAAGCAATTCAGCCAACTGCGCTGACTGGCTCGGACTCAACCGCTCAGGGATGTCGGGGAGTACGCTCAGCGAACCCGACTGGGTGACGGTTTGGTCAAAATCCATGTCGAGGTCAAAGTCCGCGACATCTTTCGTGTGTGCGACGGCTGACTGATCGCCCTCGCTGGTCAAATCGTCCTGTAGGCTCTTGGCGATTTGATCGTGTGTACCAAATAACAGCATGCTGCGGCCCAAGAAGATGATGTCGCCGAACCGGAGAATCCGCAATTGACAATCTTGTCCATTGACCCGCGTTCCGTTGGTGCTTTCGAGATCGGTGAGTACCAAGTGGTTGTTGTCTTCTTGGATCTTGCAATGGAACCGGCTGATTCGTTCGTCGTTGAGTTGGATGGTATTCCCTTCCTCGCGACCTATGGTGATCGGCGGCCTGAGATCTGAAAACACTCGGCCCCGATCGGCCCCTTGGACGATTCGCAGGGTCAATCTGGTCATACCAACCTCTCAATGAACTATCGCATATACCACTACGGCTTACAGGTCGGAGCGAATTGCTCGACTGGCGATCTATGCCTCGAGTCCGATATCCTCGAGGATCGGCGTAGTAGATTCTATTATCATATCTGGTCTGCGAGTGAAAGTCGGCAGTCCAGCCCCTGCCAGTACGTGATCTAAGGCATCTTGAGTTTTTGCGACAATCGAATCGCG
>JBILVV010000472.1:0-3670 GCA_044370255.1 Pirellula sp.
ATCTTTCGGGAACCACATGAGCGTTCGTACACCTGCATCATTCACGTGGACGGAATCGACACGACCGGTGGACAGGGCATCCTCGGTCTGCAATCGCATCGCGCGCCCAGGGACTGCTACAACCTCGGCAACCGGGGGGCCGTTCATCCGAATACGAGAAACGCGTTCCACCCTATCCCAAGGAATACACAAACGCCCGTTGGGGTATCCCAGGCAAAGCTCAGTTGCTGACAACTCGGACGAGTTTGTTGCAGTGCCTGAGCCACTTATTTTACCAACGGCCGGCTCGGTTAATCGAGATGAAACCGTTTCTGAGGCAAAACGCAATCCATTGTTCAGATCAACTCGCAGCAAATCCGAGCGAGACGGTCGATTAGGATCCGCGGCCTGCTTGGAGAACTCGATCCGCTCCATTTCATCGAGTGCGATACGGGTTCGTGAATCGTTAGCCGATCGGATGATGATCTCCGACGATTTGTCCGCGGCCTCGATACTGCCGACAAACGTGCCGCGACTCCGAGTCATCACCTCCGCCAGCCCTGAATCCAAATCGGCTGTGGATTCCGCAACTGCGAACGGACGATCCGAGATCCGCAGATCCCGAAGGGTTAGGACTCCCAATGCGGTATTGGTAAAGCTGAATTTATTCCGACCAACGATCCGTTCAGACGGATTCCCTTTGATTCGGCCCAGCACGTTATCGTCCATCATGAGAACGTATGCGCCCTTGTCTGCATCGCAGAGCAATCGCAGCGCGAGACTCGACTCGCGAGGATAGGGGATCTGGACACTCATCACATCGGCATCGCGGCTGTTCTCAACCAATAGCGTTATGTTGAGCAGATTCTTGCTCTGCGGTTTCCGAACCTGCAATTCCATCCGTCTTGGTTCACCGATCGTCAACCACCAGTTCACAGTAGGTTGTTCCCACGCAACATCGATATCGATGGTCGCCAACGAAGGAATGGCGGCCCACTGGGAGATGGTCGTGCCACTCGTGTCGGTAGCGATCTCGCCAGCTTTCAAAAACCACTTCGTGGCTTTGCCATTCTTTGGTGACGGAAGCGCTTGGTCCCAGTTCTCGGCATCCAAAACTTGA
This sequence comes from Pirellula sp., assembly GCA_044370255.1. Classification (GTDB taxonomy): domain Bacteria; phylum Planctomycetota; class Planctomycetia; order Pirellulales; family Pirellulaceae; genus JBKCUI01. Next base: position 1,100 of record JBILVV010000472.1, read on the forward strand.
ACGGGTTGACGCGAAGCAGAAAAAAGACGGAGGATGTTCTTCACCGCTGATAGAGGAATCGAGGTTTCCCCGAGTCCCATCGCATTGACTGTGACTTTCTCGGCATCGATCGATTGGATCACTCCGCTGAGGGTCACGCCGGAATGTTGTTCCACTGCGAACAGATATTCATTCTCCGGGGTATCGCTTATTTGGGATGCACCATGCTTCTCGATCTTGCGGACAGCACTCCAAGGGAATTCGAGCGGTTCGAGAAAGCTCGGGCTGACCCATCGCATGGTTTCGGCTGACTTGGCGGGACCGATCTCCCCGCGGTAGATGTCTCCTCCGTCGATGCGTAGAGTCCATGCTTCACTTCGAGCGGTGGGCTCGTCGGCAAATGCACTCCCAAAGCAGATCCAAGAGACCGCCAGGAACCATCCCCAACGCGAGATGTTTGTAACCAAATCAGCAAGAAAACAATTCATCAGCGTTCGTAAATCGGCAGGAAACGAAAGTTCAAGGCGATCGACAACAGGTTCATCGCGGTAGCTACGGCGGCACCGTAGTTTCCATCAAAGTGGCCGTCGCTCCGCTGCTTCTCCTTGAGTTCGCGAATCAAGCCCTTATTCCATTTGTCCCAGGCATCGATGTCCGATTGGAACAAAGCCTGCGCCTTATAGTAGGCGGTGTACTCTCCGTAGTGATCCGATGTTTCAGCGACATCGCTACCGATCAGGAACGATGACGCAGCTTTGAACTCCTTCAAATCCTTGCGACCGGATACTGAGTAAACCAGCGTCGCGATGGAAACGCGTGCGGGGGAATTGTCTAGTCCACCAAGTCCACCCGTGTATGCGACTTGGCCACCGGAAGAAGTCATCGAACGAAAGTACTCCAACGCTCGATCGATCGACTTGTCTGGAACCTCGATCCCCGCATTGCGAGCGGCCAGCAGACCCATCAGCACCGAGCCGGAAACCGATGTGTCGGCATCGGTCGCATCGGGTGAATAGCGCCAACCCCCAACACTGTTTTTTGATTGGCTTGTGACTGCGGTGCGGACAGCCAGTTCAAGTGCTTGGCCAATCGTCCGTCGCTTCGAATCGTCGACATTGCTTTGGATCCACAATCGCTCTTCATCGAAGGCACCGTAAGCCTCCGCCAATGCGAGCATCGCGAATCCATGATGGTACATGCTGGGGCCGATATAGCCTGTTTTTGGGTTCTGATCTTCGATGATCGATCGGACTCCGCGAGTCACAGTATCCGCGTAGGTTCCATGATTTGGATCGTCACCGTAGGCCAAGAATGCCATGGTCGCGAGCCCCGTGACTCCAGGCCCTGACTCGCCGCTACTCGATTTCCATCGTCCCGTTGCATCCTGATTGTTTTGTAGCCAACCCAAACCTCGCTCGTACAATTCCCGAACCTCACGCGAGACCGCTTGACCTTGAACCGCATTCTCTCGAGACAACGATTGCCCAACCGCCTGCGGACAAATACTCTGCAAACAAACTGCGAGTGCAAAAACCAACGTGAGTGCAAACGCCACTCGGCGCAAGCGATGCGCATGATCAGTAAGCGGAAGGTCTGATCGCGTCATTCCGGTTGATTCCAATTCATGACGGGCTGCAAATCGTTGGTGTATTCCAAAGGCCTCGATAATCGAATGCGCTGGGTCTCGGTGAAGTATTCCCGCTGTTGGCTTTCCGGCATAGCTGCGAGCGTTGTCCATGATGCTTCCAGGCTAATCCAAGCGGCAGGATTTGCATCGGCGATCTTCTCCAAAATGCCGAGCTGCTTGCTGTCCAAGCCGAGAACTCGCGACACCTTGAGCAACGTTTCCAGACGCTGCACGCGATTGTTGTACTCCGACCGTTGCCGCTGATCGTTGCTGATGATCTTCTGATGATCCTCCGATAGATTGCTATGGAGTACTTTTTCCCAAAGGGCCTTGTTGCGATTCTCTTGGTCGGGAGGTCCCCACTGAGCAGTCTGCTGAAAGGGGCTGATCAAGGCCCAAAGCTTTTGATAGAAGTCTTGATACTGCTGCTGAGTTGGTCGTCGCGGAGCTTCGGAGACCAATGCGGTGATATCGGCATCGAGTCTCTGGAATTCCAAGTCGGCCGTTGCGTTGACTTTGATTCTCACGTCTTCAGAGATGCCGCAAAGTTGTTCGATGCGATTGAGGGTTTTGCGGACTCGCCGTCGCAGGGATTGCTCAAACGTCGCTCGGGTTCCTCCAAGGGACCCGTACGCCATTTCCAACCATCGCTCCGGCTCCATTTCGAATTGCATCATCGGGGGATCCCCTCCCTTTTTCGGATCTGGATCCTCAACCGCTTCAGGCTGATTTCGATTGAGGGCGTTTGGAATCTTTCCCTTTTGTTGGGCAATTGAGGGATGAGCTAGGATGACCGCGATCACCAAGATCGAAGCCAGGGGACATGGAACCTGGGTCAATAACCGGAATGAAAGCAGAGTCCTCATCGCCGAGGATCCCGGTCGGGGACGAATATTTTTGGTGCGACTTCAAAAAGTAGCATGTTTCGGTCGGCTGGCTTGGAAGGCTCAACTTTATCCATTGGA
>JBILVV010000473.1:0-3660 GCA_044370255.1 Pirellula sp.
AGAAAGTGTGTTTCACCCGCCGATTGTTCCCGTTGGGGTGACTTTCGAAAAACGCTCGGGAAGGACCCAGGGGCCGCCGCACCGATCGACAGCACGATCATCGACTTCGGGCACCGCAGCACAAAACCCAACCCCTGCGAGTCTCTGCAAGACACACAGGGGCAGGGAAAACATGGTCGAAACCGGGGCCGTGGTCCGCGCCGTGGTCCTACTCACTCCCAGATCGGGGAGAGGCTCACCCGTCGCCACCGGGGGCTCAAATTGACTCGCGCCCGTAGTGTCAGGCTCATACCCCCGAAAAACCATTTGCTCACGCCGGCCGCACACACGGCAACGATAGATCGCTGGGGTAGCCTATGCCACATTCCGACCACCCGGGGGGCACACCTCCCCCTCGCCCCCATTGCCAGGGGCTAACGCACTTACTTTTTTTCAGAGTATCGGGCACGGATCCAGCCCGCCGCCCTCTCGAGCCCCGCAAAGGGACCCATCCGCAATTATCGCTCGGAACCCGCCTGCTTGCCACCAGGATCGCTTCGAGCCAGGGCTCGAGCCATCCGAATCAGATCCCGCCGGGCACGCTTATCGAGGGCCGGCCACAGGTCGATCACTTCGATCAGATCCGAGGGTATTTTGCGCAGTGATGGGGGACAATACGGGGGACAAACGCCGCACCCCTGCTCATTTCCCTCGGAATCTTGCGATAGTTCTAACCCCGTCGGGGTCACTCTTTCTCAAAACCCAGCGTTGTCGCTGGGTTTTTTTGTTGGCTGAATGGGAGGGAAGAGCCAATGGGAGTGCAGCCTATGGGAGTTAGGGGAAGTATGGGAGGAATGGGAATGATGGGATTGGGGGTGAGGTTTTTTGAGGGGCGATTCGGGGCGTTCACGAGCGTGGGGGGTGATTGCGGCGATGCCGCTGTCTCGCTTCGTACATTCGCTCGCGCAGGCCGCCTTGTTCGAGAAACTCTTTTTCCAGTGTCCTGATCTGCTGATCGAGCAGATAGTTCGTCTGATGGATCAGGCAGATCGCGATGTTTGCGATCACTTGTGGCGGACGCGTCTCCATGTACTCGCGATACAGCTCATACGTCTGCGGTGTCCTGCGACCTAGCTGACGCACGAAATTCGACTCCTTCGAATCCTTGTCCCATACGACATGGTCCCGCACCCGAAGGTAATCGCGATAGTCGACCAGCAACTCTTCGAGACTCGCGCGAGCGACATTCGTGAGCTTGATCTCCGTCTCCTTCGATGTGAGAGCGGCTTTACTCCCCTCGGCAATGTTCTGCTTACCCGACCTCGCGGACTGGATCATCTGATCCACCGTCCGATCCCCTTTCGAAAGATACTTATGCGCAAACCGAAAGGTCAAATCGTAAACCACTTCCGCCTTCTGATACGACAGTAGCGTCTGATAATCCCCTCGCGGCCGAAGGATCTCATGTTTCCCATCCTTCCTCTCATTCCCATGTTTCTCGTCATCGCCCATCGTCACCTCCCTTGACATAGATCGGATTGCTCAGCACCCACGGCAGCTTCTCCTCACCGACCATCAACCACGCTTCGATGCGATAAACACCCGGCTCAATGAGCGGCTCCTCGAATTTGAAATTCGCCTTCTCTGCGACGCACACGCCGTTGCGAACTAATCGCCACTGGCATTCCAGCGGCGCCTCCGCAGTCCATGACAACTCTTTTCGCCACGCGACCTGGCTGCCGAGTGGATACGTTTCACCCTTGGATCGATCGACGACTTGCGAGCGAAACCCTTTCGCATCCGCCAGCCAATCAAAGGCGACAAACACGCGACCTTGTTCGAGCGCATCCCACACCGCATCGCGCGTGAGATCCTCTACCAGCAAATGCGTCCCCGCATGCCGAAGACTGTACTCGTACGGATCGAGTTGCAACGAGAACAAAACGTCATCGACCTTTGCATCCTTCGGAATCTTGATCGCCGTTGCGGCGAGCAAACGCGGCAGATGCAATAGCACCTCGCCGAGCGGATCCTCGACCGCAACCGAATCTGCGTTCTCGAGCCGAATGCGCACTCCCACGTTCTGATGTGCATCGTTAGCCGCTACGCCGGTGTGCGGTGCGCTCTGGCACAATACGTCCCAGCGCGCGAGGTAATCGCTCGGATACGATTGCAACGCGGAGAACACCTCTTGCGGATACTCTTTCACTTGTTCGGCAAGCTTCACCAGCCACAGCGGGTTCTTCATCGCGCTGACCATCCGCGCTTGTTTTTTGAAGTCGGCATGCGTGTTGTAGATCTCGACTCCGGACAAGCCCGGGATCTCCCAATCCATCCGTTCCTCCAAGTGGGATAGGAACGCATGCCCGCCACGCGTTCGGACCAGCCGAGCCAGATCGATCGGCTCGGACGATTCGTATTGCCTCAGGCTCAACGTCGGATAGACGAGCATCCCTTTCATTTCGGCACCCGGGATCAGCAACACACCATCGCGCATCCCTTGATGGCCGTCGAGGTAGAAATCTTTTTCTTTGGATGGGTGCTCGGTGAACATCAGAACTTCGGTCCCCGCCCGTTTGGCGGCGGCGACGATATCGTCGATTTTGCCCCGGCTGTCGTGCGACAGTTCGGAGTGGACGTGAAGATTGGCCCTCACCTCACGATATTTATGTTCGATCGAGGTGGGCTGCCGATCGCGTTCGAATCGCTCTCTCGCCTCACGCATATTCCGAAGCCAATCGGGCTTCAATCGGTCCATCGCATCCTGTCCCCACGCCGATGGGGAGACCTGGAGTCCAAGCCCTAGCCAAACGAGGACCCACGCATATCGATGATTCACAGGCTTTACCCCCACTTCAACGCGGAAAAATATCGAAATCGACTCGTCTAGGATATCAAATTTCGATAGCATCTCTGCTCTGAAATCTGTTTCGTTCCCAAGTACCAGGTACCGCAATGTCCCCGCGATCGATCCTCATCTACGACACCACCTTGCGCGACGGAACGCAGGGAGAGGGTGTCAGCCTATCGCTGCAGGACAAGCTCAATATCGCATCTCGATTGGCCGAAATCGGAATCGACATGATCGAGGGTGGGTATCCCCTCTCGAATGAAAAAGATGCCATGTTCTTTCAGCGGGCCAAAGGGCTGTCGCTCGGCAGCAGCCGCCTGGCCGCCTTCGGCATGACGCGTCGACGCGGTGTGAAAGCTGCCGACGATCCCGGCCTCGCCGCCTTGGTAGCCGCACAAACACCGGTCATCACCGTGGTAGGCAAGTCCTGGGACTTTCATGCGACGGAAGTCCTCGGAGTATCGCTGCAAGAAAACCGAGACATGATCGGCGAGAGCGTTGCCTACCTCGCTCAGCACGCCTCAGTCGTGTACGATGCAGAACATTTCTTCGATGGCTTCAAGGCCAATCCGGAGTACGCACTCTCGGCCATTGAGACCGCAGCCAAGGCAGGCGCCCAGTGGATCGTTTTGTGCGATACCAACGGCGGCACCCTCCCCGAGCAGATCGCCGACATTGTCGCAGAGGCGAAATCGCGCATCGCAAACACCAAGGCTCGACTCGGTATCCATTGCCACAATGACGGCGACCTTGCAACCGCCAACTCGCTCGCAGCCATCGATGCCGGTTGCGATCATGTACAAGGAACGATCAACGGGATCGGTGAGCGC
>JBILVV010000474.1:0-3646 GCA_044370255.1 Pirellula sp.
TATCAGCCAAGACTCCCTGGGTTCGGATCCGGTCGGTGTTTGGCGCGGCGAGTGGACCAGCAACTCAACGGGACACCGAGGGCCAATGCGAGTGGTGATTCGGGAGCAAAACGACGGACGTTATCAAGCTCGATTTTCGGGTCGTTTCTTGGTTGTCATTCCGTTTATGTATCGAGCGACTCTGGTACCATCGAGCGATCCATACGGAAATGTTGTTCTCGATGCAAACAAGCGACTGGGTTTGGGCATGGGAAGTTACACGATGCGCACTACGGTTTTCGGCAATCAACTGCAAGGATCGTTTAGTGCAGCTCGCGATCGAGGAACGGTCACCATGCGCCGGGTCCGCTGATCAGCGAAAGCACCTGCATCTTCGAGGAGCATCCTGTTGCGTCATAGCCATCGAGTTCGCTTTCCAGGTCATGGTGGAAACATCCTGACCGGCATTTTGGAAGTGCCCGCGGAGGAAGTACGCGCGTGGATGGTCTTCAGCCACTGCTTTACCTGCAACAAAGATCTCAAGGCAATTGTTCGAATAGCGCGAGGGCTGACCGAGAGGGGTTGGGGGATTTTGCGATACGATTTCGCTGGTCTTGGGGGAAGCGAGGGGACGTTCGCCGATACGAATTTCAGTACCAACTGCGAAGATTTGCGGCGTGCGGTTGAGTTCCTGAGCGGAACCTACCATCCCCCCCGTTTTCTATTTGGTCTCAGTTTCGGGGGGGCCGCGAGTCTGGCAATGGCCGACGAACTACCGAGCATCGCGGGTGTGATCACACTCGCATCGCCGAGCGACACTTCGCATCTGGCAGATTTGCTGTCTTCCATGAATCCTCGTATCGAATCCGAGGGTCAGGGAACGGTGGTTATCGGAGGATTAAGCCACACCATTTCCAAGCAGATGCTCGATGATTTTCGAAGCCACGATCTGCCAACCCGCATTCGAGAATTGCGCAAACCCTTACTCGTGTTTCATTCAACCGAGGACGAAACGGTTGCCTATCGCCATGCCCTCGCACTCGCCGGTCTCGCAACTCACGGCACGGAGCAGCCCAGCCCCGCTGGATCGGGTTTGTATCCGAGGTCACTGGTTACACTCCCGGGAAGCAACCATTTGCTTACCAACAGCGAGCGGGACACTCCCTTCGTCGTGGGAGTGATCGATGAATGGTGCCGACGTTTCGTATGAAACTCGCAGCACAAATAGAAAAAGGGCTCGCTTGATAAGCCTGTAGAAAGCTGATCAAGCGAGCCCTTTCAACCGTGAAAGATGGGCCTAACCTGGTGCGATGCGGTCTGTCGGTTGGTCTGAGTGGTTCCAGACGGTCGACGCCACTAAGATCACGGTGCATCCGTGGACGGGTTGCCAGTTCATTCACCTAGGCGAGCGATTTCGCCCTCGGATCGCGAACCCGAGAATCGGTTCCACCGATTCCCGTCTCGTCGGAGAAAACCTTCTCTCGACTCGACGATGATTAATGATGCATGTGGTGTGCCAAAACCCTCATTACCCTCAAAATCGTTGGTTTGCGCCGATTAGGTAAGCTGGGGGGAGACCTTTTGGCGAACGTTTTTGTAAATTGTTCCAATGCCCCGGGATCGAATTTACAATGCGGGAAGTGACGGACACAATCCCTGAGAGCCGTTGCAATCGGCAGGCTTTTCCTTGGTGGTACGCATGATTTCCGTTCACAATTTCCCGTCCCCCCGAATCTGCTGCATCGGTGCTGGCTATGTCGGTGGGCCGACCATGGCGATGATCGCCAAACAGTGTCCGGATATCCCGGTGCATGTGGTCGATGTTAACCAACATCGCATCGACCAATGGAACTCGTCGGACCTCCCGATTTACGAACCGGGACTCCAAGATGTCGTGGAGGAAGCGCGGGGACGAAATCTGACCTTCTCGACCGACGTCGAGGGAGCCATAAAATCTTCGAACATCATCTTCATTTCGGTGAACACACCAACCAAGACGTTCGGCATTGGAGCAGGTCGAGCAGCCAACCTGGAATTCATTGAAAAGTGTGCACGGAAGATTGCGGAATGCTCGACCGGTCACAAAGTCGTGGTTGAAAAATCGACGTTGCCGGTTCGAACTGCCGAAGCCGTGAAACGCATCCTGATGAGTTCTGCGAACAACGCAACGTTCGATGTATTGAGCAATCCGGAATTCCTGGCGGAAGGGACTGCGATTGCGGATTTGCTGAACCCCGATCGCGTCCTGATTGGAGGAGAATCGGAAGCGGCCGTTGAGCAACTGGCATCGGTTTATGGTCGTTGGATTCCTCGCGAGCGAATTCTGACCACCAACCTTTGGAGCAGCGAGTTATCCAAGTTGACTGCTAATGCATTCCTGGCCCAGCGTGTTTCGTCGATCAACGCGATTTCTGCCCTGTGCGAAGCAACGGGTGCCGACGTGGACGAGGTGGCTCGCGCGATCGGTACCGATTCTCGCATTGGCCCGAAATTTCTGAAGGCATCGGTTGGCTTCGGCGGTTCATGTTTCCAAAAGGACATCCTCAACCTCGTTTACCTCTGCGAACACTTCGGCCTCAACGAGGTTGCCAAGTATTGGGAACAAGTCGTGACGATGAACGACTACCAAAAGAAACGATTCTCGGCTCGGATTGTCCGCACGATGTTTCACACGGTCAGCGACAAGAAGATCGCGATTTGGGGGTTTGCGTTCAAGAAAGATACGAACGACACTCGCGAGTCGGCTGCCATCTACATTTGTCGCGATCTGCTCGAGGAGCGAGCACGTTTGACGATTTACGATCCTCAAGTTCCCGAGTCGCAGATTCGTGCGGAACTGACTGCGGTGTTCCAGGATACTGTTGGAGGTCTCTCCGAACATCATCATCGTTTGATCGAGACGAATGTGGTGGTATCAAGAGATCCCTACGAAGCTGCGAAGGGATCGCATGCGATCGCTGTCTTAACCGAATGGGACGAATTCAAGCGATTGGATATGAATCGAGTCTTTCATGCGATGCATCGGCCCGCATTTCTATTCGACGGCAGAAATATTTTAGATGCCATGCATTTGGCTTCGATCGGATTCGAGGTGCACAGTATCGGCCGACCTTCTTTTCGAGCTGGCAGCTAGTTTTCGAGCTGGCAGCTAGTCGAGCCCCCGGCTTGATCGCCAACGGCTACAATGAGTCCGTGATAGGCTCCTCCTCTTATGAGACTTTTCTCGAATCCTCCTGAACGATCAACGCTATGACCCGCTGGAATTTAGTCCATCGCAGATCCTCGCCAGGTTCCATCCCGGAACACCCCGAACCTGTCCAAGAGGAACTCTGTTCGTTGAACGTCGAAGTCGATGGTGGTGCTTTCCTTATCGATTGGTCCCGTTGGTCGGATGGTAAATCGATGGGGATGAAGTGTTTGACCATCGATAATGGAGCGATGAGGACGGTAATCCTACCAGAGCGTGGAATGGGGATTTGGAAATCGCAGATTCAAGAGGTCGAGTACGGCTGGCAGAGTCCTGTCTGCGGACCAGTTCATCCATCACTGGTCCCTGTCGGCGATCCGTCGGGCATTGGATGGCTCGAGGGTTTCGATGAGTTGTTGGTCCGATGTGGGTTGCTCAGCAACGGCGCACCGGAGTTCGATGATCGAGGTCATGTGCGGT
>JBILVV010000475.1:0-3638 GCA_044370255.1 Pirellula sp.
GGAAATCCTTGGTGTTGGATCGGGAAGAATCGCCTGAGGGATAGTGGGGGATGTCTCCAAGCGTCTGCGACAAAAGAAAGCAGCGATTCAAGCTGGGTTTTTTGCTTATTTCCGGATTGCTGGAGTAGTGATTTGCTTGCAAATTGCAAAATAGGTGGGTGGCACGTACTTAGGGAGGAGCCTGGGCGGCGCGTGGAGGAAATGCAATGGTTAAACGCAGGGATGCGTAAACTTGGTACAACATTGGGATGCTCGCCAAACTAAAAACCTATTCACTGGAAGGGATCGAAGCGATACCAGTCGATGTAGAAGTTGACTTGTCCCCCGCGCCACTTCCCAAGACCGTACTCGTAGGACTTCCCGAACAAGCCGTTCGTGAAAGCACTCATCGTGTCGAACGCGCGATGGTCAACGCGGGTTTCATTCGGCCTCACGATCGCGTGGTAATCAATCTCGCCCCAGCCGAACTTCCCAAACAAGCAGCTTCATTCGATCTTCCGATTTCGCTGGGCCTGCTCGTCGGATCAAGTCAAATTCAATCGGAACGGCTCGCTCAATACGCTGTTGTCGGCGAATTGTCGCTCGAGGGACAAGCCCGAGGTGTCAAGGGAGCTCTCTCTATGGCCATCGCCGCCGCAAAACAAGAAGGCATTCGCGGCCTAGTTGTGCCAATGGAAAACGCACAAGAAGCTGCCGTTGTTGAGGATATTGAAGTTATACCGGTTGCTTCACTTACAGAAGCCGCTGCTTTTTTCGGTGGTACGCTCGATATTGATCCCGTACCATCCCGTTTGCAGGAAATTTACGATGCGTTCTCGAAGTACGACGTCGATTTTTGCGATGTTCGCGGTCAGGAAATGGCAAAGCGAGCCATGGTAATCGCCGCTGCCGGTGCACATAACCTCCTAATGCTGGGGCCTCCAGGCTCAGGTAAGACGATGCTCGCGAAACGCATGTCGTCAATCCTACCCACACTATCTCCGGGCGAATCGATCGAGACAACGCGTATCTATTCTGCACTTGGTCGCCTTCAGTCTGGTCAACCTCTCATGGTTCAACGTCCCTTCCGGGCTCCACACCATACCATCAGCGATGCTGGCCTCGTCGGTGGTGGTAGCCCACCGTCTCCCGGTGAAGTTTCCTTAGCTAACAACGGTGTCCTGTTCCTCGACGAATTGCCTGAATTCAATCGCAAGACACTCGAAGTGATGCGCCAGCCATTAGAGGATCGTGTTGTCACGATTTCGCGAGCCATGCGCAGCACCACGTTTCCGGCCGACTTCATGCTCGTCGCGGCTTTGAACCCATGCCCTTGCGGTTACCGGACAGATCCTCGACGAAGTTGCAACTGTTCGCCAACACAAGTTGAACGCTACATGTCCCGCATCTCAGGCCCACTCCTCGATCGAATAGATATCCATATTGAAGTCCCTGCCGTTCCGTTCGAGGAACTGTCTAACGGACCGCCTGGAACCAGCAGTGCTCAGATGCGAGAGCAAGTGACCTCAGCACGCCAGATTCAACGTGAGCGATTCGCCAACTCGAAAACCCGCACCAACGCCCAAATGTCAAGCCGAGAACTGCGTCAGTGGTGCCCACTCGGTCCCATACAAACGCAACGCATGCGCGCCGCAGTCAGCGAAATGGGACTGTCGGCTCGAGCTCACGACAAAATCATTCGGGTCGCTCGAACCATCGCAGATCTTGAGCAATCGCCCAATATCGAACCCAACCACATCGAGGAAGCAATCAATTTCCGAATGCTGGATCGGGATATCTGGAGATAAGCGACTCACTCGTGGCAATCGAACCATCCAGATCGACAAGCCTGCCACACTCTTCGGGCCTGCCACCCCCCCCGGGCCAACCACAACTTTCTGGCCCGCCACAACCCATAAGTCTGCCGCGAGTCTTGGGATTGTGGATGGCGATCGCAATTGTGGTTGGAAACACCATCGGATCGGGCATATTCGTCAAGCCTGGACGTATCGCAGCAGACGCTGGATCGTTTCCCCTGATCTTCTCGGTCTGGATCGCAGGGACCGTATTATGCATCCTGGGAGGGTTGTGCCTTGCCGAACTATCCGCAATGCACCCTCGTTCGGGCGGACTCTATGTTTATCTGCGCGAAGCGTATGGCCCTTTGCCCGCATTCCTCTTCGGCTGGCAAGAGTTCCTGTTCGCGCGCCCAGCGTCTACGGGTGCATTGGCTGTCGTGTGCATCTCGTCTCTGTTCCGTATTCTTGGTTGGAGAACCAACCCATGGGACATTGTACCCATGGCCTTGGTCGTCATCTTGGCCATTGCATGGTTCAACGTACTGGGTGTCCTCTGGGGCGCTCGTCTCCAAGCACTGACTACCATCGTCAAATGTGGGCTGGTCCTCACCATCGCTCTTTTGCCTTGGATCCTGACGATCGTTGGAAAACCAGCGATCGAGTTCGGCCTCCTGTCCGAAACCATGCCCCCAGAGCAATCGTCTATTCCCTCCCAAGTCGCCGCCGTTCTATTGGCAGTGATGTGGGCCTTCAACGGTTGGGAAGGTGTAGTACCCATCGCCGAGGAAGTGAAAAACCCAGGTCGCAACCTACCTCTCGCGCTTCTCGGAGGGATCGGCCTGCTTGGGCTCTTGTACATGAGCGCAACTCTGGCCTATCACTTAGTTATCCCAATCTCCGAAATGGTGATACCCGAAAATCGAGAACATGTCGCAGAGATACTGCTCACCCGCTTGCTTGGCACCTGGGCAGGATCGATGATGTCCGTAGGGTTGGTATTGAGTACTCTCGGAACCATCAACAGCAACCTCCTGACGAGCCCCCGAGTTACCTATGCCATGGGACGCGACGGATTGTTGCCAGGATTCTTCGGAGGCCTCCATCCGCGTTACCGGACGCCGATGGTCGCGATCCTCTTCCAGGGTGCTATGGCCTGCGTAATGGTGATCGGTTCCGCATTGCTCATTCAGTTCACCAACTACTTTGAAAAGAGAACCATCTTTGATCTGTTGACAGACTGCATCGTGTTTGCTGCAAGCCTATTTTACACCGCAGCCATAGCCGCCCTGATCGTACTGCGGCGCAAGCAACCGGAGCACCCCCGTCCATTTCGGACTCCCTGGTATCCTTGGACTCCGATCTTGTACATCATCGCTTACGCTTGGTTTATTGTAAGTATCCTTCAGGAACAACCCGTCGAGGGAGTGATGGGCCTATTCCTGATCGCTCTTGGTATTCCCTACTTTTTCCACCGATCTCGACTCCGATAATGCTTAGCAATACCACTCGATTTGTTGCATGTTTTGCTACTCGCTCGCTTATTGTCTGCTTGCTCTTCGCATGCTCCTCGTCCTTGATCGTCGCCCAGGGCCTTGCAGATCGATTGCAACCCTTGATCGATAAACACCCTGGAAAAGTCTCGGTCGCTATCAAGCACCTGGAAACAGGTGAAACGTTTTTCCACCGTGAAAAAGAGGTCGTGCCAACCGCGAGCCTCATCAAGTTTCCGATATTGGTCGAATACTACAAACAGGTGGAAGCAGGGACGCTCCCTCGCGACCTTATGGTACCGTTACGCGAAGAAGATAAAGTACCGGGTTCCGGTATCTTGACCGAGCATTTCGCAAGTGGCACCGTGCT
>JBILVV010000100.1:0-12803 GCA_044370255.1 Pirellula sp.
GGAAGAACAGGGTAGCAGAAAAGAGAGGAAATGGCAAATAGGTGGGTGGCACGTAAACGCATTTTATTCATGCGATGTCATTTAGGGAGTCCTTGCGGTACGTTAGAATTTTTTCATGGCACGCTATGTGGAACTTCATTGCAAGTCGAATTTTTCTTTCCTCGAAGGGGCGTCCCATGCTCATGAGTTGGTGGATCGAGCGAAGGAACTTGGATACCACGGTTTGGCCGTAACCGATCGCGATACGCTTGCTGGAATTGTTCGGGCACATACCGCCGCAAAAGATGCAGAACTCTCCTTCATTGTCGGATGCGAACTCAATCCCGTCGATGGACCGCCCTTGGTTGTCTGGCCGATGGATCGGCAAGGGTACGGTGATCTTTGTCGATTGCTGAGTTTGGGCCGACTCCGAGCACCTAAGGGCACTTGCGAATTGTCGTGGCACGACATCGCCGAGCACTGCCAACATTGGCTTGCGGGGATGGCTTTGCGATTGCCCACATCTCAATCAGAAACGAACTCCAACCGAGGTCCATCATCCCTCGTCTTGCCTCAATGGGAGGAACGTTTCGATCGGAACTGCGAGCCCGATGGGGGGGAATCTGCGATGGCCGCACCGATTGACGTTTGGCCTGTGCCATCGAATCCATGGTGCTCTGCTGGCATTGGATTTGATGTGTTGGATGATTCTCCATGGTTGCATTGGCTAGGGCAATTTCGGGAACTGATGGGGGATCGCGGTTTTTTGATGTGCCACCTTGATGCAGGGTTGGATGACGCGGGCAAATTGCTTCGGTACAGGAAGCTTGCGATCGAATCGGCCCTTCCCCCCTTGGCCGCAGGGAACGTTCTCTATCACCACCCTGAGAGGATGCTCCTCCAGGATTGCTTGAGCGCCATTGCAACGGGCGTCACCATCGACCATGTAGCGAGATTTCGTCCTCGGAACGCGATGCTAGGGATGCGGTCGCTGGATCAGATCCTACACCAATATCGCGATTGCCCAGAAGCGATTGCCAACACGATTAACGTGGCGTCGCAAATCTCGTTCACGCTGGATTCGCTTCGTTACGAGTATCCGCGCGAATGGTCGCCCGAGGGCATTTCCCCTATCGAATATCTAAAACAACTGACCTGGTCGGGAGCCAAGGAACGGTATCCGAAAGGGGTTCCGATGCGGGTAGTCGAGATGCTCAAGCATGAGATGCAATTGATCGAGGAGCTTCGGTACGAGTCCTACTTCTTGACCGTTTGGGATCTGGTGAGATTCGCGCGCTCCAGGAGCATTCTGTGCCAGGGGCGAGGTTCGGCAGCGAACAGTGCGGTTTGTTATTGCTTGGGTATCACCAGCGTAGATCCAAAGCAATACGATCTGCTCTTCGAACGCTTCATCAGCCGCGAACGAAACGAGGCTCCTGATATTGACATTGATTTCGAGCATCAACGCCGCGAAGAAGTGATCCAATATGTTTATGAGAAGTATGGTCGCCACCGCGCGGGTATGACGGCGGCGGTTACTACCTATCGCACTCGATCTGCTGTCCGCGAATGCGCTAAGGCCATTGGTCTATCTCAGGATCATATCGACGGCTTATCGAAAATCATCGATGGCCGAGGGGGAGGAGAACCGTTGGCGGTTCGCTGTCGTCAAGTCGGGGTCGATCCCGATTCGGAAATCGGCAAGCGTTTTCTCTATCTTGTCGAGTCGATTCTCGGTTTTCCTCGTCATTTGTCGCAACATACCGGTGGTATGGTCATGACGCATGGGACTCTTTGCGAGCTATGTCCGATCGAAAACGCAGCCATGCCGGGTCGCACCATTATTCAGTGGGACAAAAATGATTTGGATGAATTGGGGATCCTCAAGGTTGATTGCTTGGCCCTCGGCATGCTTTCCGCGATCCACCGAAGTTTGAATTTGATCGAAACTCACTACGACCAACCGATGACCCTGGCGACCATTCCCGCCGCGGACTCTGGAGTTTACGACATGATCTGCGCAGCCGACACCGTGGGGGTCTTTCAGATCGAGAGCCGGGCGCAGATGAGTATGCTGCCTCGGCTCAAGCCCCGTTGCTTCTATGATCTGGTCATCGAAGTAGCGATCGTCCGGCCCGGTCCCATCCAAGGAAATATGGTTCATCCGTATTTGTCGGCCCGAAGCAGTGGCATCCAACCTCAGTATCCGAGCGAAGAGATCGCTGCCGTTTTGCGCAAGACGATGGGAGTTCCGATTTTCCAGGAACAGGCGATGCGGTTGGCAGTCGTCGCGGCCGGGTTTACGCCGGGAGAAGCGGACCAACTCCGGCGGGCAATGGCGGCTTGGCGACGACCCGGTGTGATCGACCAGTTTCAACGCAAACTCATCGAAGGGATGAAGGCCAACGGCCTGGACGAGGAATTCGCGCAGCGGGTCTTCACGCAAATTCGCGGTTTTGGGGAATACGGCTTCCCAGAATCGCATGCCGCCAGTTTTGCGCTCTTGGTCTACGCATCATGCTGGATTAAACACCACTACCCCAATGTGTTTTGCTGCGCTTTGCTCAATAGCCAACCGCTCGGCTTCTACGCTCCGGCTCAGTTGATCTCCGACGCGGTGCGGCACGGGGTCCATGTGGAGTCGATCGACATCAATCAAAGCCTTTGGGATTGCACTCTCGAGACGCAAACGGAACATGCAAAGTCGGAACAAGTAGGTGCGCCGAAGTTTCCCGTGCCGTGGCCGGGGAAGACGTTGCGCCTTGGCATGCGATTGGTGCGAGGATTGTCCCAAGGGGATGCGGATATCGTAGTTGCGGAACGGAAGGCGCGAGGGCCGTTTCGTGATCAAGCGGATTTGGTTCGTCGATGTTCGTTGACCCAGGCCGTGCTCAGTATCCTAGCCGATTGCGGAGCACTCAACTCACTGTCTCGCGATCGCCGCAGCGCCTACTGGCAGGCTCTATCGCAGGAAGCGAGCGATATCGACATGCCCCTCTTGGCGGCGATGCAAGCCGATGAGGACGATCCGTTGCCTGATTTTCTCTCGATGATGCATCCGATGGAAGAAGTCGTTGCCGACTACGAGACAACCGGTGTATCGCTTGTAGGTCATCCGATTCAGTTCTACCGCGATCGTTTGAAGGGACAACGTGTGGTAACCGCCGCCGAATTAAAGGGACTTCGGCATGGCCAATTCGTGCGTGTCGCCGGATTGATTCTGCTCCGTCAGCGCCCGAGTACCGCCAAAGGGATCACGTTTGCCACGATGGAGGACGAGACCGGTAGTATCAATCTCGTTTTGCACCCGACGACGTGGGAGACCTACTACATGGTGTGCAAACGCTCGAATGCATGGCTCGTGCACGGGACCTTGGAGAGCCGACAAGGGGTGATCCATGTCGTCGCTGGTCGAGTGGAGGATTTGAGCGATATTCTTGGGCCAATGGACATTCGTTCCCGGGACTTTCGCTGACGCTTTATTTTGGGTGTTTCCAAACGAACGGTGCGTCTTGTTCAGCGTGGGGTGCGTCGAAGGCACTTGCGTTTGGCTTTGCGGAAGGCTCCGAGCATGTCGCTTGCATCGCGATAGCGACGGTTGGGGCGAATCTCTAACGCCTTGCGAATCACCGCAATCAAATCGGGATGCGCTTTGCGCCGCAAATTTGCATAACCGCAAGGCGGCCACTGGTAAGGCCATTCCGGTAGCACGCCCGCGAGAATGCGGTAACTCAAAAGCCCCATCGCGAAAACATCCGACCTCGCACTAGGGCGTCCCATGGCTTGTTCGGGTGCCATGTAACCAACCGTTCCGGAGCCTGAAGCGATCATGGTTCGCACGATGGTTCGTTGCGCGACCTTCGCAATACCGAAATCGGTCAACTGCAGACGTCCATCCGGCAGAAGGATCATGTTCTCAGGCTTCAGATCGCAGTGAATGATTCGGTTCTCGTGCGCGTAAGCAACGGCCGCGATCATCTGTTCGATCAACTCTAAGGCTGCTGGAAAGGATATTCGCTTTCGTAGGCGGTCAGCGAGTGTTCGTTCACCGAGCTTGCTGGTGATCACGAAGCGGCCATCGATGAAGCTGGCATCTTTGAGTGGTAGAATGTTGGGGTGATCCAGTTTGGCGACTAATCGAGCCTCGCGTTGGAACGTATCGAGCATGCTCGCCGTCACATTGAAGTGGTGCGGCATTTTCAGTGCGACACGAACACCTTCGATGGTATCGAGCGCTTGATAGACATTTGCAAAGCCACCTTGTGCGATCCTGCGTTCAATACGGTATTTGCCCAGGCGTTGGCGCACTCGAAGGTGGTTGGATTCGCTGTGGCGTGTCGCCATTGCACTGGTGCTCTGCGCAATCATACGATGGATAGACCAAGTGATGAGAAGCGAAACGGTTGCCGGTTGGGTTCGCCGGAAATGTTGCGTGTCGCAACCCTCTGTCCGAGAACCTTATTTTATGCATCCACCCGCGGGACTGCGCCGGATTATTCCGAAAAATACGTATCCTGGTATCGGTCTGGCCCAAACGTTATCTCCGATTTTGTCTTCACCATCCTCTTACCTTCTCCACCCCGCAGGGTCGTTGCTAGATCGGTAAAGCCAGCATTTGTGCTGCAGGCAGTGAACGTGGCGTTTCCGCTAAATCAGGATCTTTGGGTGCATATTGGCTCAGGTCGGTTGTTTCTCAGGACCGAAGTACAGGAGGGCGAGGGAGGGATAGGACAAGGATGTCTCCCGCTCTCGGTTCGGCCTAGTCAGCCGTCCTGAATCTCCGCAAGGATGCGGGGGTTAATTGGAACCGAAATGACGGGTCGAGTCTTTCCGGATGAGGTGTACGGGAACTGCAAGGATGCAAATCCCGGCACCTTTACGGAGTTGATTTTCCAGACAAGGAGCAGTTCGTCATGGCTCGTTTGAGTTGGCTGCAACGTCTTTATTGGCGTTATCTCGGAAAGCCAGCCACGTGCCGCGACCTTTTTCTCTACATCGGCGATCAACCGATCCACTCAATTCTCGAGATTGGCATGGGGGATGGCAGCCGCGTGCGATCCCTATTGCCTTTGTGTCGAATATCGTCGAACCCGGAAAAATTGCGTTATGCGGCTCTTGACCCATTTGAGTCTGGCGAGGCTGGGCGGTTGTCGTTGAAGGTAGCGCATCGCCTATTGAATGAACTGAATGTCAAGGCTCACTTGATCCCCGGCGATCCCGTTCATGGGTTAGTTCGCGTCGCGCACACGGTTCTTCCCAGCGATCTCGTCATCATTGATGGGCATTGGGGTGATGGTAGCGAGCAATCGAAGAGCTTGGAGCAATGGTTACCTCGACTGTGTCACAGTCAGTCAGGTGTTTTCGCTTCACGCGAGGAGGGTGGTAAGCTGGTTCGCGTTGCGACCCCTGCGACTGCTAGCGCCTATCGCACTCGTGTGCAAGCCGCTTAGGGGCTGCTTCTCTCTCAAGAAGAGTTGACCTCAAGTGTCAATCCCCGAGTCGCCAGGCCCCTTTTTATTGGGATTCTCTTTGACATCTTGCTTCTCTCGCCATGGCTTGCCTTCGTCGTAGCTTTTGAGCTCTTGCTCAAGTTGTTCGAGCTGTCCGTGCCCTTCCTGTCGTCCGAGTTCGACAGCCTTCGTTGCCCATTCTTTTGCTTTATCGAATTGTTGAGCTTCTGCATAGGCGGCTGCAAGAGTGCTCAGGATATGCGGTTCGGAATACTTGGTTAGTTCGCATGCTTTAAGTGCAAGTTCGAGAGCCCGGGTTCCGTTTCGCACCGAGTCATCCGGGCTGGTTGATAGCACCCAGGAAAGGTTGTTGAGGACTCCCGAGTAATCGTCTTCATCCTTCGAAATATTTTCGATCGCAGCGTTGTAATCCTCGATGGCTTGTGCATGATTGCCGAGGGCCAACTGGATATCTCCTCGCAGCCGAAGTGCTTGCCAGTCGGAGGGATCAGCCTTGACCATTCGGTCTGCAATTCGAAGGGCTTTTTTGGGGCGATTATCCATCTGGTAGAAGGAACCGAGCTGCAGCAAAAGCATTCGGTTTTCCGGGTTGGCTTGAACCAGTCGTTCCATATCCACGATGGCATCGGCGTAGCGTTTTTCTTGGATGGCAATGTCCATGCGGAGGAGGGCGAGATCAGGTAGGTCGGGACGTTTTGCTTCGAGCGAGTCGATGTCTTTTTTGGCCTTCTCGAGATCCTTGAGAGCGAGGTAAATTTTCGCACGTGTCAAAATCGCTTCGAGATTATTTGCGTCTAACTCGACAGCCTTGTCGCAGTCGGCAAGGCCTGCTTGCAGGCCTTCCTTGTTATTGGCGCCCACATGCTGGGCGAAGAGCACATTGCCTCGGAGTCCTCGAAGCATGCTGTTGTTCGGCAAAGCCTCAATGTTTTGGTTGAGAAACTCAATGGCTTGCTCGAGCTTTTCCTCTTGCAGCTGCAGCATCACCATCCGGCGAATCGCATATTCATTTTCGGGAACGACCTCAAGGAACTTGCGAATCGTTTCCTGCGCATCTTCGAAGCGACCCAAGTTGATCAGCGTTTCAACCGTTTGCTGAACAGCTCGTTCATTTTCCGGGTTGGCATCGATGGCCTTGAGAAGGTCTTTGAGTCGTTCATCGGCATCTTGGCGAAGAACGGACTTCATCACCAACACTTCCGATAGCTTGTTCTTTACCTCTGCATTGTCCTTGGATTCTTGGAGCGCTTCCTCGAGGGCAACTTGGGCTTGTTCGAGAGTTTCAAGCCCTTTCTTGAGTTCGGTTCGGAGCACATGGAGTCGTCCTTTGAGGATGAGTGCATCGAAAAGTTTGGGATCGGCCTCGATAGCGATCTCAAGATCCTTCAAGGCTTCGTTGGTGATTTTGGCCATACGGTTCCCAGGGATCTGTCGGCCCGAGGCTTCCTCAATGGTCGCTTGAGCACGTTGCAGAGCCGTTGTTGCCAGCATCCGTTTTGCTGCAGCAGTATCGATTTCATCCAATCCTTTTTTCAGCGCGGATTGGCAAAGCTCGATCACTTCTTCGTATGCATCGCGGGAGTCGGAGGTGACACGGATCTTGCTGGCTTTCTCGAAATCCTCGGAGCCTGGAAACTCGTCTTGGGTCGGAGGTTGTTCCTTTCTAGCCTGAGAAACGGCATCCTGCGCGAAGATCGCGTGGGGGACAGCTAGCCCGATTGTGACAATCGTCACTGCGACGAGCAAGGTTGAGGCAGACAGGGATTTGCGTAGGAAGCAAAGCATGGCCGAAACTCGATATGGCTAGGGTAAATTGATTTCGGTGAATGAAAAGTCGGAAAATGCTACATCGAAAACAGGAGCAGGATCCGAAATGGGACCGAGTCGATCGTTTTCATCCCACCGATTTGGTGTATTGTAACGGAATGTCATCCTCCGGTGTATGTCGAATCTTTTCAGTGGCACAGCCAACTGCAGTATGAATCCACAGGGCAACGACGCATTTCAACGTATCCATGTCGATGCTCAAGACGATGGTCAGGTCCTGGAACGGATCCTGAAAAAGAGCCTGGCCGATTCTAGTTGGGGGGACGTTCGGCGATCTATTCGCAGTCGGCACGTTCAGATCAACGGCAATCTGTGCGTGGATTGCCTTCGCAAAGTGACCTCGAAAGACGTCATCAAGCTTTGGCGAGATCCGTTGCCCAAGCCGGTGGGAGTTGAGGACCTGCGAATCGTGTACGTTGACGATTTTATCGTTGTGGTTGAAAAGCCAGCTGGGATTACCAGTGTCCGACACTTCGAAGAACGAAATCTGTCGGACAAACGTCGGCAGTTGCAGCCTACCCTCGAGGAGTTATTACCCAGCGCGTTGGATCGCTATTTTCACCCTTCCGGCTCCAAGCAACCACCCAAGCGACGGGAACCTCGTTGGACCCGAAGCGATCAGCAGCGGCAACTTGCTGCAAGGCTCAAGCGATATCAGGTTGTAGCTGTCCATCGATTGGACCGGGATACCAGCGGTTTGATGATCTTTGCACGGACTCCAAGTGTCGCTCAGTCACTCGGCAAAGCGTTTCGAAATCATCGAATCATCCGTAGGTACCATGCCGTCGTACACGGTCATCCCGAAGCGCAAACATTCGACACCGTCTTAGTCCGAGATCGAGGGGATGGTCTACGGGGCACCAAGCCTGCAGATCGGGGAGAGGACCCCACTGAGCAACGGGCCGTCACCCGCATTCGTCCCATCGAACGACTTGGGGACTACTCGATGGTGGAATGTGAACTGGAGACGGGGCGAACGCATCAGATTCGTATTCATCTTTCGGAGGCGGGTTATCCTTTGTGCGGCGATGCTCTGTACGGAACATCGAAGATTCGAGGAGAGGGCAGGGACGCAAGCGGTGCACCGCGTCAGGCGCTGCACTCAGCAACACTTGCCTTGGAGCATCCGATCACCGGCGTTGCGGTTGATTTCAAAATGCCTTGGCCAGCCGACCTGCATCGTTGGCTCCAATCGATTCGGCTCCAAGCTTCGAAGAAGAAATCCTAGGGGCGATTCCTGATGTTCAGACGGTTGATCAGCCTTCATCGCCGGGTAATAGATCCCGGCGGCGCTCGCGTGTGCGGCGCTCGGACTGTTCCTTGCGCCATTGAGCGATTTTCTGGTGATCACCGCTCAGGAGAACTTCGGGGACGCGATGGCCGAGGTATTCCGGAGGACGGGTGTATTGAGGAAACTCCAACATGCGATTGCCGCGCGAGAACGAATCCTCCCAACTGCTTTGTTCATCTCCAAGGACACCCGGGACCATGCGGATGGTCGCATCGACGACAACCATCGCGGCGACTTCCCCACCATTGAGAACGAAGTCGCCGATACTCAGTTCCAGCGGCCGGAGTATTTCGACGACTCGATGGTCGAAGCCCTCGTAGCGACCGCACAGCAGGATCAATCGACCGTGCGGAGCGAGTTGTTCAATGCGATGCTGACCCAATCGCTCCCCTTGCGGTGTCAAAAGAATGACAAGGCCGGGGATAGAGTTCATGGCCCGAACATCATGGACACATTGGATCACGGGTTCGACACCGATGAGCATGCCAGGACCGCCACCGTAGGGACGATCATCTATCTTGTGATGCTTGGGATCGACCGACCAGTCGCGAAGGTTATGGATTTGGATTTCGATGAGCCCGCGATCGATCGCCTTAGCCAGTAGGCTTTGAGATAGATACCCCGAAAACATTCCGGGGAATAGGGTTACAATATCGAATCGCAGGGTTGAACCAGGCACAGGAGACCGAGGAGCTACCTGGGCATCTTACGATGCTGCAGTTGCCGATTTGGACTTGGCGAGGCGACCCAACCGAGAAAGGGCTTCCTGCTGCTTGGCCAAATGGGAGCCGTTGGTCCCGTACTTTTTGATCAACACAACGGCGTTTTCGCTAGGCTGTGCACCAACACTGACCCAGTAGTCAATCCGGTCGCCCTTGAGGATGGCTCGAGCATCTACTTCCTTGCACATGGGGTCGTAATGCCCCAGTTCTTCGAGGACCCGACCGTCGCGGGGGCTTCGCTGATCAATGGCGCACAAACGATAGAACGGACGGTTCTTGCGTCCCAATCGCTTCATTCGAATACGTACCGACACAACCAATCTCCGACGTGGAATGACTCAAAACTAGAAGGAGGGATGATACCCTCGGATCCAAAAACTGGGGAGGCTCATTTTCAGGTTTTTTGCGGTTAGCTGCCGCGCTTCTTTTTCCGAAGGAGCTTTTCCCGTTCTCGCTGCATTTTCTCCCGCTCTTTGGGAGTGAGGCGTTTGCCTGTGTTCCCCTTGATTTTCATCCCGCCCAAGGGGTTGAACGGGTTGGATGTGGCCATGCCTTGCATCTGTTGAAGCATCTTCATCTTGTCCGCGGTGGAACCCGAAGTGGCCATTTGCAGCATCGGCCCGATGGTTTCGAATTGCTTGATCAAGTCGCTCACCTGCACCGCCTGAACACCGCAACCCTTGGCGATTCGATTGCGTCGCGAGGAGTCGATCAGCTTGGGATTCCGCCGTTCGTCGGGTGTCATTGAGTCGATGATTCCGGTCAGACGGCTCATTTCCTTTTCGCTGTCGGTGTTCCCCATGACTTTGGAGAGTTCACCCATGCCGGGCATCAGGCTCATCATTTTGCCGATCAAGCCGGGTTTGCGAAGTTTTTGCATCATGTCTCGGAAGTCGGTCAGGGTAAAGATTCCCTTGGACATTCGATCTTCGAGAGCTTTGCGTTCCCGTTCATCGATGAGGCGGTGGGCTTCGCGAGCCACTTCGACGATATCCCCCATCGACAGGATGCGGCTGGCCATGCCTTCGGGTCGGAACGGTTCCAAGGCATCCATGTGTTCGCCGGTACCGATGAATTTGATCGGTACTTCGGTAACGGCTTTGACGCTTAGCAGTGCTCCGCCTCGGGCATCACCGTCGAGTTTGGTCATGATGACCCCGTCGAGGCTCAGCGCCTCGTTGAATGCTTTGGCGCTTTTGACGGCATCCTGCCCGGTCATGCCGTCGACCACCAGATAGACCTGATCAGGCTGGACTTGTTTGTCGATCTGTTTGAGTTGTTCCATCAACTCGGCATCGATCGCCAGCCGTCCAGCGGTATCGAGAATCACGACGTCCGCGTGGACGGCCCTGGCCTGAGCTTGGCCTTCTCGGCAGACGGCGACCGGGTCGCTAGCGCCAGGTTTGCTGAAGACTTGGACCCCGAGTTGTTCGCCGAGGACGTGGAGTTGTTCGATAGCGGCGGGTCGTTGCAAGTCGGCGGCGATCAGGAACGGTTTGAGTTTCTTTTCCCGGATCAGCAGGGCCAACTTGCCGCAGGTGGTGGTTTTGCCCGCACCCTGGAGACCGCACATCATGATGGTGGTCAGGGTCCCTCGTTTGATCGAGAGGGAGTTGTCGACTGGACCGAGGACATTGACCAATTCCTCGAAAACGATCTTGATGAATTCTTCGTGTGGGCGGAGGGAGAGGAGAATTCGCCGTCCTTCGGCGGCGGCCGCTACATCTGCGACGAATTTTTGCACCACATCGATGCTGACGTCGGCTTCGAGAAGGGAGCGTTCCACCATGGCGATCCCCTCACGCATGTTGGATTCGCTAAGTTTTCCCTTGCCTTGCAGGGATCGAAACGCGGACTGGAGTCCTTCTTGCAGCGATTGAAACATGATTTTGGGGGCTTTATCCGGGTGGACGCCGCGGCGGAATGGGATGGGAACAGGCTGGAAACGGCTAATTTCGTTAGAATCTATCGTTGGCGTGGGGGAACGAGAAGGGTTTTTGGCTCCAAAAGGGAGCCAAAGTGCCGCAACCGATCCGCATGGGAACTTTTGGCATGGGGAATCCCTCTAACGACTCGCGTGGGATTGTAGGGCGCACATGGGTTATGCCGCTGCCGGGTGGGGCAAGTCTGCGAAAGGACACGACTTGGGGCCACCAAACGGGGCTGAACCCTGAGAGCGTTCGTTGCAATGCGCTTGTGTCTAATTAGACTCGAATTTGCGGGAGTTTTTCTCGCAAGCCTTTTTTGCCCCAGTTTTTTGGCTCTGTACGAGGTTCCTCAATGGCCACCTTTGGTTTCGGGAGTGGTTCTTCCTCCGGCAATCGCATTCGCAAGGATCGCTCTAAGACCCGCAAGATAAAGCAGTTGCGGCGATCGATGCTGGAATCTCTGGAAGTCCGGAATTTGATGACGACAGGGCTCGAGCTGATCGGTGTACAGCCTGACGAAGGCTCCGCCATCGCTATCGGCGCGACCTCCTCGCCCACGGTACTCGAAGTGAGCCCTCGGGAGATGGTGCTTCGATTTAGCGACGGTGCTGAGATTGATTCCAAGACGCTGAGTGGAATCCAAATAAAGAGATCTGGGGCAGACGGAGTATTGAGCACTGCATATCTCACCACGGATCTTGGAACTAATGCAGCAGCAGTAATTGACTTCAGTGCATCTCTGCCCGGGCAGCAGGGGAATGGCACCGAGATTCGGTTCGTTAAATCCTCGCGTACGAGCGGAGTGGCCGGAAAGCCGTTATCTCATCCGATCATCACGGTTCAGGGGCAACGGATCACCATCGATGTCAACACCGCACCTGGTTTGAAAACAACTGCAGGCGATTTGGTGCGCGCGATGAAGGACGATGCAGCGGCAAGCCGTCTTGTTGTGACGACATTGCTGCGAGGAAGCGAATTTGCGGTTGTGGCCGATACCGTTCCCGTGAATCAATCCTTGGTGTTGATTGGAGCTGACTCGGCGAGGGCTTCTACGAACTTCAATTCTGGTAACGCAGGACTTCAAGTCGAGTTTCTGTCCGTCAATACCGCGAGCACCGGATCGGGAATTCGAATTCAGTTTTCGTCCCGAAGCTTTGATGTGCCGGGTCCTCCCAATGTGTTGGTCGACGGTCAAACGATTCTTGTTGAACTCAACAGCAACCCGCGGGCGTTGACGACCGTACAGGAAGTGCTCGATGCGATCAATGGCTCGCGCGAGGCGAGCGCGTTGGTTATTGGAAGGTTGGTCAGCGGTTCGTCGTCGATACGAATCGGCGGTAATGCTACGACTTATTCGCCTCTGATTCTGGCCGGTGGAGACGACCAGTTGGTCACCCCGGCTTACATCGGACTGGGTGACTCGCGGCGAGAGGTGGTGATTCGATTCGGCGAAACGCTGCCGGATGATTCCTACGTGATTGACATTTTCGGCCAGGGCCAATTCGCATTGCGAGATATCAATGGCGTCGCATTCAACGGCGGTGTCTCTCGAAGCGTTCGATTCGACTTGGACTTGGGCCCAACG
>JBILVV010000476.1:0-3631 GCA_044370255.1 Pirellula sp.
ACGCATCAGCTTTGCCTTGACCGGTCTCCCACCTGACCCAACTTCGGTGCATCGATTTGTTCAAGAATTCTTACAGGATGAAGATCGAGCGGTTGAGCGGCTAGTCGATGACTTGCTCGCCTCACCTCATTACGGAGAGCGATGGGCGCGCCACTGGCTCGATGTCGTTCGGTTCGCGGAAAGCGATGGCTTTGAGATGAACCATCAGCGGGTCAACGCGTGGCCCTATCGCGATTACGTTATCGATGCGTTCAATCGCGACCTCCCGTATGACACTTTCATTCGCGAACAACTCGCGGGAGATCGTTGGGGGGTGGAGGCGGCGACCGGGTTTCTGGTGGGGGGCCCTTGGGACCGAGTCAAATCTCCCGATCCTGTATTGACCGCGAACCAGCGAGCAGACGAACTGCACGATATGGTCAGCACCACGAGCTCGACTTTTCTTGGATTGACCGTTGGCTGCGCCCGCTGTCATGCCCACAAATTTGATCCGATTTCGCAGCAGGACTATTACCGCATCAAGGCGTGTTTGTCTGGGGTCCAGCATGGAGAGCGGGCATTGTCGAGTACTAACGCCGACGCACAGAGAACGGAACTTGATGCATGCCTTGCAAAATCGAAAGAGATTCGCCAGCAATTGAGAAGTCTCGAGCCAATAGCCCAGCCGAACGCGTCCTCTGCGAATCGGTCGCCTGTTTCCCATCGCGAGAATGTCGAGAACTTCGAACCGATTATTGCTCGTTGGGTCAAATTCGAAGTGTTGGCCACCACCGGAGCTGAGCCGTGCATCGATGAGTTCGAGATCCTCTCGGTCGACGGTGACAATGTTGCTAGAGATGCGTCAGTGACATCTTCTGGGGACTTTGCGAACAATGCATTTCACCAACTCAAGCATGTCCATGACGGTCGATACGGCAACGAACACTCATGGATTTCCAACGAACCCGGCAAAGGCCGGCTGATCTTTGATCTGGGCAAAAGCGCGTCCATCAAGAGCGTTCTATGGAGTCGCGATCGAAGTCCTGAACCGCGTTATTCCGATCGAGTCGCCACTCAGTATGCTCTTTCGGTATCAAGAGATGGGGAATCTTGGACGATCGTTGCCGACGCCTCGGATCGCCGGGATCGCAATTTAGCACCTGTCGCGGAATTGCCGAACGACTCCTTGCTTCGTCAGCTCAAAGAGATCGAACGGAAAATGCAGTCGCTACGCGACGGGCCTCAGGTCTATGCTGGCAAGATGGCGATGCCAGAACCCGTCCATCGATTTCATCGCGGGGATCCCACATCGCCGAAAGAGATCATTGCCCCGGGAGGTTTGGCATCCCTCGGAGCGTTCGAATTGCCGCTGGAAAGCAGCGGCCTGGATCGACGTGTGGCCTTGGCCGATTGGATTGTATCCCCAGACAATCCGCTCACCGCACGCGTGATGGTCAATCGGCTGTGGCATTACCACTTCGGCACGGGGATCGTCGATACACCGAGTGACTTTGGCAAAGGGGGAGGCGTCCCCTTTCACCCCGAACTTCTCGATTGGCTTGCCGCTCAATTGATCGAACAGAATTGGAGCATCAAGAAACTGCAGCGGATGATCTGTACTTCCCAAGTCTATCGGCTCGATTCGCAAGGGGGGCAGGACTCGAAGCTGCGCGACGCAGGCAATCGTTTGCTTTGCTATTTTCCGCCGAGGAGATTGGAGGCGGAGCCCCTCCGCGACACCATCCTCGGCGTATGTGGCGAACTCGATCTAAAAATGGGCGGCCCTGGTTTTGATTTATTCGAGCCGAACGAAAACTACGTTCGCGTGTACGAAACGAAGATGTTGTACGGTCCGACGGAGTTTCGTCGCATGATCTATCAACGCAAGCCTCGCGTTGAGTTGGATTTGATCTTCGGAACCTTCGATTGTCCCGATGCAGGGCAGATACAGCCCAAGAGGAATGTTTCCACCACGCCGCTCCAGGCGCTGAATCTACTGAACAGCCGATTCATGATCGATCGCAGTCGAGCCTTGGCAAAAAGATTGGAACAGGAAGCGGGTGCCACGGTAGAGGACCAAATCGTGAGGGCTTATGAACTCCTGTTCTCCCGTTCACCCTTGCCTGCGGAAATCGATCTGTGTCGCACTTTGATCCGCGATCATGGTTTAGAGGCGTTTTGTCGCGCTCTTTTCAACACGAACGAATTCATCATGGTGTATTGAGATGCATCGTCGATTGTTCTTAGGAAATAGCGTGTCGGGTTTGAGTTCCATCGCCTTGCTCGCGATGTTGGCCAACGACTCGGCTCGAGCGGGTGAAGCTCCCATTCGTCCCGCGATCGATCCGTCTCGGCCCTACGCTCCTAGATCCCCACATTTTCCAGCCCGGGCAAAAAGGGTTCTGGTAATCTTCGCCTCCGGAGCGATTTCGCACGTCGATACGTTCGACTACAAGCCCGAGTTGGTTGCCAAGCATGATATGCCGATGCCGGAGAGTTCGGGCTTGATCACGTTTCAAGGTGAGCAAGGGAATCTCATTCAGCCTCGATGGCAATTTCGACCACGCGGTCAATCGGGAAAGATGACCAGCGATCTACTGCCGCGCATCGGCGAGTTAGCGGATGATCTGTGTTTTATCCATTCCATGACTGCCAAGTCGAATACGCACGGACCGGCCGAGAGCCAGATGGCCACTGGTTTTACTTTGGATGGTTTTCCGAGCATGGGTGCATGGGTTAGCTATGCGTTGGGCTCGGTATGCGAGGACCTGCCTGCGTTTGTCGCGATTCCGGATCCTCGCGGAATACCGCAGATCGGGCAGCGTCAATGGTCCAGCGGGTTCTTGCCAGCTGCGTTTCAAGGAACTCCTTTTAACTCCGATCGACCTATTCCACATTTGAATCGGCCCGAAACGATTTCTCTCGATACCGATGTCGCGACCCGTCGCATGGTGCAGCAACTGAACGGGATTCAACAAGCGAGTCGGCGAGACGATGAGTTTTTAGCCGCCCGCATCGCGAGTTATGAGCTAGCCGCCCGCATGCAATTGGCGGCAGCTAAGCTGAGCGATCTGGGGGACGAAACCGCAGAGACATTTTCGCTCTACGGTGCTGACGACGCCAGCAACACGAACAAAGCAAGGTTCGCTAAAAATTGCATCCTCGCAAGACGATTACTCGAGCGGGATGTGCGATTCGTGCAACTCTTTAATGGTTCCTATGCGATGGGGGAAGGGGTTGGAAACTGGGACGGTCACAAGGTGATCGAGCAGCAGTACAGTGTGCATGGCCCGATCTTGGACCAACCGGTGGCAGGCTTGATCACCGACATGAAGAGACGCGGGTTGCTCGACGACACGCTGGTTGCGTTCGTCACCGAATTCGGTCGAATGCCCACGTTTCAGAAGGGTGCCAGCGGACGCGACCATAATCCCTCGGGGTTCACCGTTTGGCTCACGGGTGCTGGAGTGCGCCGCGGCATGAGTTACGGAGCCACGGACGAGTTCGGCTACAAGGCCGTCGAGAATGTGACCACGATTTACGATTTGCACGCAACGATTCTGCATCTGCTCGGATTAGATCACGAGCGATTGAGTTTCTACCATAACGGAATCGAGCGGCGTCTCACCGATGTCCATGGTCGCGTTGTCCG
>JBILVV010000101.1:0-12786 GCA_044370255.1 Pirellula sp.
GTCAAGAAAGGCATGGATTACCTCGTCAAAGGGACCAAGTTCAATAGCCGCAAGCCGATTCTTCAATATGAATTGGGTCAATACTTCGGAAACAAATTCGGGAAGGCGGACGAAAAGCGGCAATACCGTGAACTGTTCCGAAACGACAACGACTTCCATCAGTACTTCATCGACCAAGGCTTGAATGCTCGAGCCGACGACGCTCTGGGGCCTGACCGTAAACCTGACAGTTGGTTGGTGGGCCGTCTGTGGTATGAGGCAGCCTATGAACTGGTTGCTTCGGGAGCCAAGATTAAGAAATCTCCGCATCTTCTTTACAGCTACAGCCCCCTTTGGCAGATGTATCATGGCGAGGCCATTGAGGAAGAAGGGATTCTCGATGAACGCGCGCGGTTTGCTTGGGAGCGAGCAGGTAGAGAGTGGAAGAAGTTTGGAGCTCGCGAACTGGGTGGAACCTCGGGCGATGCTGTGATTCTCAGCTCCATCGACAAACTGCAAGAGCAAGTCATGATTCTCGCGACGCGATTTGCCGAGTTGACCAAGGATGCGAGAACGGCCGCCATCGAACTGAAGAAGAAGCAAGTTCCCGGAGAGAGATTGGCTGTCCTGAGCAAACCTGATTCCGAACGAAACAGCGACGAAAGGAGGCTTGCATATGAAGTCGAAACTCAAATCCAGCCCAACTATCAGGAAATCGCCGGCCAACTGCCTCGCAATATGCAATTGGAAGGTCTGGAATTGGCGAAGGAGCTTGTGAGTGCGGAGGAAGCAGTGCGAAACACAGAATCTCTGAGGGGTGTGGTGAACTACGCATATTGGGACATGCGTGCAGAAGCTGAACAGGAGGAAATCCTCGTCGATGCTCGACGATTGATGTACGAAGGAAATGCATTGATCGACGTCGCGGATGTCAAAGGAGCTGTCGATAAATTCGAGGCAGCTTGGAGGCGCTGGGATAAAGTGTTCCGCTATTACCCCATGATGATTACCGAGGACGTCGGTGAGGATGTTGCAAAGTCCATCAATCGCTACAAGAAACTTATCGATCAGGACCTCGATTCGTCTTTTATCCTCTGGGACTTCGTCTCGATCCGAAGGGCCTACGATTCCGACTACCTTTCCCAGGAAGTTGAGGAGCAGTTGTCGATGTGGAAGAAACGAGCTCGAACGCTCGGAACACCCTCGGAATATTTCAGCACTCCTCTCTCGGAAACCTTTGGGAACAAGGCTCCGGCAGATCAACCAGAATCCGCAGGATCAGGCGACGAAAAGCCGAAAGATCCATCGAAAGAGGAAGGAGCAGAGCCGCGTTGATGCGGCCCTCCGCCGCTCTGCAAACGGCCTCTCGATCGCATGGGACTACACGATCGATACTACTATCACGACAATCCTCCATTGGATTTGCGACCTAGCTTCGATCAGAGATCAGCAGTCGTTGTCCTGATCATTATCAATGTCGTGATCTTCCTGGCAAACGCACTCTTAGGTGTCAACAAGGAGGA
Organism: Pirellula sp.; assembly: GCA_044370255.1. Taxonomy (GTDB): domain Bacteria; phylum Planctomycetota; class Planctomycetia; order Pirellulales; family Pirellulaceae; genus JBKCUI01. The sequence goes on from JBILVV010000101.1 coordinate 1,503, forward strand.
TTCCCAAGGAGTCGTCAACGACCTGCTTGTGCTCCGGGGAAGTGATGTTTCCCAACCTTGGTGGTGGTGGCACGCTTTGAGTTATTCGTTCGCCCACAACCGCGAGAACGTCAATCATATTTTGTTCAATATGTTGAGTCTCTACTTCATGGGAAGACCCGTGGAACAGAGATATGGCACGCGGGAGTTCTACCGCATATATCTGATCTGTGCCCTTTTCTGCGGCGCGATGTGGTTGGTGAAGCATGCGATTCTTGGTGGAGGGGATCAGTCGAGCGTCCTCGGAGCATCGGGTGCCGTTTTGTGCATCAGCATGTTATTCATCCTCAATTACCCAACAGTGACCGTCTTCCTACTATTCATTCCGATGCCTGCTTGGGTCATGGGAGTCATACTCGTCCTGCTCAATTTCTTCACTCCGACCGGCGATGGCATTGCTTATGATGTGCATTTATCCGGGATCTGTTTCGCCTTCATGTACTTCTTTCTCCGCTGGAACTTTTCGTGGCTCGAATCTCCCGCCGATCTCTGGGTTACCATCCGCCGCAAACTGATTGGTCCACGCCTGAAAGTCATTAGCGACCGGGAAATCGGGCGGGAACAACTCGACGCTCGTGAGGCAGATCGCATTTTGGCGAAGATTCATTCGTCCGGAAAAGATTCTCTGACAACCAAGGAAAAGCGCTTCATGGAACGCTATTCCCAGGCGATGCGAGACAAAAAAAAGGCAGAGTCCTAGCCTGAATCTCCGCCATCCTCAACAATAATCCCTTTGTGGAGCAACGCTCACCGTAGCTCTTGGCTGTCGACCTTTTTCATAACCCTCTGGAGTTTTGTTCCGATGCCTGTTGCCGCCGCCAGCTCCTTCGACCTGCTTCGTACGGAAATTGCTGGGATCGAGGTGGAGAAAATCGTCTCGCAATTCGGCACACCCTGCTATGTCTACGATATGCAGATGATTCGCCGCCGAGTCGAAGACCTCAGCATGTTCGATACGATTCGCTATGCACAAAAAGCTTGCTCGAACATCGCGATCCTCGACCGCTTGCGCAGGCTGGGGGTAGTAGTCGATGCGGTCAGCGCTGGAGAGGTTCGACGCGCGCTGGCAGCTGGTTTCGATCCGCACAGCAACCCGCCGGGCATCGTCTACACCGCCGATGTATTCGATCGCGAAGCACTTGATCTGGTCGCAGAGCGATCGCTCCACGTCAATTGCGGTTCGCCCGATATGATCGAGCAGCTGGGTGCCGTTTCTCCAGGTGCCAGTGTCACTCTCCGAATCAATCCCGGATTCGGACACGGCCACAGCCAGAAAACAAACACCGGAGGGCCACAGTCCAAGCACGGTATCTGGCACATGGATATCGATCGATGTCTTCGGCTCGCTGACATGCACAACGTAGCTATCACCGGTCTCCATATGCACATCGGGTCCGGAACCGATTTGGAACACCTCTCGCAGGTATGCCAATCGCTTGAACGGACCGCGGAGCAAATCGGTCGAACCCTGACCACTATCAGCGCCGGGGGCGGACTTCCCGTCCCCTACCGCAAAGGACAGTCCTATGTTGATCTAGACCAATACTACGTCCTCTGGGACCAAACCCGAAAGCGACTCGAACAACGTTTCGGTCACGAACTCCGCCTTGAGATCGAACCGGGGCGATATCTCGTCGCCGAAAGCGGGTTCCTGGTTGCGGAAATACGAGCCGTCAAGCAGATGGGTGAAAACATCTTCTACTTGCTCGATGCCGGTTTCAATGACTTGGCCAGACCGATCCTTTACGGGGCCTACCACCCAATCTCGATCGCTCATCGCGGCGGCGTTGCCCCCAGCGAACGCATCGACGTCGTGGTCGGTGGACCGCTATGCGAAAGCGGCGATATCTTCACGCAAGAGGAAGGTGGATTTGTCGCCAAGCGATCGCTCCCCCCAGCCCGCGTTGGAGACTTCCTCATCCTCGAAGTCGCGGGTGCCTACGGATTCGTCATGGCGAGCAATTACAACGGACGCTACCGCCCCCCGGAATTGTTGATCGAAGACGGGACCGTGCACTGTATTCGCCGCCGCGAAACCTTTGAAGACTTGATTTCCGGAGAGACTATCCCGCCGGTCGCTACTTGACCGTTATGGATAATCCATGAAACCACTGTGTTGAGTTTGTATCCCATTTGGAGGAATGATCCCATGAAAAACCGTTTACTCGCAGGTATCGTCGCTATGGCTCTCATCGGTGCAGGTAGTTTGGATGATTCGGCGATGGCTAAGCCGCCAGCCCTCGCGTTCACGATGAAGTCGCTCGGCGGAGAGAGCGTCGACCTGAGCAAGTACGAAGGGAAAGTCGTCTTGTTCGTCAACGTAGCCAGCAAGTGCGGCTACACCAAGCAATACACCGGTCTCCAAAAATTGCACGAAACCTACGGCGAGAAGGGGCTCGTAGTTGTCGGTGTCCCGTGCAATCAGTTCGGTGGGCAAGAGCCTGGATCCAGCGAAGAGATCAAAAGTTTCTGTTCCAGCAAATACAACGTCACTTTCGACTTGCTGGAAAAAGTGAACGTCAACGACGACAGCGGCAAGAGTGGAAAGGCATGCGATCTATACAAGTACCTCACCTCGGTAGACACCAAGCCTGCAGGGAAAGGTCCTGTGAAATGGAACTTCGAAAAGTTCCTCGTCGATCGCAAGGGTAATGTCGTAGCTCGCTTCGGATCTGCAGCGACCCCTGAGTCGGCTGAGGTGACCTCAGCAATCGAGAAGGCGCTGGCGGACAAATAGTCTGGCGGGGATACTCGTTCGCACCAGAAGAAAGTCAGAAGCACTGCTGTGCACAGCAGTGCTTTTTTGTTTGAAATGAACCCTCGCTGCTAACGGATGGTTCCCTGATCGATCTCTTGGATCATCCAGCGGATCTGTGTTTCCCAATTCTGCCTGCTTTGGCGGGTGTTCTTGACGAATCGGTCATCCCGATCTTCGGGGATGCGGTTCAGAATATCGATCGCCATCTCCAGAGTACGGCGCATGTCTGACATCTGGCCAAGCTCTTGATGGCACCGAGCCATCTGCACAAATGCCTCCAACGATTCCGGTTCGTTGATGAATTGATTGGCCGCGGCGCGATACGCTTCCAAGGCCCCTTTAAAATTTCCTTCTTGGAACAGCAAATCCGCTTCGCCGAAGTAACTGTTGCACAGAAGGATTTCGGAATTTGGAACGCGAGTCTTTTCGTCGGTGTTCGTCAGCTCCCTACGTAGCGAAGCAAAGGTGTCCCGCGAATTGACGAGCAGTTCCTTTCGCTTCGTTTTCCACTGAGAGATCGATTCCTCGCTGACCAATCGATTCCCTTGAAGCAGGGTCTCGGGCCAGTAGGAAGCCATACGATATGCCTTGGCCGTCATGTAGAGCAATTGATATCGTCTTTCGTCTCCTTGGAAACGGCGAAGCCCCTCTTCCATGCTAGCGATACTGCGAAGCAGTTGCTGATAACTCTTTTCCAAATCTGCTCGTAGGGACTGAGATTGCGGACCATCGTCGACCGTCATACCAAGGATGCGAACCTGCATCTGCTCTCCTTGTCGAAACATGAGCGTTCCCAATTCAATCAAGGATTCCTTCCACATCGGGCTATCGGGGCGAAGGTTTCCCGAGTAGAGATTGTCCAAAATCAAGGCTTCCGCTTCGTCGAAATCCCCTTGATTCCAATAAAGCCTTGCCGCGGTTAGCTTGGCATCGGGCAAAAGCGGACTTTCTGGATTGGTCAGCAGCATTTTATCGATTGTCTCCAGCGCAGCCTTGACGTCTCCTGATGCAGCATGATTCTTGGCTCGCATCAACAGAGGGCGCGACCAATCCGAGCGTGGAGCGAGATCGAGATATCGCTCGATCAGTCGATTGCTGTCTTCGAAATTGTTCGCGAAATGATAATTCTCTATGCCTGTCCACAATCTCTGCATGTAGTTTGGCGTGCGCATATCGATCTGGCTCAAGCGTTCGATGGATTGCGCTGCGCGCCGGAAAATCTTCTCCATCCTTTCCGCATCACTACCATTCTCGTTGCGGGATTCCTGCATCTTCCTAGCCCAGCGGTCGTTGACCGTTGCGTCGAGTCGTAAGCGGTCTACTTCGGAGCAAACACTAGGCAAATTCGTTACGAAGCGGGCTGATTCGGAGTAAACCTCTTTGTCCAATAATCGATTAGCGGACGCGAGCAACCTTATGCGCATCCTCTCCAGCGGCATCCAACAGTTCTCAAACCACTTCGGTTCCGAGAAACTTTTCCTCAACTGCTCGAGCGTCGCGATCGTTTCCGAATGCAAACCCAAATCGATCAGAGCATCGATTTCCTCGATCCCAGCGATCATGAACTCAGGCTCAAACGGTGACGAGAGACGCAAACTGCTCAGCGAGCTTACTGCTTGTTGCAAAGCGCCCGAATCTCGATACAACAGTCCCTGCTCGAGCATCGATCGCCGCCGGATATCGCTCGGAACATTCCTTAGCGACTCAACCTCCTTGAGATGCTCCAAAGCTTGATTCCGCTTGTCAGATGACTCCGACTCGGAGTTGCTGGCCAACGCTTGTTGTCTCAAGCACCGCGCTAATGTCAGGGCGGCATGACTACGCATCGGAGATTCCTGCGAAATCGATCGCCACAGCGGTTCCAACTGATCATATTGTTTTTGCTCGCTATAAATTTCCATTCGCTTGGCGGCGACTCGATCCATGTCATTGGGTGTCAAAGCGGAAAGAGCTGCCCATCGTTCCAAACGGTTCAAAGCCGCAGTCGTATCTCGTTTATCGCCATACAATTCGATGTCGATCAATCGTTCCACCGCATCACTTCGACCCTTCGGCCACCGATCAAATGCAATCGATAAGGGTTCCACTGCTTGCTCCCACCGAAATAGGTCATAGAGCGCCATACCGAGCAGGTAATTGCCCACCCCCTCGTAGCCAGGGGGGAATTTCAGATCGCGACTCTGCTGCAACTGCTCAACTGCTTGTTCGTTCTTTTCCGTCCGCGATGGACGATACTGCAGTGATTCCGCTCCTTGTCGCGCTGCAGCTCCAAGCAAGAAATGACGTGTCGACCTATCAACACGCTTCTCGATCTGCTCCTCTTTAATCGGCTCAGCAAGCCTAGCCGCCGTCCCGTAATCCCCCCGCCGCGCAAAGCGCAATCCCAGTTGAAGCTGCTCCGTTACGTCGGTCTTCTGGTTCGATAGTATCCAAGCAAACAATACCGCTGATGAGACAGCTAGAAGCCCTCCAATGATTGCTAGGACCTTGATCCGTCTCACGCTTCACCCCGTTGCCCAAGCAGAAATCAAACTCCGAACAGGATGCTCGAGAAGGCAGCCAGTGGAGCTTGAAACAAAAGCTCACGCCATGGTGGATCCAAGAGATAACGCAACACGAAACACACAATCCACACCGCCAGCATACGCTCCGACCATCGAGACCAGCCCGACAAATGAGCTAGCCCCAACAGCCGATACAACCCACGCACACGCGCTCGATTGCTTCGCAAAACACTCGCAACCATCGGAGTTTCCAAAGTAGCTTCGTTGGTCTCCAGCGGGATAACGCCCAGGTACGGAATCCGACAACCGTCGAGCATCTTCATCAAGTCTTGCCGGTTGGGGATAGGTTCCGATCGCTTTCGAAGTCGGTCGCGTTTCGGTCGCATCAACACCAGACCGATAATCCCACAACACGACATAACGAGAACCAGAAACCGCACTCGATCAAGTGAACCGCCACGCACAAAGAATCGAGGATTGCCGCCTAAGGTGAAGATGGCCGTCGTCTCCTGCTCTTGTTTTTGCGCCTCTCTCTGGGCCAGATGAAGGCCTCGTTGGGCCGAATCCACCTCCGAGCAAAGCGAACCGAACAACGTCATAGCATCCGATTCCATCGGTGATGACGATTGCGATGCCAATCGAAATGGAGAGTCCTTCTTGGTGTCAGGAAGCTCAATGCCATCCCGAACACAATCCAATCGAAATCGAGAAAGCGCATGCTCCGCAACCTGCAAACGCCACTTGGCATGACAGATTCCCCTCGGAATCGCCACCGTCGGCTGAGCGAGCCCCTTCGCGCTTGATGTCAGTAACTTCAATTCCTCCTCCAGTTCGGTCGCTGTCGCCCGACGGTTCATTCCAAGACGCAGACGAACTCGTTGCACCGCTACCTCGCCCGTCGAATGGACTTTGCAAGATGTCTCGTCAAGAGCTTTCAACGGTTCACAAACCAACCGATCGATCGAACAAGATGAAATGCTCCTCTGATTACCTAGCTCCACCAGCTTGGCATGCTCGCTCGGCGAAACCAAAACGCTGCACTCGCAAACCAATATCGACCGTTGGATGGGGATCAAGCTCAAACCCCACAGGAACACCCCAAGCCCCAGCAAGCCTCCAACTTGCAAGAGACGAATGAACCTCGAACCGGGAGACACCTTCATCGCAAACAGCTGCCATTAAGCATGGGAAGAATATCGACTTTTCCGATTCTTCGGCTCAATCCTCACCCTGCCGTGAAGCGTTTTTCCAGTCCGGTCACAAATGCTCACCCTCCCTAAGCAAATCCTTGATCTCCCGCGCGATTTGCTAGCTTTATTTGTCAAAACAGAGGGTTCCTCTACAATGAAAATGGCTTTGACGTTACCCCAGCAAACAGGAGCGATATGCCCTCCCAAAGCACTCAGGAGCATCGGCGACAAGCCCCCAGGTCCGTCGGCGTTTGCGTACTTACGGTCAGCGACACACGAACCATCGAAACCGATGAGGGGGGTGCTTTGATCGAATCGATGTTGCAGGCTGCTGAACACACGGTTCGGGCCAGACGCATCGTTCCTGACGAACGCGAATGCATCGGCACAGCGGCTAGGGAATTGTTACGTATCGATGGCGTTCAGGCCCTTTTGGTCACCGGGGGCACCGGCCTTGCCGCTCGCGATCAAACGACCGAGGCGATCGAAGCCTTGTACGACGCATTCATCCCTGGATACGGCGAACTTTTTCGCATGTTGTCTTTCCAAGAAATCGGACCATCAGCTATGTTGAGTCGCGCGAGCGCCGGACGGGTGGGACAGCAGGTGGTCGTTACTATGCCAGGTTCACCTGCAGGCGTACGGTTGGCGATGGAGCGATTGATCATGCCGGAATTGCCGCACCTGGTTTTCCATGCAGGAGGATAGTTGTCAATGCGGATGAAGATATTTATGGCATGGTTGTTCCTTGCTGCCTCCTTCGGCGCATCGGCACATCTACGAGCCGAGGATACAGCTACCAAAGCCAACTCGGAATCCAAGGTAACAGTACGCTACAACGTCCCTTATTCAAGCGTGGTCGAATCGTCGCGCATGGCTGATATTTATCAGCCAGATTCGGATGGGTCGAATTCGAACGGCTTGCACCCTGGGATCGTGATGATTCATGGTGGTGCATGGATCGCTGGTGATAAATCTTACGATGCTGTTCATGCTCGCAAGTTTGCAGCTCAAGGGTACGTGGTGATGGTGATCAACTATCGTTTGGCGCCCACTCATAAACATCCCGCTCAGATCGACGATTGCTTTGAAGCGATCCGCTGGCTGGTCTCCAACTCTGAGTCGTACAGCGTCGACAGTGAACGAATCGGGGTTTGGGGATACTCTGCTGGAGGTCATCTGGCTGCGTTGGTCGCGACCAATCCGCGGTCCGGCATTCCGAGAGTGAAGGCGTGCGTTGCAGGGGGAGCTCCCTGCGACCTGCGGCTCATCCCCGATGACAGCGGCTTGCTGGCCGGTTTCCTCGGTGGTACTCGACGACAGATTCCGGAGATCTACGAAGCAGCATCCCCTGTCCACCATGTTTCCGAGGACGACCCTCCCATGTTCTTGTTTCATGGCGAATCCGATCGATTGGTCCCGATCACGTTCTCGCAAGGGATGCTTAAGCGACTCGAGGACAACCGTGTCGATTGTGAGTTTCTCCCACTCGCCAAAAAAAGTCACATCATGGCGTTTGTGGATCGCAGAGCGATCGAGCAGTCGATCGATTTTTTCGATCGGCATCTAAAAAACGTATCAGCAAAGAACGAGTCGGATAGCACTCCATCCAAGTAACCAGCACTTGTGTCAGCGAGATATCGCTGGCCGATCGCTATTAGGCCGTGTCGCAACCGGACGCGCCTTGACGGGACGCAATGGTTCACTTGCCATTTCTCTCTGTCCGGGCTCGATTGGTTGAGTTACTTCTGATCCATTTTGATCGCTGATCGCTATAGCGAGCCAACCATCCCGCATTTCGAACTGAGACACCACCAAGCCTTGTGCTCGAGGATCCTCGAGCAAGCTTTGAGCGACCATAGGAATACTGGTGCGGGCTGAAAAGACTTTGGTGAAAATAGCGCGCAAGGGAACGCGATCACGTGCACCGAGGCGGTGACCATCGATACTGATTACTCCATCGCGCAACAGTTCGGCTTGCAAGCCATCGATGGTTCTGGTGTAGGAGGAGCGAATCACAAAGTTTTTCAAGTGCAGCCTGCCGGGTTGCTCCAAAGAAGCGATCCGCAGAGTCAGCCACATTTTCCCATCCTCAAATTCGATCGATATCGGATTCGGGGACGCGAATTGCAGTGTAACGTCATGCGGCGTATCGCTAGGGAGTTCCGGTCGCTGTTGCTGCAGAATATCTGCCAAAGAGTCCGATAACTGCTGAATGGTCCAGTCCCGATGGGTGTCGATCGCTCGATCCGCTAAGTTGTTAAAAATCGACTGGTGAACCTGCAGAGACAGTTGACTGTCTCCAGGCGCAAGAGGACGAGGAGTGTAAGACGACAAGTGATTGTCGTCGGCCAACCGATATCGTGCAATCAACCGGTCGTTGGTCGACTGCATGTCCATCACCAATGGACTCAAATGCAGTGACTGCAGAGGTCCGAGAAGTCGAGACTCGAATTTATCCTGAGCTGTGCTGATTTGACTCTTGAGCTGCCTGTCGAATTCCTCATCGGTTTGTTTAGCGATCAGCCGTTGGGTGATCCGCTTCGCAATCGGACGGGATTGCGTGAATTCACGGTGTGCAACATAGCGAATCATATCGCCGACAATCGGCAAAGAGTCCCATTCGGTCGAAAACCTGCGAAGTGAATCCGACGATTCCACACGCGCAGGAGTGCCGTTGACCGTCAGAGATTGGCCATCGACCCGTAACTCGCGCTGGGTCTGCACGTTGGCCGAACTCGAATTGAAAAAAGTCGTACCGTTCCGGCTACTCTGCGTACTGCTGCTGATGTCTCCATCCAGATTGATCCGGAGTCTCCAGGCTTGAGGATCCGGAACGAGATCGACAGCCAGGTTAGTCCGAACGCGACTCGCACCTCGAGTATCCGCCCCGAGAATTCGCTGCTGCACCGGATGCGTGCTTACAAGTCCGCGAGGAACCATGCGGTTCAGAAAGGCTTCCGAAACGCTCAAGCGAACATTAGCATTCCGATAATGGGTGTTGATCGCAGAGGCTACCGCACCAACTTCCGGATGCTCTGAAAACCGAAGGGATTGAACCGCATCGGCAATATCCTCAGAGCAACGATGCACAGGTGTGCTCTCGATCGCTTCGAGATCAAGCAACAGCTTGCGGTAATCCACCGGCTTGATCGTCAGCGGATGGATCTGATCAGCCAAACGATGAATTGCTGCAGACCGAAGTATGCTGAGTTGTTCAGGATTCACGCGAATATTGGTAACGCGTCTCAGGAACTGCCGGGCGATCGCAATCTGCTCATCCTTGGAGCCGATTCGCCCCTTGGCCAAGTCGTCGACACGATCGAGGATCAAGTAGGAGCTCCAGCCCGCCGAATCCTCGGTTGACACCAACGCGCGTTTAGCCGCGTCCAAGCGATCTGCGATCAAGCCCGAGTCGATCGTGTATTTGCGAGGAGCAACATACTCCTTGCTCTTCATAACACATAGCTGCACCGAAGTCCAAACCGCCCGCCGACGGTCTAGGGCATGTACGATTCTGGAGAGTTCACGCGCGGAATCGATACTCTCCGACCGCTTGCTCGATAGTTCAAGCCCTTGCGTGACGAGGTGTTGTAGGGAACTCAGCGGACTGTCGCTCGATGGATTGCCGATGGCGAGGGTCTGAAGTTCGGAGAGCGTCTGCTCGACGCTCGTAAGCCAAACCTGCACTTCGACATCGGAGGATCCGAGAGGCGATGCTTGTACTCGATCGATCTCGTTCAGCAAAGCTATCGGATGTGGCCAGTTGCGTTCCCACGCTGCTGAGGGTCTGCTTTCGCCCGATATCCTGACAGTGATCGGCTTGGTCGCGGAGACCGTGCTCGCGTCGATGGAGTCGTTGAGTTCCGAGCTCTCGTTGCTCCAAGCGATCACCGGCGCCGACTCGGCAAACGGATCGGACAACTCGAGCGATATAGGGGCGGCTAACCTCGCACCAGCGGGTGGCTCGATCATCGATAATTGGTTGGGAGCTTCCGATTTGTACGATGCCCACATCGAGCGATCCAGCAATTCGATGGGGGTCTCGGCCTGGATCGGGAGGGGTTCAGCGACGATCTTGATGACTTTTCCAGGCTGGGCCCTGACTAGCAAAGTCGTGGTCCGAGGGGCGCGGTAATACCCGGGCCGCTTCCAGTCGGAGGTATACTCCCCAACACAAAACAGGATTGTCAATACGAGACCAATAGCGATCGCGTAACGAACGCCTCTCCTAGTCGACCCGGAACGATTGGCCATCCTTGCTTCCCCAAATCCCTGGGACATCCTTCACGTAATCCATCTTCGACCGACTCCTGCCTCTCGATGGAAACAACGTTTCGCTAAAACAAGTTTTCTTCCCCCTCGCCCCCTCCGAAGGGACAGATTAGAGAAAATGTAACGGCCCACGAAAACGCTAGCACTGGCTATCTGGACTTGGAGTATCATTACGCTCTCCGCTTTCACCCCATAGATATCCGTTCACTCAATCATGATGTCCACTCGAATCTCGACCCGTGCGTTTCTTGCCTTTACCTTGTCAGGATTGCTCATGCCGCAGGACGAATCCGTCGCTCAATCCAATCTTGCCCAGCCATCGACGCCGCGAGCAATGCAGATCGGGGATTTGTTCCGTTACGATCGGCTCGCAGACCCTCGTCTGAGCCCCGACGGTCGCTCGCTGGTCTATCAGGCAACCCGATTCAGCGACCCGTCAAAAAACACCAAGGCGACCCAACTTTGGCTTGCCCCATCCGAGGGTGGCCAAGCTCGGCAATTGACTTACTCCGGAAAGT
>JBILVV010000477.1:0-3612 GCA_044370255.1 Pirellula sp.
CGGCCGTACTCCCTTTGCTCAGTCCGACGCCGGGACGGTTGGAGCCGGGCGCGATCACAATCGCTACGCATTCTCGGTTTGGCTGGCAGGGGCTGGTCTCAAGCCTGGCTTTGTTTTTGGCGAGTCCGATGAAATCGGCTGGAAGATCGCCTCGAACCCTGTCAGTTGGCATGATCTTCATGCGACCGTTCTGCACGCATTTGGAATCGATCATCAGCAACTAGTGTATTACCATAATGGAATCCATCGCCGTTTGACGGGTGTTGCTGGTGATGTGATGCATCCATGGTTCGCGTAGAATTCTCAGTCGAAGGGCCCATCTGCATGGAATCATCTCCTCAACCATCCAGTCCCTTCGATTTCGACGAAGATGATGTAGAAGGAACCATACGAGAGAAGGGGGTGCCCAAGAATAGGCTCTTGCGTTGGTGTTGCATTTTTGCGATTGGGAGTTTCATCGTCTCGTTCGTCGGGTCGGTGGTTGAAAACAATGCCGTTGGAAACCCGAGTCTCGAGTCCACTGCGATTGCTATCAATCGTGCAGGGATGGTCGGTATGTTGGTCGGTTGTATTGGTGTTTTTTTAGCGTTCAGGTTGCCAATGATGTCTACTCCGCGCTCGCATGGTCCGAGACAAAGTCTCGGATGGTCCCCTTGGTGGACACTTTTTGTTTGCAATATCACTCTGTGTCCGCTGGCGATTGTGATGATTTTCCTCTTCGCGATCGTGACGCGAGGGAGCGGAATGGTGTTGATCGCTTTTTTCATCCCGCTTCTATTGTCGTTGATGCTGGTCATCTCCATTTTTCAACAGGGAGTTTTTAGGGCTTACGCTATCGGCTTTCTCGTTTCCATGATTCATGGCCTCATATTTCTGGTCCCACTCGCTTGGATGGCATCCAGTGAACTTTTTAATGGTTACTACAGCCCATATTCCTACGGCGGTCGTTCCTATTTTGGTAGTTCGAGCCAACAAGGGATGCTGGCCGCGACAACCCTTGGTTTGCTGCTGTCAGCAGCATCGGGAATGCTATGCAGTGGCTATGTCGCATTCCTGCAACACACGCGGAAATCACCGAGAGACCAGGCGTTGCCGATCACCCAGGAATCCACCGAAGACTTGAAACTTTCCCAGACTTGAAGAAGATTAAGTGAATGAGTCGGGGGTAATTGAGACTCCCGGGAGTGTGTAAGCAAGGAGCCCCTGCCATGAAGAATCGCTGGATGACTTGGTTGGTGTTGTCGTTGATGGTTGGGAGCATTGCTCATGCCCAAAAATCTTCGCGTCGTCCAGCGCGAGCGACTCCTCCAAAATTTCAGGCCAATGAATTCTCTGGGGTTTTCTTTTCAGACCCTGTGGCTCAACTGCAAGGGAGTCCAAGTGCCAGGCCAGCAGTCGCTGCGAATGAAACGAGCAATACTAGTGACGAAATGGCGTCAGGATCCGATTCAGGTACCGACGTGTGGAAGCAACTGATCAGCGGCGCAACGATCGAGGACCTCGTGAAGGAATCCAAATCGCGGCTCAATGAAGTGATCACAACGCCCGCCAAGTTCGCAGGAGGTGGTTACGCCGAGTGTCGCAAGGAGTTCACTCTCTTGGCTTCTCTGATGACGATCATCTCGCAGTATCCGGAAGAGATCCGCTGGAAAGCCTCGGCCCCGTATGCCCGGACGATCTTTGCCCGTTTGGCAGCCAACTGCAAAGTCGGAACGCAACCGGTTTACAACGAAGCAAAACAGCGGCAGCAGGACCTGAAGGATCTTCTCAAAGGGACGAAACTCAATGGTACTGCCGAGGACATGGCTTGGAGCGATGTCGCTGATCGCGGGCCGATGATGGAACTGCTCGAGTGGTCCTTGCGGGAAAACCTGGCCCCTGGAGTCAGTAGCGAGGATAACTTTCGTGACAGTCAGGAGGATCTTACCAAATATGCCGAGTTGGTCGCTGCTTTTGGCCAGGTCCTGCAGCAGGAAGGGATGACCGATGCCGACGACGAGGATTACACTGAGTTAGCTAAGGGGATGATGGTCGCCACCAAGGATGTGATCAAGGCGGTCAAAACCAACGATGCGGAACTCGCTCGAAGCGCCGTGGGTCGCCTCGATCAGTCCTGCAACAAGTGCCACGAAACCTATCGTTAGCGTCATTAGCGATAACGATCCTACGGCCATCACAAAATATTGAGAACCGGTATTCATGGGTATCCGATTTCGTTGCCATATCTGTGACGAACGCCTTCATGTGAAATTCTTTCAGGCAGGAAGAAAGGGTCGCTGTCCGCATTGCCAGTCCCGGTTTAGGGTTCCGAACGAGGACAGCGATTTCTCCATTCCTCTGGAATCCGCCAAGCGCGAGTCGAAAGCAGTCTCCTCGAATGTGAACGATGATGATTCGCCACATATCGAGGAAGCGATTGCATCGGTCGCTACCATGGAAGCGCCACCGGCAGAACCGCCACCCCCCGAAACTCCTAAGCCAATGATCCTTCCGGCTCACGCGCGCTGGTTTGTTCGCCCACCCAGCGGCGGGGTCTACGGACCTGCCGATACCCGAACTCTCGAGTCATGGATATCACAGCGGCGTGTGACTGCGGATTCCTACATATGGCGTGAAGGGATGGACATATGGTGCCTCGCAAGCGAGCTTATGCCCGATGCGTTCGGACTCGCACCGAACGCTAACCGCATGCCAACCGAGTCCGCTCCGCCTCAGGTGCTTCTGCCGGAAGAGACACCGAAGGAATCCGCCTTAGAAAAAGTTCCGAATGCGGCCATTGCGAAAGCGAAGGCCAATCTCGATCAGCGTCGCCATAAGAAAAAGAAGCAAACTTGGATCATCATGGGGTTGCTGGTCGCCATCGCCATGGGTTTGATGGCTACTCTTTACGTAGTCCTACGCGGTTGAAACCGTGAGCAACGAATAACCGGCATCCCTCCACTCTTTCGCGATGCGAATCCATGCAAGTAATCGACTCCATGCCTGAACGTTGGGCTATTGCGGGCGCGAGAGCAATCCTACCGGACCGGATCCTCGACGATGCATTTATTGAAGTGAACTCTGGACGCATCCAACGCGTTGGCACGATCCCGAAACGAATTCCAAAGACACTGTATATCATCGACGGGACCGGGAAATGGCTCTCTCCTGGTTTTGTGGATATCCATGTCCATGGAGGTGCAGGCGCCGACTTTATGGACGGCACACCCGAGGCGATTGCTACAGCAGCCGTCGCGCACCTGCATCACGGCACTACCAGTATCTTTCCAACGACGACGACCGGGACCGCCAAGGCGATTCACGCCATGCTCGATGCCGTTCGCGTCGCTATTCAAGAGTGCACGAATTCTCTTCCGCACATCGCTGGCGTTCACCTCTACGGACCCTACTTTGCAGTGGCAAAATCCGGTTGCCACAGCAAGGCGGGTTGCCGAACGCCAGAGCTTTCAGAATACCAGTCGTATTTCAAGACAGGGCTGATCAAAGTAGCGACGTGCGCTGCGGAACTGGAAGGCTGCCTCTCCTTTTATCGATATGCAAAACGTCGAGGATGTCTCGTCACCTGTGGTCACTCCAATTCCTCTTGGAACGAAATGCGTGCAGCCCATCAAG
>JBILVV010000102.1:0-12742 GCA_044370255.1 Pirellula sp.
TCGGGATGAACACGCTCGCGAGCGGGATAGAATCGGAGGGCGGCGTTGGGAATCTTTTTGACGGCATCCTTTTTGTTGATTTGAAAGGACAGATTCGCAGTCATGCCTGGCAGTAACTTCATATCGTTATTGGGCGTTTCGACGATCACGGGATAGGTGATCACGTTCTGCTCTTCCTTGCTGCTGAGCCTTACCTGAACGATCTTCCCTTGGTCGAACAATTCATCCGGGTAGGCATCGACGGTGAATCGAACAGTTTGTTCCGATTCCTGGGCACGGCGGATCCAGCCAATGTCGGCTTCGTCGACCGAAGCGTAAATGTGCATGCGTTGATCCATCTCGGGTGCTACCACAAACATCTCTGGCGTTTGGAACTGTGCAGCGAGAGTTTGCCCGACATCGATTTTCTTGTCGATGACGATCCCATCGCAGGGAGCAACGATTTCCGTGTACGTGAGATTCGCCTCGGAGTTGTCGAGTTGTGCGCGCGCTTGCTCAACGTTGGTTTGCGAGACCTGCAATTCCGCCTCTCGCATCATGCGTTGGAATTTGAATTGATCTAGTTCGGCTTCCGAGATGAAGGCATCCGTGCTCCGGTTTAACTCACCTCCGCGTCGTTCGTCGTTGGTCGCTTGCTGGAGCATTGCGGTAGCTCGAGCGACCTCGGCTTCTCGAGTCTTGAGAATCGCTTTATCTCGCTCCACACCCGACTTATACAACCTCGGATCGATTCGGGCCATCAGTTGTCCCTTCGTCACTTTGCTATTGAAATCGACGAACAGTTCGTTGATAGGACCACTCACAGTCGCACCGACACTCACTCGCTTGATCGGTTCAACCTTGCCGGTAGAGTTAACCGATTGAATGATCTGGCCCTCTTCCACGGTTTGTGTGCGCCATTCGATCTTGTTTCGCGCCTCCCAATAGGCCATGAAAGGTCGGTAGGCAGCGGCCAATAGGCCACCGAGGATCGCCAGCGCGAGGAAGACCTTAAGGAATGTTTTCATGCAATCGATCCGAGGAAGATAACCATAGCAACGCGATGCCCGTTCCGACAACTGCCACACTGGAAAGGATCCAGAACCAGGGGAAGTGCTGATTGCCCTGGCCGAACCAGACCTCTAGCTCCTTCTCATCGAAACGTGTCAGCCAGAACATCAATCCATTGTGAATCGCGTGGGTAAAAATTCCAGGCCAAAGTCGGCCCGTTCGAACGGCGAGCAACCCGAGGGCTAAACCTAGCAGCATTGTTGGAAAGAATCGCTCGATAGAAAGAACGCTTCCGCTGATCACATGAAAAATCCCGAAAATAAGGGAACTAAGCAAAATCGCCCAGACCGCCGACAAGCGATCGCGAAATGCTGATAGGACAAACCCTCGAAAAAAGAATTCTTCTGCCGCAGCCGGGACCAAAGCCGAAGTCAGGAAGAACATCCAGAAGGGGATGGCTCGAATCTGTTGCTTTAATTGATCGAGCGACTCCGACCGCTCCAAAGATAGGGCGCCAAACCCTAGATCGCTCAGGATCTTAAATAGCTCAAACGCGATCACCCATAATCCCACTCCCAATAAAACCGCTGCTGTCAACCAACCGAGTTGGTTCAGGATGCCGAAACGCCCTTGCTTTGAACAACTTGTTGCACCGAAGCTGAGAAGGAATGTGTTTCGAAAACTAAGTCTTCGATACCAGGCGAATACGGCTGGCATTACCAAGAACATCACGATCAGCACCGCAGCGTTGCACCAAATTCGCGGCACAATATCGGTAATCCATTGCCCAGTCAAATTGGTGACGATAAAGAAGATCGGAAAGAGGATCGCGAGGTAGATCGCGAGTTCCCCAAGATCGGGAATCAACCTGGCTTTGCGTGGCCGTTGAATCAAGTCGGACCATGTCTCCTGCGATCCTGCGGTCGCCGACTCAGCTCCAAACAACCGGGACGCAACCACTAGGGCGGCCGCAGCGTAGATCAATGTGGAGAATACAGCGGCAAAGGCGGGAAGTGGAGAAGGGCTTCCTGTCATGATGTCTCGCGACAAGAGCAGGATATTCACCAGTGGAACGACGCCGAGCCAGGTGGAGAATTCAACGTTCGGCATAAGAGTCACCAAGGCCGGAGCCATCGATACCAACATAACCGGTATGAGGTAAGCCTGAGCTTCCTTGAAGCTACGGGCGAAGGAACACATGGCCAGCAGTATCGCACTGAAGAATGCAGCGAAGATCACCAGCAACGGCAGGATCTGCAACAAAGCCCAAATCGAGAATCCCTGCTCCCCGAGCAATGCTCGCCCCAACCCTCCGATCGAGAGAGTGATCCAGCTTGCGAATAAATTGGCCAGTGCAGTCAAGACAGCGACGGTAACGACTGCGACGTACTTGCTGAGCAACAAAACAAAACGCGGTGCGGGTGTAGCGATCATCGCTTCCATGGTTCCACGCTCTCGCTCACCAGCCGTCAAATCGATAGCAGGATAGACCGCCCCGGTGATCGTCATCAGGATCAGAACCAAAGGCAACACTCCGGCGAGCGACGCGGTCGGATCAAATCGCCGCCCGATCGACGCTGCCTTTAATTGCACTGCAACTGGGAGCTTTGGCCCTCTCAGCAATACGGACTGATAATCGTTGACCAATTGCATCGCCTTGCGAAACTCAAGCAACGCGGCTTCGCTTCGCAGATCGCCCTCTCGGAACTGCAACTCAAATTCAAAAACCGAAAAGGATTCACCGTCCCTCAAACGTAACGTCCTCTCTTTTGCACTGAGAACAGCCAGGTCGATCACGCCCTGTTCTAACGATTCGCTGACGCTCGATTTCTCAGGCGTTGCAAGTCGGAACAAAGCTTGCAGGTCATCCCGTTCCTGCGATTCAGGCTCGCGATTGTCGAAGCTGGAGTCAGGCTTGCCGCGGGTTGGAGATTGACTCCGAGTAATATCGATCGCTGGACGGACCCCCGCATTGATGGCTCGTTGCGTTTCCCGGATTGAATTGTTTAAGACTTGAGCGGTTTCTTCGTCAGCAACTCCGAGAAGGTATTCCCTGTTTTCGGAGACACCTCGGACGCTTCCAACAATCAGCCGCTGCATCGCCATACTCAGCAGTGGATACACCAGGATCGGCATCAAGAAAAGCGTGATGATGGTTCGCCGATCCCGAAGACTCTCGCGGAGTTCTTTGAGACACAGTCGACCAAGGCGGCCAGCCGAAAAATATTCCTGCACTACGCGGCTCCCGTCTTGTCAGATCCGTGATGGTTGAGTGAATCGCTTTGGATCAAGCCGATAAACATATCGACCAGATGCTCCTTGCCTGTCAACGTTCGAAGGTCGGCGAGTGTCCCTTCGTATCGGACCGTTCCATGGTGCAGGAGTCCAAAGCGATCGCAAACGCGTTCCGCTTCGTCGAGACGATGGGTCGATAGAAGAACCGACTTGCCTCGCTTCTTGAGAAACTCGATGAATTCGAATACTGTCTGGCTTCCTACCACATCCAATCCGCGTGTAGGTTCGTCGAGCAACATCACGGGAGGGTCATGCATCAACCCACGCGCGAGGGTGACTCGCTGCTTCTGTCCGGTGCTCAGTGTGCTGCATCGCTGGTCGAGAAAATCGCGAATACCCAGCAATCCTGACAACTCCTCGAGGCGTTCTTTCGCCACCAAGACATCCACAGCGTAGAGGTCGGCAAAATACATGAGCATCTCGCGGACGCTCAGCCAAGGGTAAACTCCATCGTTGGTCGAAATCAGCCCCAGTTGTTTGCGGATCAATGACGCGTGTTGGTCGGTGCGCAACCCGCCGATTTCGACATAGCCCTCATCAGGTTCGAGTAGCCCCATCACCATGCGAAGGGTCGTGGTTTTGCCAGCACCGTTGGGGCCCAGCAAGCCGTAGACCTCACCTTCCTTTACATGGAACGAAATGCCGTCAACGGCGACTAGTGGCTTGCCTCGCACCACGAACTGCTTTCGAAGGGTGGTGGCAACGATCATGGCTAGTGAACTTTCAATGAACAGACGAGTCGCAACTCATTCTCTGGGTCGGTCAAGTTGCGTGACTCGAACTGTCTGAGAAAAGTCGATTAAACCCTGTAATTTAGCGAGTGCGGCTCCGGAGTCGATCGCCGATGCCGCTCTTGCAACGCCATCGATCAAAGAATGCGTTTTTTCGCAGACCCAGAGTGCAGCAGCCACGTTTGCGAGCACGATATCTCGAGCAGGACCAGAATCTCCAGCCAGAATTCCTCGGATGACTTGCGCGCTCGATTCCGGGCCGTCGACCACCAAGTCCTCATTGCGAATGGGCTGAAGACCGAAGCTCTTCGGGCTCCAACGCATTTGTGTCGTCATTCCATGCTGAACATGCAGCACCTGTGTTTCCGCCGCCAAGGAAACTTCGTCCATTCCATCCTCACCGCGAACGACGATCGCAGCTTGAACAGGAAGTTGCACCATTGCTGCGGCAAGTTTGGTTTGCAAAGGCTCATTTCCGGTACCGATGACCTGATATTGTGCTCCAGCAGGATTGCATAATGGGCCTAGGTAATTGAACAGAGTCGGCACAGCAAGCTGTCTTCGAACGGCGGCAACATGCTTCATGGCTGGGTGGAGCATCGGCGCGAAGCAGAAACATAAACCTACCGAATCCAAACATTGCTCGACCTGTTCGCGTTCGGCCTCGATCGCAACTCCCAATGCGGATAACACATCGGCCGAGCCGGTTGCACTGGTAATGCGACGATTTCCGTGTTTGGCTGTCGGTGCTCCCGCTGCGGCCGCAACAATCGCGGTTGCCGTCGATATGTTGAATGTCCGCCCTCCATCGCCGCCAGTGCCACAAGTATCCAAAAGACCGGTGTGCTTTGTTCGTATGGGGGTCATCATCAGACGCATCCCACGAGCAGCACCCACCAATTCCGACACCGACTCCCCTTTGGCTCGCAGCGCCAGTAACAATCGGCCGATCTCATCGTCTCCAACTCGACCTGCCAACATCCAAACAATAGCCTGCTCCATTTGGCTTGCGCCCAAATCTTGCCGGGACTCGGCGATAGCGATGAATTCCTCAAGCATGTTGCGGTCGTTCAGGGGTTCTTGTCTAGCAATCAACGCGTGTCTAACGTACAACAAAAGATGTTCCGAGGGTTGCACGGATTCCTTATATTTGAGTGGATATGGCGAGAAAAGTCATTATTGATTGTGATCCGGGTATCGATGATGCGATCGGTTTGATCATGGCGTTATTCGATCCGCGTCTAGAGGTGGTTGCCGTCACGACCTGTTCCGGTACGGTCGAAGCGGATCAGGCGTGTCAAAATGTATCTGCCTTACTCGATAAACTTGACCCACCTCGGTTGCCGCGATTGGGAGTAGGGATGGATCCTGACGATGCTCCGGTCAACGACGGCAGACTGCTTCATGGTCAAGATGGCCTTGGCAATGTTGGCTTAGTCCGCCCCCAACGCCAACACCTGATGAACAGTGACAAATTGATCATCGATCGTCTCAAGGCGGATCCGGAGGAAGTATCGATTTTGTGCATGGGACCCTTGACCGGAGTCGCACGCGCGTTTCATCGCGATCCCAGCGTCATCGGCTTGGTCGATCAACTGATCATCCTCGGCGGAGCTCCATTAGGCGTCGGCGATGTCACTGCTGCGGCGGAATTCAACATGCATTTCGATCCTAGCAGTGCCTCGCATGTCATCCAATCGCCGACGACCAAAACCTTGATCCCAATCGATGTAACGAATCAAGTCACTTTTGATCTCAACATGCTAGCGCAGATTCCATCCAAGCATTCTCGCGTTGGGGAATTGCTCCATGCGATGTTACCTCAATTGTTCCGCTCCTATCGACAGCATCGCGCTCAGGAAGCGATCCCACTCCAAGGCGCGGTAGGAGTTGTCTATCTGACCGAGCCTGATTTGTTTGGATGCGAAGCTCACGCGTTGGAGATCGAAGAGCTAGGCACCATCACGCGTGGTGCGACCATCGTGGACCGTCGTCCCTTCGCGACGGTTTCTCGCGAACTGGAAGTCGCCAATCGCATCGAAAATGAAGCGGTTCGTGATGCGGTCTACAACTCTTTGAAATTCGCGGGCCAATGCACGGAATAGGATAGGCTCGATGGCTCGCTCTCGGATTGGACAACTGGCCCTCGAAGCTCCGCTCGGCGGTCCACAGTCCAACCTATTCCGAGCAATCCACCTGCAACAAAGAGTGCAAGTGGCTGTAAGAGTCTTTCCGCTTGCTCTTGGTTTGACTCCTGAGGCGAAAACGGAGTTTTCGAAGCATCTCGATCGACTCAAAGCGATACGAAACCAGCACTTGGTCCGCTGCTACGGGGGCGGTCTCGATGCCAAAGATGCTTATATCGTCTACGAAATGGTCGATGGCGAGTCCCTATCTGAGGTCCTGCAACGCCGAGAACGACTTCCCTGGGAATCCGTGCTGCAGATGGGACTCCAGTTGTGCGAGGCACTAAAAGCGATCCACGAACAAGGAATCATTCATGGCCGCATCTGGCCGGATAAGGTCCTGATTTGCGATGGCGGTGAGACTTTTAAGCTCAATGATTTGCGATTCGAATTCGCAAGCCATACGCCTCTCTCGCTTTATCATCTGGCTACCATGCCCCCGGAGTCGTTCGCGGACAAAGCTCGCCCCGAGGTTGCTTGGGACTTGTATTCGCTCGGTGCAACCATGTACTGGAGTTTGACTGGCCAACCACCCTTCCATGGCGAGTCCGCATCGATCCTGCGTCATGCGGTTACCGAAACTTCTCTGCCCGGAGTAGCGACCATGGTCTTTGATTGCCCAGTGTGGCTTTGCGCGATTGTCGAACAGATGCTCCACCGCGATCCGTTGCGCAGACCCTATAGCGCTGCCGCTGCGGCTATGGCACTGCGCGAGGCGGAACGGCGTGCCCGTGAAGGGATAGGTGTCGTCGAGTATGCGGTCTCAGGTTTCAGTCCCTTGCAATTGAAGGCGGATCGAGCTGAAGCGGAAAAAGTCCTCGGAATCAAAAAGAAGAAAGTGCGAAACCGCGATCCCGACGACGAAAATGCGGAACCAGCGACCTCATTTTGGGAACGCCCTGTCGTCTTAGTCGCAGCCCTGGTCGCAATCATCGGAGTCATCACCTTTCTACTTTGGCCCCTCAATGAATCCCAGATGCGTTCGCGTGCTGAATCCCTTCTGAGAACCGACAACGATGTCCGTTGGAACGATGCGCGAGATAAGTATCTGCAGCCGATGCTTGAAAAATTCCCTATGGGTCAGCATGCCGAATGGGCTCAGGAGCAACTCGACAGGATCGAAATGCACAACGGCGAGGAACGAATGCGACGCAACATGCGCATCGGACGAGAACCGAGCAGTGAAGGGGAACGCAAATATGCCGAAGCACTCCGCTTTGAGCGATTTGGCGATCGTGTTACTGCTCTCGATAAGTACCAAGGGATTGTCAAACTACTTAAGGATGAGCCAAAAGAGCGTCCGTTTGTCAATCTTGCAAAAAGACAAATCGAGATTCTCGAATCGAACCCGCCAAGCGTTGAGGAATTGAAACGATTTCTTCAAGACAAGATGACCGAAGCCGACAAACTCTACAACGAGGGGGACGTCCTCGGTGCCCGCAAGATCTGGGAGGGAATCGTCAGCCTCTACAATGGCAATCAGGAAATGACATCCTTCGTGGAGCAGTCACAGACACGACTCGAAGGAAACAAAAAGGAATCAACTCCCAAAGAACCATGATGCACCATTCTTTCGCAGTCATCATCGTCTCTCTTTTCTCGTTGTATTCCGCGACAGCTGTTTGGGCTCTCTCGCCTGACGACACAAATTCTTCGCCACAGCAACGCACGCAGCAACGCACCCAGCTGGGAGCTAACGGTCAGAAAATCTTCAGGCACCGAGTCGAACCTCAGTGGATCGGTGCATCTAACCGTTTCTGGTACCGCAACGACCTACCCGACGGAAAACGGGAATTCATCCACGTCGATGCGGCGACAGGAATTCGCGCACCCGCCTTGGATCACCAGCGAGTCGCTGAAGCCATGATGGAGTTTACCTCAGGTCAGGATAGCCAAGGCGAAGCGATCGATTCGGAACGACTTCCAATAGATCGACTTCATTACTCCGAAGAGGAAGATTCCCTGATTCTCATCGCTTCGAAAAGGTCATTCCGTTGGAACCCGGTGACATTCGAACTTACTCCGCTCGATCAGACCGCGCATGAGGCGATGCGGAACCTGAAGTCATCGAATAATCCCCGCCGCACTGGACCACCTCGCGGCGAGGAAACGACCCTGACATTCGAAAACAAATCGAAAACGGCAGTCGAAATCTTTTGGCTCGACGGAGACGGCGGCAAAAGAAGCTACGGAAAGATTGAGGCAGGAGCCTACCGCGATCAACATTCGTTCGGTGGCCACCGTTGGCTGATTGTCGATGAGAATGGTAAGAACCTTGGTCTTGTAATCGCAAAAGATCATCCGTCGAGCGTCGTGATCGATGGTCGTCCCCTCGAGGACCAAGCTGCCAGCGATCGGAAATTCCGAAACGCCCCTTCCAGTCGCCGTTCTGAATCGGAACCGAACCGGCCGGAAAACACCTCTCCAAACGGGGAGTGGCGAGCATGGGTCGAAGGCCACAACGTCGTCGCATTGCGGAAAGACTCCACGGAACGAGTTGTACTCAGCAACGATGGAACCGCGGTAGATCCTTATGGGCTTCTGTCCTGGTCTCCCGATTCGAGCATGTTGATTGCCTTTCGGGTGAAGCAGGCTGACAAACTTCCCGTGCACTGGATTCGTTCCAGTCCTCCTGAGGGTGGGCGAGCACAACTTGAAAGCCGACCGTATGTGCTCCCAGGTGACCCGTTTCCATCCTACGAATTGAATTTGTTCCATGTTGAGCAGGCTCGGCATATCAAGCCCGCAGTCGATCGCTTTGAACATGAGTGGCTTCAACCCGAACTTCGGTTCCATGCCGATGGCACGAGACTCACATATCAGCAAATCGATCGCGGGCACGGCCGGTTTCGGTGCATGGAGGTTCAGCTTGCAGACGGATCGGTCCGCAATCTGATCGATGAGCAGTCCGAGACATTTATCTGGACCGCTCACACGGAGAATCACTCGATCCCGAAAATCCAGTGGCTGGATTCATCCAATGAAATCATCTTTGAGACGGAAAAGTACGGTTGGCGTCAGCTGATCCTGATCGATGCCTCGAGTGGTGAAGAGAAACGCGCTCTCACTCCCATAGGGCTCGTCGTTCGAGGGGTGGAATGGATCGATGAGCAATCCCGACGGATCGCCATCAGTGTTTCCGGTCGCGAGGGTCAGGATCCGTATCTCATCCATTACGCCATGGTCGATTTGGATAGTGGGAAGTGGACATGGCTGACCGAAGAGAACGGAAACCACTCCATCCAATGGTCACCCGATCGCCAATATGTCGTGGCCACGTTTTCCCGGGTGGATATGGCTCCGGTAAATCAATTGCGGAGAGTATCTGACGGAGCGAAGGTTTGCGATTTAGAAACAGCAGACATCGCGGCTCTGCAACAAAGCGGTTGGCGTCCCCCTGAGGTTTTTTCCTCGCACGGACGCGATGGGCAAACCGAGATCTGGGGAATCATTTGCCGCCCCAAAGACTTTGATCCCAGTCGCAAGTATCCAGTCATCGAGGACATCTATGCGGGCCCTCAGGGCGCCTATGTCCCCAAGAACTTCAGTCCGTCATTGCTCTATGAATCGCTGACGAGCCTTGGTTTTATCGTAGTCAAGATCGACGGCATGGGGACCGCCAATCGCTCGAAGGCATTTCACGATGTCTGTTGGCGAAATCTCAAAGATGCAGGCTTCCCCGATCGGATTGCATGGATGCGGGCTGCGGCTGCCAAGTATCCGGAGATGGATCTCTCACGAGTTGGTGTATACGGTGTATCAGCAGGTGGGCAGAACGCGGCAGGTGCCGTTCTTTTTCATCCTGATTTTTACAAGGTCGCGGTCGCAGCATGCGGGTGCCATGACAATCGCATGGATAAAGCGTCATGGAATGAGCAGTGGATGGGTTATCCCGTGGGGCCCCACTATGCGGAATGCTCAAAAATCGACAATGCCCACCATCTTCAGGGTAAACTGCTACTGATCGTCGGCGAGATGGATACGAATGTCCCGCCTGAGTCGACCATGCGATTTGTCGATGCGCTGATCCGCGCCGATAAATCCTTTGACTTGCTGGTCGTACCCAACGGTGGTCACGGTATGGGCGGTGCGTACGGACAACGCCGCATGCACGAATACTTTTCGGAGCATCTGCTTCGATCCACCGATTCGGAACGGAGCGATGAGATCCAAGCCAGAATACCATAGAAAAGGGTGAGGAAGACGATCACTGATACCAAGACAATCGCTGCAGCGCCGAACGCGGTCAGGGTTTCCGTAAAGAGACTCATCAGCGGAGTTATGGGAACGATCATCACACAGGTAAATCCAGAAAGAGGTCTTACTTTCGGGATTTCCCAACAACATTGCACGCGGGGACTAGCACTATACCTCACGGTTTAGCTAAACTCCCCAAGGAGTTGACCTTTTCGTCATGCTAATCTTTTTTCGCCAGTAACCATCATGTCTACGTTCCCAGATGACAACTCTTTCCGAGAGAATCCGTACCAAGCTCCGCAACCGAATATCCAATACCAACAGCAGGCCCCAACAGAAGGCGATGCAACCGGAGGCCTGATCCCCTACAAGAATGCACCAGCACTTATCGCCTACTACCTCGGCCTCTTTTCGATGTTCCCATGCATCGGGCTGTTCCTAGGGATTCCCGCCGTCATTCTCGGCATTATGGGGCTGCGAAAGAGAGCTGCGAACCCAGCAGTCAAAGGGAGCGTACATGCTTGGATCGGAATCGTGATGGGTGGGATCTTTACCGTGGTTTGGGGGATCGCCTGGGTCCTATTCATCATCGGCGCCATCGCCTCGTCACAGCGATAAGCGACGGGTTGCAATTGTGTCATTTTTCCGCGGATTGCCGGGCAATCCTGGATTTAGTTTGCTAATTCCGGTGAGCCGAGGGCGTCCCTTGGTTTGACAGTGTTGCACACGCATATTTTAATCAATGGTTGATCGTAGTCGCCCGCTAATGGTCTGTTGGGTAAATTCGCTCGGTTGAACGGATTCCCAATCCCGCCTCGTATTTCGGAGAATTCTGCCGCAATGAGAAAGTTGCTCACTTACGCCGCTGTTGGATTGATCGCTACGGTTGTTTCCCCAAACGCATTTGCGATCAAGGAGTTCAGCGAAACGTGGACCAAAGTTTACGTCGATTCAAGCGACAAGGAAGATTTCAAGAAACTCGCCGGTGAAGCTAAGTGCAACGTCTGTCACATCGACGGCGAAAATAAGAAGAAGCACAATCCTTACGGTGAGGCTCTCGAAGATGCAGGACTCTTGAAGAAAACCTTCCCACCCAAGCGATTCAAGGACGAACCGGACAAGGTTCGCAAAGAAGTGGAAGAGATTCTCAAGAAAGTCGAGAGCGAAAAAGCCAACGGGCAAGACAAGACCTTCGGAGAACGGATCAAAGCCGGGATGTTGCCTGGCGGCGATGTCAAAGGCAAATAGTTTTTCTCAACGAAAGAACCTCTCATGTTGATGCAAAATGGTTGTGCGCTGTTGTTGGCCTGCTTGGCTGTATTGCCAACGCTAGCGCAAGATTCCGGCAAGACTGCCGACGAAACCGGGTTTGTCAGTCTGTTTGACGGCAAGTCGATGAACGGTTGGAAAGTCAACGAGAACCAGTCGAGTTGGGCGGTTAAGGATGGGTTGCTCGTTTGCCAAGGCGAACGCAGTCACATCTTCTACGTAGGGGACGACAAGCCTTTCAAGAATTTTCACTTCAAGGCCGAAGTGATGACCGAACCCAACAGCAACGCGGGGATCTACTTTCACACCAAGTATCAGGAATCGGGATGGCCCAAGTATGGCTTCGAATGCCAAGTCAACTTGTCGTACAAATCCGACCCTCGAAAGACCAGCAGCCTCTACGCGGTCAAAGATGTTCTGGAGCCAGCGGCTAAGGACAACGAATGGTATCTGCAGGAGATCATCGTTGTCGGCAAGAAAATCACTCTCAAGGTCAATGGCAAGACGCAAGTCGAGTACATTGAACCTGATGACCAGAAGGCTGGCAGCGATTTCACTCGCAAACTCGACGAAGGAACGTTTGCTCTCCAAGCCCACGACCCGGGAAGCAAGGTCTACTTCCGTAACATCCGCGTCAAGCGATTGGATTAGGGTATTGAATTGTCGATGACACGGCTTGTATCGCCGTTTTCGATCATTTCGCTTATGATGGCTACCTTGATTTGGTGGCCATCTCTTGCTTTGGGACAAGAAGTTCGCTCGATCGAGTGCCAAGTAACCTCTGGTTTAGATGGGATCTGGAAGGTCGGATTTCCAACGCGTCATCTCATCGAAATCAAGTCAGCCAAGCCAGTGTCGGGGCTGGTTTCGATTCAGACGGTTGATGGCGATGGAGTGTCGGTCGTTTATCAAGATCCGTCATGGTCGTTTGACATTCAGGGGGCTGATTCTCCGGCTGTTTTGGAAGTCATCGCGAGACATGGGCGAAGTAACCGGCCAATCAAGATCAGGGTCGCAGATCGAGATCAAAACCCCCTCATCGAGCGAGCCATAACCGATCACGAACGAGGGCTC
>JBILVV010000478.1:0-3609 GCA_044370255.1 Pirellula sp.
TGGCATGCTTTCACCCGCAGAAATTCAAGTTTCCTGCTGTTCGGCAATTTTATGAAGAATGATAACATCCGGCGCCCGGACTAAGCCGGGGATCTGCCTAGGACAATCGTAGAGGGGCACCCAAACATGTGCTACCCTGTAGCAGGGTGAGCCTCATCCCTTTTCAAGGAGAAGTCACGTATGCAGTGGCTGTTTGAAAACCCGCTGGCAAATATGCCTGGTCCGGCTTTCTTGGGATTATTCGGAGCATTGTTGGTCGGCGCGATCATCATCCTCCGAATCAAAGCTGCGAAAATTGAGCAAGGGGAATTTGCGCCCCCCTTGCCTATCCCCGACCAAATCGACCCGTACAAAATCGCATACCTGCGAGGTGGCGATACGGAAGTTATCCGCACCGCGATGCTGGACTTGGTAGAGCAAGGGCGGATCGTCGATGTTCAGAAGAAGGGCCTGGGAAAGATTCTCTCTCAAGCAAAAATGCAGTGGAAGGTTGCGGATCCCACGGATACCGGTGCGGATCTTCCACCGATTCAGCGCGCTATCCTTCGAGCGTTCGCGATTCCAAGGGATCCCGAGACGTTGTTTCAATCAGATATCAAGTCCCGGGTTCACGAGGAGACTAGACCCTACCGCGACTGGGTCGATCAAGAGAAGCTGGAGGCGGATCCCGAAGGCCGTCTGCAACTTAGAAAGCTGATGATTGTCTGTCTGATAGGCATCGAAACGTTGGGGGCGTACAAACTCGCCGCTGCATGGATGCATCATCGCTCCAACGTGATCTTCCTCATCGGCATGATGTTCTTCGCAATGATCATTCTTCCGATCTGCGCGCAACATCGAAGGCTATCCCAAAGGGGCAAAAACTTCCTGCGACATCTGCAGTCTGCTTTCGGCAAACTGCGATCGGTCAAGGATGCGCGGAGCAAGCCTGCGGAACCCGACTACGCCTTTGGCAACGCATCGCTTCCCTTGATGGCGATGGGGTTATTCGGAGTGAGCGCATTGCAAGGGAGCTCCTACGATCCTTTGTATCAATCCTACCAGCGAGCGGCGTCTACCAGTGGCGGTTGCTCGACCTACACATCCTTTGGGTGTGGTAGTTCGAGTGGAGATACAGGGGCCAGTTGCGGTAGCGGATCCAGTTGTGGAAGCAGTTGTGGCGGCGGCGGTTGCGGTGGCTGTGGTGGCGGTGGAGACTAAACCCGTGCCCGCTCGCGAACCGCTGCGATCTTTGGGAGTGGGACTGGGTTATCGCCCAGTCCATCGCGATGAGATCTTTGCCCATCGAAGCTCCATCGACTTCTTCGAAATCGTGGCCGATCATTACTTCTCGGCATCCCCTCCTAAACTCGCGGAGCTTGATTTGCTCAAGAGCAACTTTCCACTGATTCCGCACGGGCTTGCTTTATCGATCGGCAGTGCAGACGGGATCGATCAACGCTACCTGCGGGACTTTCAACGCGTTGTCGATGCAGTGCGTCCCGCATGGTGCAGCGACCACATCGCGTTCACTCGTGCTGGCGGAATCGATATTGGGCACCTCACTCCCCTTCCGAAAACATCTGCATCACTTCGTGTGATTCGCGACAACCTACGCCGTGTCCAGGACTGCATCACAACTCCACTCATTCTGGAGAACATTACCGAATCGATCCGGTACCCCGAGGACGAATATACCGATGCGGAGTTCCTGGGCCGGATATGCGATGAAAATGATGTAGGCCTACTATTGGACGTCACGAACCTATACATCAATTCGGTGAACTACCGATTTGACGCCCTAGAAGTTGTTCGAAGATTGCCCAAGGATCGCATCGTGCAACTTCATTTCGTCGGTGGACGCATGGAGGAAGGACGCTGGGTCGATTCGCACGACACAACGACACAAGATGAAATTTGGCAATTGCTAGAGGCGGTTTTGTCGCTGGCGCCTGTGAAGGGAGTCATTCTCGAACGGGACGAAAAGATTCCGCCTTTGAAAGATCTCATTCCGGAACTGGAACGTGCGAGGGATCTCTATCGACACGCGATTCCTGCATGAGCACCGAAGATCTCGAACGGCTACGAAAACAACAGATCGCATTGGCTCGCGCTTTAACGCAGCCTTCCACCAGTTCGCCCATCCAGGAGCCGAGTCTATCCCATCTTGATCTCGAAGAGGTCGCTCGCTCGGCAGAAACGCTGATTCGCAAGCGCCTGTCGCAAACGCGTTCAGCTCTGCGCGGCACATCGATGCTGCTCCGGGATGAGTTTGCAAAAGAGTTTCGGGAATTCGCATCGACTCATTTTTTCAGTGGGCCGGATGCTATTTGGAGGGACGCGATCGAATTCTCACGGTGGCTGGCTCGCCGACGCAAGGAACCGGCATGGTTATCCGATCTTTTGCGATGGGAGCATGAGCGGTGCTGTTGGGAGTCACAACGCCTTTATTTTTCGTTGTTCCGACTCCGATACCGAGTAGCGGAATGGATCGATGGATGCAGTGACAACTCGAGGGATGCCCCACCCGTACTCTCTAACCAGTGGATTTTCATCTGGCGATTTGGGCATCGAGGTGGTATTCGAGCGATCCCTCGTCGTACTGTTGCCAAGCCGACCGCGCAGGCTTGATCCAAAGTCCTTCATGTTCGCTTCAGGTTGCAACGCTTACAATGTGCACATGAGATTACTTGTTGTTGAAGACGAGCCTGATTTGCTGCAGTCTCTCGCGGATTCGCTGAGGGAGGATGGGTATGCGGTCGATACTGCCAACCGCGGGGACGATGGTTTGCACAAGGCGAAGGCCTGGGACTACGACGCAATCATCTTGGATTGGATGCTTCCGGGTATCACTGGCATGGAGTTTCTCAAGCACTTGCGGCGCGAGAAGAAAACCCCTGTACTACTTCTCACTGCACGCGACACGGTAGGAGATCGAGTCCACGGTTTGGACTCTGGGGCAGACGACTATGTGGTGAAGCCATGCAGCCTTCGAGAGTTGCTGGCTCGCGTTCGCGCATTGATCCGTCGAAGTTCCGGACACGCGTCGAACATCATCGAAATCGGAACCGTCCGGGTCGATACCGGTCGCAAGACCGTTTTCGACGGGGACGAGGAGGTTGTACTCACTGCACGGGAATACGCACTGCTGGAACTTCTCGCATTGAACCGAGGCAAATTGGTTTCTCGGAGTATGATCTATGACCATATCTTCGATGAAGACGACGATAGTCTCTCCAACATCGTCGAAGTACACGTTTCGCACATCCGAAAAAAACTCGGGAAGGAGTTCATCGAAACGCGCCGCGGTCAAGGATACATTCTCGATGGCTGAGGCGAAGCGTTCTTGGATGCCATGGTTTCGAACGCTACGATGGCGGATTCAGGCTTGGTATGCAACGATTTTGCTGCTATCGCTCGTTGTGTTTGGCACCCTGCTTTATTGGGAATCCGCACGTTCGCTATGGCGAGATATCGACGGAGACTTGACCGGCGGAGTTCGGACGTTGGAGGGAGCCATGCGCGTGCCACCGCCACCGCCTCCCTTTCCCAATCCTGGTCCGCCAGGACGTTGGGATGAGCCACCGCGCGACCGTCCTCCCCCCGGAGGCCCTGGTGGTTTCGGGGGAC
>JBILVV010000103.1:0-12734 GCA_044370255.1 Pirellula sp.
CGGGACCGAGAAGATCTGGCCATTCGACTTGATCCCTCGCGTCATTCTGGAGAGGGAATGGCAAGTCATCGAATCGGGGCTCAAGCAGCGGATCCGAGCGCTGAACATGTTCATCGACGACATGTACCACGATCAGCGCATCATCCGAGATGGAGTGATGCCTGAGTACATGGTCTCGACCAGCAAAGGCTACCTCAAGCAATTGCACGGCATGAATCCATCGAGAGGCATCTGGTGCCACATCACCGGGACCGACTTGGTGCGAGGTGCAGACGGCCAAATCTATGTGCTCGAAGACAATCTCCGATGCCCTTCCGGAGTCTCCTATGTGATCGAAAACCGCGAAGTGATGAAGCGGACCTTCCCTCAGTTATTCGAAGGGCATAACATCCTGCCCGTTGAGACCTACCCGGAACAATTGCTGAAGATGCTGCAGTATGTCGCCCCCGCATCGGCACGCGATCCCAACGTCGTGGTGCTTACACCCGGCATCTACAACTCAGCCTATTTCGAACACTGCTTCCTCGCGCAGCAAATGGGAGTCGAGTTGGTCCAAGGTCCCGACTTGGTCGTCAAAGATGGCTACGTCTGCATGCGCACGACCAAGGGATTGCAGCGCGTCGATGTTATCTACCGACGCATCGACGACGATTTCCTCGACCCCGATACCCTTCGCCCGGACTCCACTCTGGGAGTTCGCGGATTGATGGAGGTCTATCGCTCTGGTCGAGTGGCATTGGTCAACGCACCGGGCACTGGCGTGGCAGACGACAAGGCGGTTTATGCTTATGTTCCAAAGATGATCGAATACTATCTCTCGGAAACGATGATTCTGCCGAATGTGCCTACATACATGTGCGCGGATCCCGAGCAACGCAAATATGTCCTCAGCCACTTGCATGAACTGGTCATCAAGCCCGCCAACGAGTCCGGAGGCTATGGCATCCTGCTCGGACCTCGCGCGACCCGGGACCAAATCGATCAATACCGGCATCTGATCGAAACCAATCCCCGCAACTACGTCGCGCAGCCGATGCTCGCCCTGTCCACGGTTCCCACCCTTTGCGGCGATACGCTCGAAGGCCGGCACGTGGACCTGCGACCCTACATCCTTTACGGCGAAGATATCTACATCGTTCCCGGTGGATTGACCCGCGTTGCTCTGGTCAAAGGATCGCTGGTGGTCAACTCCTCCCAAGGGGGTGGCAGCAAGGATACATGGGTGCTCCGGGACGATCTTTAAGTCATCTGGCGTCGCGATGGGTTAATTCAATCTCAATCATCGATGGAAATATCAATTCATTATGCTCTCAAGAGTCGCTGATTCGATTTTCTGGATGCGTCGCTATACCGAACGAGCTGAGAACGTCGCTCGGTTCATCGATGTGACACTCAATCTCACCCTCGGACTCGGCGATCACCTCGACCATCAGTGGGAAGCGTTGGTCTACACGACCGGAGACCAGGAGCGATTCTTTGAAACCTACCAACATGTTTGCCAGGAGTACGTGATTCGCTTTCTGACATTTGACGAGCAGAATCCCAATTCGATTTTGTCGTGCCTGCAATATGCTCGCGAAAACGCACGGCAGAGCCGCGAGATGCTCAGTAGCCAGATGTGGGAAGAACTCAACAAGTTCTACCTCTTCGTGCGCGACAGCCGAAACGATCCGCGCGCGATCGACTCCCCGTTCGAGTTCTTCACTCGAGTTCGGCAATTCGGTTATCTCATCGATGGCGTGGTCACAGGAACGATGTCGCACGGCGAGGCATGGAACTTTGGGCGATTGGGTGCGATGCTCGAGCGGGCTGACAAGACATCGCGGATCCTCGATGTGAAGTACTTCTTGCTCCTTCCCAGTGTCACCGACGTCGGCATGTCCCTCGATATCAGCCAGTGGGGAATGCTGCTCAAGAGCGCCAGCGCACTAGAGATGTACCGCAGACGCTTCGGGCGACTATCGCCAAAACTGGTAGCAGCCTTTCTGCTGCTCGATCGCGATTTCCCTCGAGCTGTACACTTCTGCATCGCGCTGGCCGAACGATCCCTCTTGTCGATTACCGGAGGATCACCAGGAAATTTCCGAAACCGTCCCGAGCAGCTTCTCGGACGCTTGCGAGCCGAATTCGAGTTTCTCGATATCGACGAAATCATGAACGCGGGCCTGCACGATTTTATCGATGGCTTCCAAGGCAAACTCAACTCCATCGGAGATGCCGTCCAAGAGATGTTCTTCGAAGTCCAGATGGCGTAAGGAGCCTAGATGACTTTGAGCGATCGAAGGGTCGGGACAGAAAGCCTTATTTGGGCGATCGCATATCCAGTTTGCAGCATCCGAAATCAAATAAGCCCGAGGGTACGGATTTGCTCTTCATCACGTCCGGACTCAGAGAGTAATAAATGAACTTGCCGTCTCTCTCGGTCGTCACCAAACCGGCGTTGAACAGAACGCGAAGATGATGAGAGACGTTCGGCAGATCCAATTCGAGTATCGAGGAAATGTCCGATACGCTCATCGAGCAACTTTGCAAGGCTCGAATGATCTGCAACCGCACGGGATCCCCGAGCGCCTTTAGGTAACGCGCACACCTGGTCGCTTCTTTTTCGTCATCCGATTCCGATTGGGCCATGTCCGTCCACCCTCGCAATATCCATCCCATTGAAGACTTCGATAGCCCCCAAACGACACGTAGTCGACAAACCGAAGTATCGCCTCGATGTTCCTTGGATTCAAGCCACCGCCAGAGTTTTTGACTTCGTACGCCTCTCTTTTTAAGGCCCTCTTGCGGTTTGCTTGACGATGCCTTCTCTCAATGCTAAAACACTCAAACGATTGTTTGATCGACTCCTCAGCCTTCAACAGCTGCGGAGGTGATTTTCGCAGCGAGAGTAGATGATTCATGGGAGTAAGGGGAGTGATGCGAGTACAGAGGGCGGCCAGATCGATCAGGATCCGATTGCATCCGAGAGGCTTCACGTTGGTGGAATTGCTAGTCGTCATCGCAATCATAGGCATTCTCGTCGGATTGCTGTTGCCGGCCGTTCAAGCAGCGCGCGAGGCGGCGAGGCGAATGTCTTGCCAAAACAATCTACGGCAACTGGGACTTGCTGCCCATAATTTCGAAAGCGCCCGAAAGGTATTGCCGACTGGATCGGAGTCCAGGCCGTTTCCAACTGCGCCCACCCATCCGCATAACTTTTATCGCTGGTCGGTTTTAGCTCATTTAACGCCACATCTTGAGCAATCCAACGCGTACAACACAATCGATCTGGCATCGCCACTGTATCCCCCCACTTTTCAGATCACTCCGAGAAATGCGGTGGCAGCATCCTTGATGGTGCCATTATTTCTCTGCCCGAGCGACAAGCAGCAACCGGTGTCCATGTTTCAGGATAGCGCTGGCACGACGCACAATTGGGGGCCGACCAATTACGCTGGCAACGCCGGTTCAGGGATGAACGGTGGTTCCGCGTTCAAGGTGGATGGGATTTTTTTCATCAATAGCCGAGTTTCTTTCGGAGCTATTGTGGATGGAACATCCAACACGGCCATGTTTTCCGAGAGTGTTCTCGGGGTAGGCCCAGAGCGGAGCAGTGATGCTTCTGTCATGAAGTTTCGAGACGACTACAAATTCGCTTTAGGGTCTCCACTCACCGACTCCGCATGCGCTGCCGCGACGCAGTTCAACAATAGCAATCGCCGCGGTTTCTCCTGGGTGAACGGCGAATATCGTTGTACTCTTTACAATCATTACTACCCCCCTAATTTTCAAGGCTTCGACTGCATTGGTGTTTCGTTGTCGCCGAATCTTGAAGAACTTTACTCGGGTGTCGGTTGGCGTGCGGCTCGCAGCAATCACAGCGGCAACATTGTCAACATGACTCTTTGTGATGGATCCGTTCGGGTTGTAGATCCCTCGATTGATGCAACGATTTGGCGGTCTCTTTCGACACGTACTGGCGGCGAGATCGTCGGCGACTGGTAAGGTGAGTGCTCGCATGGATTCAGCAGCGATCGCTAAGGAATTTCACGAGCGAGGGTACGCGATCCTGCATGGGTTCTTCAGCAACGACACCATGGCGTCTTTGATCGGAAGAGCCGGGGTGCTCTGGTCGGATCCTAATAAGATCGTATCGCCTAACAACTTGAGATGCCGGTACATGGCGCACCATGTTTCGGGCGAACTCCTCTTCGAATGTTTCGATCCAGTTGTCGATATCGCACCCGAGATGCACATCGCTGCGACATGCAAACCATTGATGGATATCCTGCATGCGATCTACGGTTGCGCTGGCTATCTGTTCAAAGACAAGCTCATTTTTAAACCGCCCGGAGCCGTGGGGTATCCGTTGCATCAGGACTACATATCGTGGCCCGACTTTCCGAAATCTTTTTTGACGGTCGTCATCCCGTTGGATGCCGCGACAGAGGAGAATGGATGCACGATCGTTTATCCTGGCTATCATCGGTCGGGTTTGATGACACCTGCGGACGGCCAGTTTCATGTGGTACCTCGTTCGTTAGTCCGGGAAGCGGATCGCGTGCCGCTGGAGTTGGCACCGGGTGATATTGCGATCTTCGATGGATTCACTCCCCACGAGTCCAAGCCGAACAGTTCGCCGGCTTCGCGAAGGCAACTCTACCTCAGTTACAATTCCGAGGTCGACGGAGGTGACTGTCGTGCCTCACACTACGAACAATTTCATGAATGGCTCCAGGCCAAGCAACCGAAACCAGCGACTGACCCCTGGTTCTTTGCGTGAACGAAATCGATGACTTCTTTTTCTGCAGATACCAATACGGACACGTTCGCTGCCACGGCTCGTGCAACCAAAACCGAAACATGGCTATTGAGCGGTATGATTGTCTTGGCCGCTTTCGCCATGGTAGGAACATTACCCGGTCGAACTCACGGCTTGGGGTTGATTACCGAAGGGCTTATCGCGGACTTGAATCTCGAGAGAGCCGACTTTGCCCGAATGAATTTGGTCGCCACGTTGATCGGTGCCCTATTCTGCTGGCCGTGCGGATGGTTGCTCGATCGTTTCGGCATTCGACTTACGGGTGCTGCGATCATTCTGCTTTTGGGAATCAGTACCGTGGGCATTGCCCAGTCGCACTCGTGGTCCGCGTTGAGTGTATGGATTACGCTGACTCGAGGTTTCGGCCAGAGCATGCTGTCGGTTGTCAGCATCACACTTGTTGGTCGCGCAAGCCTCCAGTTGCGGCATGCGACCGCCATGGGTGTCTATTCCCTTCTGGTCTCGCTGTCGTTCATCGCCGCATTTCGCCTACTGGGCATCGCTATTCCTGAATGGGGATGGCGTGACTCATGGTGGGTGCTGGGCTGGATTGTGATCCTCGCTGCGCCTGTTTTCGGACTGTTCGCCATGGAGCCCCGTGGTTCCAACAAAACCTTTCGATCCGATACCCAAGATAGTGCCGCCTCCCAAGATGAGCGTGGATCAGCGACGATGGTGCAAGCGCTGCAAACACCCGCCTTTTGGATTTTCGCAGTAGCTTCCTCGTTGTATGCCTTCATCTCATCAGGTATGTCGCTCTTCAATCAGTCGATCCTCTCCGAGCGACTCTTCGATGCTTCTGTCTACTATAATCTGTTAGCCCTCAGTACCTTGGCTGGCTTGATTGGAAACATGGCGTCGGGTTGGTTGGCGCCACGAACGACTTATGGCCGATTGATGGCAATCGCCATGATTTTGTATGCTTTAGCCTTGGTAGCTTTTCCTTTCGTGAACAGCATTTATCAGGTTTTTGTCTACGGAATCGCGATCGGAGTTTGTGGCGGGATCGTAACGGTCGTATTTTTCGGCGTGTGGTCGCATACCTTTGGTCGTAGGAATCTTGGGAAGATTCAGGGGATGGCCCAGTCGGCTACAGTCTTGGCATCCGCGTGTGGGCCTCTCGCCTTTGCGGAATCCATGGAGAGATTTCAAACATACACGCCTGTGTTTTGGGCACTGGCACCTGTAATCGCCATGATCGCTATGGCTGCCTGGATGGTTACAATACCTAGTTATTCGAATGACTCCTCCGTTCCGACTCGAGCGACATAAAATGAAAATCATCGACTTGCAGAAACCCGATGTGACGCGATTCCATCTATCACTCAACGTGAACGATCTCGGTAAATCGGTTCAGTTTTTGACCGCACTGCTGGGGTGTTCCCCCAGAAAGCTTCGAAACGATTACGCAAAATTTGAACCATCGGATCTTCCGCTGGTCTTATCGCTGGAGCCGCGTGCGGAACCTCAGCAACCGTTGCGAAACACAGCAGGTGAAGGACCGCTGAACCATGTCGGCATACGAATGACCAACGCAACTCAGTTGGTGGATGTACAGCGGCGGCTTGAGGCCTCTGGTTACGCAACGCAGCGCGAAGAGGGGGTGGAGTGCTGCTATGCCCGCCAAACCAAGTTCTGGGTACTCGATCACGATCGCACGATGTGGGAGGTTTATGTCCTCGATGAGGATATTGAACATCGGGGCAATGCAGAATCGACGGTTTCCAGTTCCCGAGCCTCGGACATGGTGTGCTTTGCCAAAACATCCTTCGAACCACGTCGATGGTCGCATCGTTTATCGGATGATTTTCCTGATGCGATCCCCAGCGCTGGCCAACTCGATGAGGTGTTGTTGCAAGGCTCGTGGAATGCCAAGAAGCATATGGGCCAATGGTCTGATCAATTGGTGAAAGCCCGGTCTGCATTGCGCCCCGGGGGCAAGCTCGTGGTTCATCTGCTGACCGCTGGCGAAGCGATTATGCTCACGAAACCGTTACCCGGTCCTGCTTCTGTGGTCGAAGTCGTTCCAACGTTGTCCGAGGTTT
Source organism: Pirellula sp. (assembly GCA_044370255.1). GTDB lineage: Bacteria > Planctomycetota > Planctomycetia > Pirellulales > Pirellulaceae > JBKCUI01. The sequence goes on from JBILVV010000103.1 coordinate 6,850, forward strand.
TCTCCTCCCTTGAGACTCAAGGCTTCCAGCACTTGAGGCTTGCAAAGTATGGTGCTTCTCCATGCTTTCTCCACGAAGGGGTCGAGATGCGAGAAACTCGCCTGGAAGCCTTCGCTCCACAGACCGCATCTGCCGAGGAAAGCCTCGTTCGAGTCTTATACCGAGGACCATGCTTCTCGATTGCCCTGGACGGTCTCGACGATTTCAAGCGAGGTGAACCCCGTTGGATTTCCGTGGAAGCATGGGAGCAACTGGTCGCGATGCATGGCTCCGATTCTTTTGTCAAGCTAGCCGATTCGAGTTGCTTGAGTCCCGCCCATGCATGCACTGGTTGACAGAACGGTTGTCTACTTCCGCTTTCGAAGATCAAGCATCTGCTGAGGTATCTTGCTCAGCTTCCTCGGCGATCGAGGTCTTCGGTGGAGGAATCGTTGCGCTGGCAGGATCATCGACTCGGAAAACATGTCCTTCGAAGGTGCTCATGAACTTCTGAACCAATGGATGCCCCATCGCTTCTCGAATCCGTTGATTGGAGCTACCTGGAGATAATGCCCTTTGTGGCTCTGGCGATGCAGAAACCTCTTCTGCTGGCTTGGCGCCCGGTGGCACCTCGCGATGGGTCAAAATCCATTCCAGCTCGATGGCGTTCCCAATGTTTTCACCGAGAGCGGATTGAATGAGTCCTTGGTTCTCCGGTTTGCGGAACCATTCGATCGCGAACTTTGCATCGCGAGCTAAGAGAACTCGCCATCTGTGACTCGAACTGGGCTGGACTTCAAGCGTCATCCACGCCGCCTGCTGAACGACACCATCGATTTTTCCGACCACGCATCGGAAAATCTCCAAGGCGGCTTCAGCAGAGATTAACTCATCCTCTTTTTTTTTTGAGTCGGCCTCGGATACCGTCGGAGCGATTGGAGACGGATCAGTTACGGCAACTCTAGGCTTTGGCGGAGCGGGAGGTGGTTGGGGTGGGGGGGCAGCGGTGAGGATGGGGCGATGCCCTGTCGCCAATCCTTTGACGACATCGGATAGGAGTTGCAGATCCTGGAGATTGCATATCTGCACCAACGCTACTTCGAGGAGAATGCGAGGCTGGACACTATGCTTCATGCGCACAATGGTTTCGTCGAGCAGTTGCATAGCGGACAAGAGGGTCATTGTCCCCCACGATTTTCCAGACGTGCGAAGTGTTTCGGCTCCGTTAGGACTTGCTGTTCGCATCAAATCGACTGGGCCGCCAATGGACAGTGCCATCATGTCTCTCAGGTATCCGAGCAACTGTTCTGCGAGTTGTCCCGGATCGACTCCTTCACTCAACGCCGCATCGAGTTCCTGCAGTGCTCCCGCGGCGTTTCGCTGAATCATGCACTGAGCGAACGAGGCCAATCGATTTTCGTCCGCTGTGCCGAGCATGGCATTCACATCGTCGACCGTGATGCGGTGCCCACCGAAGCTCAATAGTTGTTCCAGTAAGGATTGGCTATCACGCATGGAGCCAGCAGCCCGTCGAGCGATCAATCGCAATGCATCTTCGTTTGCTTCGGTTCCTTCATGCTGGCAAATGAACTTTAAACGCTCAAGGATTTGATCGGCTTGAACGGGGGGAAAATCAAATCTCTGGCACCGAGATAAAACCGTAATCGGAATCTTTTCCGGGTCGGTGGTGCAGAAGATGAACTTTACATGCCCCGGCGGTTCTTCGAGCGTCTTGAGCAAAGCGTTGAAGGCCTGCGTGGTCAACATGTGGACTTCGTCGATGATGTAGATTTTGAAGCGAGAACGGGTCGGGCGGATCGAGGCATTGGCTCTTAGTTGTCGTATCTCATCAATACCTCGGTTGCTCGCTCCATCGATTTCGATCACATCCATATCTTCGCCACAATCGATGGCAAGTGAAATCTCCGAGTTGGGATCAAAGCGCCCGGTTCCGTCTTCAGATGCGTTTAGGGCCTTGGCGAAAATGCGGGCCGTGCTGGTCTTGCCGACCCCTCGGGCGCCCGTGAACAAGTAAGCGTGCCCTACGCGATGTGTCTCGATCGCTCGCAACAAAGCCTGGGCCACCGTGTCCTGGCCGACCAATTCTTGGAAGGTCTTGGGACGATAGCGTCGGGCGACGACCGTATATTTTTCTTCGGCCGAGCCATCGATTTTTGAGGTTTCCGATGTGTCCTTCATGGTTGCCTATTGTGGTCCAGATCGAGCCCACCGTACAGATCTCGACACGGGAATAAAAAGTGCCCCGCAGTGTGTATACTACCGGTCGCCTCTCGTGCGTACCGAGGCAACCTTTTTCTGCCCTTTTCACTATGAGAATTCACCATGAGCGGCAATCCTCTTCAACCCGGCTTCGTTCCTTATCTCCTTTGGATTGTCGGTTTCTTTGGTGTGCATTGGATATCCGTGGGTTCGATCGCTTGGTCGCAAACCAACGATCCGATGTCGGTACTGATCATCGATGGTCAGAACAATCATGGGGTCTGGCCGAAAACCACGATGATGATCAAGAAATATTTGGAGGAGACCGGGCTATTTCGCGTAGACATCGTACGAACAAAATACACGTGGCAGGGAGAAGAATGGCTCGAAAAGTATCCGCTCCATGACGGAGTGAAGCGGGAGGCGGTTAAGGAACCCAAACCGGATCCCGATTTCCGCCCCGAGTTCGCCAAGTACAAAGTGGTCCTCTCCAACCTGGGCTTCGGCGCCGCTGAATGGCCGGAAGAGACAAAGACCGAAATGGAAAAATTCGTCTTCAATGGCGGGGGGCTCGTGATTCTCCATGCTGCCAATAACTCGTTCGGGGAGTGGAAGGCCTTCAATCGAATGATCGGACTCGGAGGTTGGGGAGGCAGGAACGAAAAGACCGGCCCCTACGTCTATCTCAATGAAAATGAGAAAGAAACCCGCGACACCAGCCCAGGCGGTGGGGGGAGCCACGGAGCTCAACATGAATTCCAGATCGTGATTCGAGATCCCAAGCATCCGATCACCCAAGGCCTGCCTCGCGCTTGGCTTCACACCCAGGACGAACTATACGATCGATTGCGAGGGCCTGGCGACAACATGCAAATCCTCGCCACCGCTTTTTCTAGCAAGGACAAAGGAGGAACCGATCGCCATGAACCGATGATCATGACCATCGGTTACGGCAAGGGCCGCGTCTTTCACACACCCATGGGCCATGCGGATTACTCTATGGAGTGCGTTGGCTTTATCACGATCCTCAAGCGTGGAACCGAATGGGCTGCAACGGGAGATGTCACACAAACAGATGTGCCAAAGGACTTCCCCACTGAGGACAAATCCTCACGACGCCCCTTTGAATGATGCGAGTCATTACCTAGAGGTGAAAAGCTTCGGGATACATTACTGCTTTCCTTTGGTGCCGCTCTTCTCTTTGCTGTCGTTTTTTGCCTTCTGGACTTTGCTGAATTCCTTAAATGATCGCTCGAACTTTCCGATCTTGGGGCGAATATTGATTTCGCAATAAGGCTGCTCCGGATGCTTGGCGAAATAATCCTGGTGGTACTCCTCGGCACGGTAGAACGCGCGTAATGGCGAGACCTCTGTGACTACTTTCCCTCGAAACGTACGTTTCTTCCTGAATTCTTCGAGTACTGTCTCGACCGTCTTTTTCTGCTCTTCATCGGCATAGAGAATCACGGAACGGTAACGAGTACCGTGATCGGGTCCTTGAGCATTAAGGAGTGTTGGGTCATGAGACTTGAAGAAGATTCGTACAAGATCCTCGTAAGATATCACCTCAGGATCAAATTCGATGCGGCAAACTTCTGCATGACCGGTTTGATCTGTAGAAACCATTTGGTACGTGGGGTTCGGAACATTGCCGCCTGAGTAGCCCGATTCCACTGCCTGCACACCGAGTACTCGCTCGAACACCGCTTCGATACACCAGAAACACCCCCCGCCGAAGACGGCTACCTGTCGATCGGCAGTCCCCGACCGGGCTTTCGCGGTCGCTGGAGACCTTGAGTCCGAGTCCTGCGCAGTAGCAGCCGACACTAACAACGATGCCACTGCTACCAAGACGAAACAGGTCGGTGCGAAATAGGATCGTGACATGCTATCGTTCTCCTACTTAAGGGTGGATGTGCTACCTCATCAGTATAGGCAACGGCTAGCCGCCTTGGGGAGCCGTTGTCTGATCGGAGCCCATCATTTTCCAGACGTACGCCGAGTCCACAGGAGACTAGGGTCGATCGCTCGGCCGTCGATCATGGCTTCGATCAGTTTCCTAGCCAACAGGGGGGCCATCAAACTCCCTTTGCTACCCAGTCCATTGATGCATCCGATGTTCGACCATTTAGAATGTACTCCTATCAAAGGATGCCGATCGTAACTTGCAGGTCGAATCGCTATGCGATGCTCAAGGATTTCCGCACCCTCAGGCTCGAATTTCTCGCCGGTCATGGCCGTCCACCGCAGGCATAGTTCCTCGCGCCAACCTCGGGCCGCATCATCGTGACCATCTGTGCTTAACGCATGCCGGTCGTAGGTCGCCCCGAGAAGGAATCGCTTTCCTTCAAGAGGAACAATCCAGCCTTGATGGTGAACGATACGATCCAATTGCACTGAGCGGCTTCGAATCACCAGGATATCTCCGCGGGCTGGATGGAGCGGCAACTGGGAAAACCAACCGTTGGTTCGTGCCAGGTTACCTTGACACAATACAACCCAGCGAGCGGTGAGTCCTAGACTGGGCACGACAACTTGATCCAAAGATGGCTGCAGATCTCGATCGAGGTCTAGGTAGGCGGAAATATACAAGTCTTCGGATTGCAGAACTCCGCGTGTGGCATCGAGGTAGCTTGGCACATCCAGTCTCGCGGCGGGCGCCATCTGAATACCACCGTGGGTCGCAAGCGGGGTTGGGAGTTGGGCTTGCTTCATCGTATCGACGTCGATCGCATCGATGTGGATCATCGCATCATTGAATTGGCTTCCAGCGTTTTTGCACTTCTGTTCGTATAACTTGGCTTCGTCCTGCGATACAAAGGCCCGCCATGCTGGGGCGACCGACCAAAAGGATTGGCTCGATTCCTTCTCCGCGCGTTGATACAAAGTGTCCGCCGAAGGAAAGAACTCAGGCCAACGCCACGATACCGCGAATCGCGAACCTGTGATGGGAGTAACCAAACCCGCGGCAACTCGCGATGCACTGTTGGGCCTCGGATCATCAATCACCAAGCCTCGCAACCCCTGAACTCGACACTGCCAAGCCATGGCGCATCCAGCGACGCCCCCCCCGACAACCAATATATCAACTGCTTTCAAATCTCAACTCGCTATACTTTATGGACAAAAAGTGGTGTGTGGTTTGCCGTGTTTTGCGCGAGAGACCTAGAATAGGTATACTGCATGAGTGGTCGCGTCGCAGCGATGCCACGGCTCACGAATTCACAAAGCCCCAGAACGGATTGCTCATCTCTTGCAACCTTTTCGACTTGCTTGCCAAAATTGTTCCAGCCGAATTGTAGTGCGGCATGAGCATCTTGTCGGTCAGACGTTGCCCTGCCCCAAATGCAAACAACCTGTCTGCGTTGTTCCTCCAACAGATCCCTCGTTTCCCGCTCCAATGCCAGAGGTCCTGGGAGTTGGCAAAGGGGTTTTGCCACCAACGGTGAATTCCGATGCGATTACCAAGGCCGATCCTGCCGACTGGGATGTCGAAAACCTTACCTCGCAGCCCTGTCAGGTTCTCCCCTCCAATTTCTCCGAATCGGAACCTTTTGCACAGCCCGCATCGCGACGAGTTGCAACCAATGAGGCAGCATCTGTTTCCAACCGCCGACCAGACGATTGGGAAAGCCGCAACGTCGTTGCGAGGAGGAACATCCTGCTGGTGACTATCGTCGCCGCAA
>JBILVV010000104.1:0-12703 GCA_044370255.1 Pirellula sp.
GCAAGGCTAAGGATGCACCATCGCAACGCGATCTCGCTTTTAGTTGTGGAAAACTGGCTGATGTATTGATGGAAATGGGACAGATGGAAGAGGCGATGGGATTCTGTCAACAAGGGCACGATATTTCCCAGCGACTCATAGAAGCGGACCCGAACGAGGACCCAAAGAACATTGAATGGCATACTCGACAACTCGCTGAGTGTTATGACCGTATTGCGCGATCCTATATCGAAAAAAAACAATTCGAGAGTGCGCTCGAATACTGCCAAAAATCGAAAACGCTGGTGCGGTCACTCGTGGACCGCGAACCGAAGGATGCGCAGTCGCAACGGGATTTAGCAAGCGGATTTAGCTTGCAGGCCTATCTGTTTATGCAATTGGGCAAGACGGAGGAGGCATTGGAATGCTCCCTGCAAGGCTTGGAAATCGTCCAGCGACTCGCCGAGGCTGACCCGAACAATACCGAAGATCGGGAAACGGTCGAATGGTATCACACGCTCATTGCTCTTTGTTATGATCGAATTGCGGAGTCGCATTTCGAAAACAAGCAGTTCGACAAAGCAATGGAGTTCTATCAGAAAGAGGAAACGCTTAGAAGATCCTCGGTGGATCGCAACCCCAAGGACATAACCTCGCTGTGCGGTCTGGCGTGGTGTTTTGGCAGGCGGGGAGTCGTATCGATGGAATCAGGAAACACAAAGGAAGCGATCGAATTTTTTCAAAAGGGATTACATATCTACCAGCAACTCGCCGAAGCCGATCCGAACGACACGTGGAATCAAGAGAGTATCACGTGGTACACTGACCAGATCAAAGGTGCGAAGACCAACCCGTAGTCGGAGTGCACCCAACCCTCTCGGTGCTTGCACTCGCCTGGTCCCTTTCGTCCTTGCTGTTCTTTCCGTCCTTTACCCTCGAACCCAGGAACCCTCCATGCGCTTCCCACCGTTCGCTTTGATCCCACTCGGCGTTCTCCTCCTGCTCTGCCCCATCGCGATATTGCCGTCGGCCATCGGCCAGAGTCCGACTGCCTCGAATCCAACCAAACTATCGGACGATGAAATCCGAAAGCAACTCGTCGGCTCCTGGCGGATCGTATCGGCATCGTTCGGTGGCGTACCGAGCGAACTGCATAAGAACTCCATCACCATCAAACACATCACCCCGGTCCACCTCATCTGGATCGGATACCAGCCCGACGATCGGCGGATCTTTCGCTCAGCGGGCGGGAGTTGGAAAGTCGTCGACGGCAAGTACATCGAAACCATGCGGTACGGGCTCGATGAAAAGTTCAAACAGAACATCTTCGGCAAGGACTTCGCCTTCGATTGTCGATTCGAAGGAGATCTCTGGATCCAAAGCGCGAAATTGCCCGATGGCTCGGATATGATTGAGACCTGGCAACGGATCAAGCCCGACGAAGACGTCTCCATGCGCCCGGCTGATATCAAGCCGTGATCGACGAGATGATTTCTTAACAAGTTACTGCACTGAAGTTAAATCGCCAGGAATTTTGTCCATGTGGATCCGCGTCTTTTTCGCTTTGGTTTTCGCGCTAAGCTTGGCCGCGAATCTATCTGCCCAGGAGTCGCCTCGCGCGTTTTGGAATATTTTTTCGACGGGGACGAACGCGTCGTTTCGAGGGCTCCATGCGATCGATCGATCTTGCGTTTGGGCCTGCGGCAGTCAAGGGACCGTGGTTCGCACCGTGGATGGCGGGGCAACTTGGACAAAGCATAGCATCGAAGGATTGGAGCAGACGGAACTGCGGTCGATCCATGCTTGGTCCGCCAACGAGCTCGTGATCGCAACCGCAGGGACTCCGTGCCGAATCTATCGCAGCAACGACGCGGGCGCATCCTGGGCGATCGCCTATGAAAACGCCGATCCCAAGGCCTTTATCGACGGCCTGCGATTTTGGGATGATGAACATGGGTTTGCCTTTGGCGATCCCTTGGGGAATCGGCTTGCGGCATGGATCAGTCGCGATCGCGGCAAGACGTGGCAGGAGTCGAGCGATGTTTCATTCGCGATGCGCGACGGCGAAGCGGGGTTTGCGGCCAGCAACAGCAGTCTGCTGGTCTTCGGAGAGCGCTCGATCTGGATCGGGCTCGGAGGTGCGGAGGGAACAGCGGATGTGTTGATGAGCGACGATGCGGGTTCCTCGTGGCGACGGAGTCAAGTTTCGCCGATTCCAAGCGGAAAATCGTCAGGTGTCTTTTCGCTCGCGCGCAGGCCCGATGGGAAAGCGATCGCGGTCGGTGGAGATTACATGCAATCCGATCGGGCGGAGGGGAGCATCGCGATCTTGGATCCGGGCACCGACACATGGCGATCACCGCGAGGCCAAGGGCCGCGCGGATACCGATCCAGTGTGGTCTATTGCGAACGAGCGATTCAACAGTTCCACTGGATCGCAGTTGGCCCTAGCGGGTGCGACGGAAGTTTCGATGGCGAGCGATGGTCTCCGCTGTCAGACGAGCCATTCCATGCCCTGAGTGTTGCAGCTGATGGGAGTCTTTGGGCGAGCGGCGGGACAGGTCGCATCGCCATGAGTGTCCCCGCGAAATAGTTTCAAGCGTACGCATATTCCGCGAGTAAATACATCCGGCCATCCTGATCCATGATCAGATAAGAGTATTCAAACTGTCCGCCGCCCCGAAGCCGGAATTCTTTAGAACGCCCGGTAACGCCCCATGCTTCAAGCCACTCCGAGACCATGCGGCGCCATGCACTTGGATCAGCTCAATGCCGATACCTTCCTGATCGAAATGATGGATCATAATAATCGGATAATCCACCCATACGTTCGCAACCAGAGATTATCAACAATGAGAAAGTGGATAGGAGTATGCATGAACGGGGACTGTAGATCATTTTGTTCTCAACGACCCGAGGCTTGAATAGGAATGGCGGTTTGCGTAGGTAAGCGATCCACGGTAAAACGATGAGCGTTTGACGAACGATTAATTTCCGTACCTCGCTCCCTGTTCATTATGACCGCAATCAATCGCTACTCTTCGCATATCACCCAGCCCAAAAGCCAGGGCGCGTCACAGGCAATGCTTTATGCAACCGGCTTAAAGCCCGAGGACATGAGCAAAGCTCAGGTCGGAATCTGCAGCGTGTGGTTTGAAGGAAATCCTTGCAACATGCACCTGCTGGATCTCGGAGGAGAGGTCAAGAAGGCGGTGCAAGCCCACGACATGATCGGCATGCGATTCAATACCGTCGGGGTGAGCGATGGAATCAGCATGGGTACCGACGGCATGTCGTTCTCTCTTCAGTCCCGCGATCTGATCGCCGACTCGATAGAGACGATCATGGGGGGACAGTGGTATGACGGACTGATCGCGATTCCCGGGTGTGACAAGAATATGCCCGGATGCTTGATCGCTATGGGTCGACTGAATCGGCCAGCTTTGATGCTCTATGGTGGAACCATTCGGGCAGGCAAGTGGAATGGTCACTCGCTGGACATCGTTTCCGCATTCCAATGCTATGGCCAATACATCGCTGGCCAAATCGACGATGAAACGAGAGAAAATATTGTGCGGCATGCGTGCCCGGGAGCGGGCGCATGCGGCGGCATGTACACGGCCAATACGATGGCATCGGCTATCGAAGCTCTCGGTATGGCTCTCCCCTATTCGGCATCCATACCTGCGGAGGATCCTGCAAAGAAAGATGAGTGCGCGCGGGCCGCCTCTGCAATCCGTCATCTGCTCGAGCGCGATATCAAGCCTCGCGATATCATGACTCGTCAAGCATTCGAAAACGCCGTGACGATCGTCATTGCCCTCGGAGGAAGCACCAATGCCGTCCTCCACTTGATCGCGATGGCGCGAGCCGTCAATGTCGAGCTGACACTCGAAGACTTTCAAAAGATCAGTAGCCGAGTCCCGTATCTGGCGGATCTCAAACCCTCCGGCAAATTCGTCCAAGAGGATTTACACTCCATCGGTGGAACCCCCGCCGTGATGAAGTATTTGCTCGAAGAAGGTTTTCTGCACGGCGATTGCCTGACGGTGACCGGCAAAACACTTGCAGAGAACGTATCGTCGCTACCCGGACTCAAACAAGGTCAAACGATCGTGCGACCGATCAGCGACCCCATCAAACCGACCGGTCACATACAAATCTTGTTCGGCAATCTTGCGCCTGAGGGTGCCGTCGCCAAGATCACCGGCAAGGAGGGCTTGAAGTTCTCCGGCCCAGCCCGTTGTTTCGACAGCGAGGAAGCGATGCTCCGCGCCTTGGAGGAAAAGAAAATCGCCAAAGGAGATGTGATCATCATCCGCTATGAAGGCCCCAAGGGTGGGCCAGGGATGCCGGAGATGCTGACACCCACATCGGCCATCATGGGGGCAGGCTTGGGCTCGGACGTGGCCTTGCTGACCGACGGCCGTTTTTCCGGTGGTTCCCACGGTTTCATCGTTGGCCACATCACCCCCGAAGCTCAAATCGGTGGACCGATCGGCTTGGTCAAAGACGGGGATCTCGTAACGATTGATGCTGATGCCAATCGACTCGAAGTCGCCGTAAGCGAGACCGAGATGACTCAACGAAAATCGACCTGGGTCGCACCGCCGCTGAAGGCCACGCGCGGGACGCTGTACAAGTACATCAAGAACGTCAAAACCGCCAGCCAAGGCTGTGTTACCGACGAATAGATCCAATGCAGGAAATCCCCTGCGATCCGTGGTGAAACACATGCAGGAACTCTTAGGCCATCGCCAACGGTCTGACGTTGACGTCGATTGATGCTTACAATGTTTTGCGGTTTGTGTCCCTCCCTGATTGAACCATCCGCATGCCGTTCCCCACCGACACGGAGAAAGAATGGATTTACTGGTGCCATAGCGATCAACCCGCTATGTACGCTATCGCTGCGCTCGAAGCAGTGAAACGGATGGTGGATGCGTCTCCCTATCCGCATCCCGTAGTTCTGGCTGAAACTCAAGATGGCGATTCGATCGCGCGTGGATATGCGGTCGCTTGCCAAGGTGCCATCGGCTATCTCGGACGACTTCATTGCCAGCCCGCACATAACGACGAACCAGCCCTGTTAGGTCGAACCGTAACCGACCTGTGTAGCAAAATTCTCGCGACAGGAGTGGAACTGGTACAAGCGATCTTGCCAGCCGATGCCGATGGACCCGTAGAATCTGGTCTTCGAAAGGCATTTCAATCAGCGGGAATGATCCGGGCGGCGCGTTTGCTACAATTCCAGTGCACCGACATTCCCTTTCGACACGATGGAAGCCCGATGGCATTATCCTTTTCTCCCATCGAGTTACGATCCTATCGCGACATGCCTTGGTATCAATGGTGTCAGTTAGTCGAGGAGACCTACACAGACACACTCGACGTGCCGATCCTCAACGGTATCCGCTCGATCGAGCAGACACTGCGAGGCTATGCGGTTGGCCAGCCCGAAAACGAGTTGGCATGGTGGAGCATCCACGCGGGTGGATCCCCCATCGGCTGTTTGATCCTGACGAGTCTTTCCAACCGCGATTGCGAGTTGACGTACTTGGGGCTGGTTCCCGCAGCTCGCGGCCATCGATATAGCCCCGAGATCTTGGACTATGTGGGCCAATGGATGCTGGATCAAGGCAAGTCGCGGATCGTGTTGGCTGTCGATGAGAAGAATGCTCCTGCTTTGCATCTCTACGATAGCTTTGGCTTTGAGCCGATGAATGCGGTGGAAGCATGGATCGCCAGCCCGCGGCATGGTGATTGATGCCGCATGGTGATTGATTTCGCCTTTTCGCCCTTCCCAAGCGGATCCCCAAAGGCTTCTCTATTGCCTATAATCGCATCCTGCGTTGTGTCTCTTATTTATCAAGGGGTTTGGATGATGTTGCGTAAATTTCTCTTATGTGCAGCGATCTGTTGCTGTGCCACCGGCGCGTATGCTGCACCGCCACAGCGAGTCGCCACGGTCGAAGGAATCACAGAGTACAAGTTTGAAAATGGAGGTCGGTTGATTCTCTTCCCGGATCCTTCGCGGCCTACGATCAGTGTCAACATGACGGTGCTGGTCGGGTCTCGGCACGAAGGATACGGCGAAGCGGGCATGGCTCACTTGCTCGAGCACATGGTCTTCAAGGGGACTCCGACGTTTCCGGAAGTCCCCAAAGCCCTTCGAGATCACGGCGCGAACTTCAACGGAACCACCAACGTCGATCGCACCAACTACTTCGAAACCCTCCCTGCCACCGACGAGAATCTGGAGTTCGCGATCCAACTCGAATGCGATCGACTGGTCAATAGCTTGATCAAACGCGAAGACTTGATGTCGGAGTTCACCGTTGTACGCAACGAATTTGAGCGAGGCGAGAACAGCCCCGAAAACGTTCTCTCACAACGCGTCCAGGCCGTTGCCTACGAGTGGCACAACTACGGCAAGACCACCATCGGAAACCGATCCGATATCGAACGAGTTCCAATCGACAATCTTCGGGACTTCTACAAGCGGTTCTATCAACCGGATAACGCCGTGTTGATCGTAACCGGCAAGTTCGAGGAGAAGCGAGCCCTCGAGTTGGCGGACCAGTATTTTGGATCCATTCAAAAACCAGATAGAAAATTGAATGCTACTTACACCGAAGAGCCTCCTCAGGATGGCGAACGGACCGTGATCCTTCGACGGGTCGGTAAGATCGGCGCCTTGATGACTGCCTATCACATTCCTGCTGCATCGCATACGGACTGGGCTCCCCTGTCGATTCTCGCAAGTGTGCTTTCCGAGGACAAAGTCGGTCGCTTGGATCGCAAGCTGATCGAACCGGGGATCGCGACCAGCGCGAGCGCATTCGCCGATAACGCGCACGATCCCGGCTTGTTCCAATTCTCGGTAACACCCGCTGAAGGGAAGATGGAAGAGGCCGAGGCAGTCTTGCTGGAACTGTCGGAGAATCTGGAATCGACTTCGTTTACTCAAGAGGAGATCGATCGCGCGAAACTTCGAGCCAAACGCCGATATGAAGACAGCATGGCAAATGCCGCAGGGATGTCGCAAGCCCTCAGCTCTGCATCGGCTCTCGGTGACTGGCGACTCTGGTTCGTTCAACGCGATCGACTCGCGGCCGTGACAGCGGACGATGTCAATCGCGTCGCCAAGACCTACTTCAAAGTTCAGAACCGAACGATCGGTCGTTTCATTCCCGTCGATCAGCCGCAACGATTGAGTGTCCCTGCCGTCGAATCAATCGCTGCCATTGTAGAAAACTACAAGGGTGGAAACGCAATCGCTTCCGGTGAGGAATTCGATCCTTCTCCGGCGAACATCGATGCACGAACCTCGGTCGTGAAGATGGACGGCATCCAAGTCGCTCTTCTTCCCAAGAAGAACCGCGGCGATACCGTCAATATGACGATGACCCTTCGCTATGGAAACGAGGATTCCTTGATGAATCAGTCGGTAGCAGCCGGAATGGTTGCGTCGATGTTGATGTCAGGAACCAAAAAGTACGATCGCCAAGCACTCCGACAAAAGATGGATGAACTGGGTGTTCAGATCGGTGCTGGCGGTGGAGGAGGCGGACGTCGCGGCGGACGCGGTGCCGGTGGTGGCGGTGGCGGTGCCGGACAACTCTCCTTCAGCATCCAAGCCAAGAAGGATTCGCTCGGCGAAGGAATCAAGCTGCTCGCGGAAATCCTGCGCAATCCTGCCTTCTCCGAAGAGGAATTCGAACAGATGAAGGCTCGATCGATCGCGGGCATGGCCCAGATGACCACCGAACCAGCGATGCTCGCAGGCGCCGAACTGTCGCGTGCCCTATCCGACTACGAGAAAGGAGACGTGCGCTATGCCCGCACCGTCGATGAAATGATCGAAGATGCAAAGAGTGTAACTCTCGATCGCATCGTATCGGTTTACAACGATCAAATCTCCGCGGCCGTTGGCGAAGTGGCGATCGTCGGCGATTTCGATCCCGAAGTGGCACTCAAGGAAATCGGCGAAGCCCTCAAGGATTGGAAATCCTCCACTCGTTTTGAGCGTGTGGAACGCGACGTCAAGAAAGATCAAACCGGCAAGAAAGACAACATCATCACTCCCGACAAGGCCAATGCGGTATTTCTTACCGGTTTGTCGTTTGCGATGAACGATGAAAGCGAAGATGACATCCCGTTGGAACTCGGCAACTTCATTCTCGGAGGCGGCACTCTCTCCTCTCGTTTGGGAGATCGGATTCGCCAGAAGGAAGGGCTCTCCTACGGAGTGACCAGTTCGATTTCGATCCCATCGCGAGGCAACGATGCTCGCTTCTCGATCAATGCGATCACGAATCCGGAGAACATCGATGCTGTGGAGAAGGCCGCGATGGAAGAACTGACTCGCTTCATCCAAGATGGTCCGACCGAGAAAGAACTCGATGATGCCAAGAAGGCTTATCTCGAAGCTCGCAAAATCGGTCGCGCTTCCGATGGTGCCATCGCTGGACAATTGGCATCCAATCTCGATCTCGGTCGCGACTTTGGGTATATCGCCGCAGAGGAGCAGCAAATCGAAGCACTCACCACGGAACAAGTACGGGCCGCATGGCAACGTTACATTGATCCCAAGCGGTTGGTGATTATCCGAGCTGGCGACTTCAAGTAACACGGCGTCCAGTAACACGGCGCAGAACGAATCGATAAATCCATCTACAGAAGCCACCACACCGGTGGCTTCTGTTCATTTGGCTTCGAAACGGGTACGCCATTTCGGCTCGGCCGCAGGATAGGTTGCGAATACGAGGTCCCGCAGCTGATCGGCTCCCTTGCCGTCGCCGGACCAACGCAGGGTCTGCGCGGTTCGAGCTCGAGCCTCGATCCAAGCTTCACTCCCCGCTGGAAAACCACTTGCCAGAAGTCGATACCATGGAATCGCTTCTTGGCGCCGGGGCTCGATCGACTGCAGTACCCGTGCGCTTCGATACAGCCACCAAGCAGATTTCTTATTCGCGTCCCGTTCCTGTTCGAGTTGCTTAAGAATGCCGCTCCAATCTCCTCCGATTCCGGAAGCCAGCATCTCATAGAATCGCATGGATCGCCTTAGTGTTCCTTCGATAGCTGGGCCAAGGGGATATGCCGAATCCAAATCGCGTTCACCCTTCAGGATTCTTTGCAAGGCATCGAATTGTCGATACTCCTGCTCCGAAGGGGCCGTCGACCGAGAGAGCATCGCGGAAGCTCTCGACTCGCAAGCGAACCAAAGAATCCCAAGTCGCGCAAGTGGATCTTCTTGCCAATTCGAGAGCGATTCACGCAGCATGTCATCGGTGATCGGTGTGCCCGAAGTTCCGCCTGAAACGAGGCGTGACAGGTTGCCAAGCCAAGTGCTTGAATCCCCATCGACCGCAAGGGTCGACCAGCGCAAATCGAATTCCGTGGTGGCAATCCAAGTTCGCAGTCGGTCGCGGTCCACTTCGCTGTAAGTATCGACCAAGGATCCTCGAAGCGATTTCAAAGATTCATCCAAGTCGACATGCAGCTTGCTCAAGGGCTCGACCCATGCATCGTTCTTGACGCACATTCCAAGAAGATATCGGCCGATCGATGAGGATGTTTTCTTCGTTGCCGCGGTTCGTTCGGTCCAGAGTTGAAGGTTCGGGGCAATCGTGTCTTGCGAAAGGCAATCCCGCTCGAACCAATCCACCGCCTGCTTCGCAGCATCGGTCGTTGGCCATTTCAGAGCCGTAGCGAGCAATCGTTCTCGATAGAGCGAACGGTTTTTCGACGATGGTTCGACGTTCGCGTCGATGTTTGGGCGGATCAGCCAAGCTCCCATCAATGATGCCGCGGCAGCTTTCGGCTGACCGGGATAATGCAAAGCAGCTTCGAAGAAAGCCTTCGCAGCCTGATCTCGTTGCCCTTGGCTGTCGTGGACTGCTGCGACTTGCATGCCGAATGCCAACGCTTCTTCTTCAGCCTGCAACTGTGCGGCGGCAATTTCGGCCTGCCGCAGTTTTTCGATCGCTTCTTCGAAGCGTTTGGCGTTGAGCAGTTGCCGGATTTCGATGCGCAGAATCTCCAACGATGGCATCTTGATATTGCGCTGCGTTGCAGAGTTATTCGAAACGAGCATGGCATCGAGTCGTTGTTCCCAATAGGGACCAAACCGTTTGCCAACCGCTCGCTTCCACTCCAGTGCCTTCTCTGCGGCTTGATCGCCTCCTCGATCCAAATCGGCTGCGAATTGCTCCATCGCCAGCTCAGGGGACGCCATCGGCCCACCACCTCGCTCGATCCATGCGAGGAACGCGTCGGATTGACCCTTGAGTCGCGAAGCTCGGGCACCTACGACGGCCAAGGCTCCTTCATATTGAAGCGATGTAGCGCGCGTATCGCTTTCCGCATGCAAGCTCTCCCAAAGTTTGTTCGCGCTGGAGATCGCATCGTCATATTGACCAAGCAAAATCTGGCCGCGAATACGGGCGATAGCCAAAGAAGGACGATGAATCCAGTCGGCAGGAAGTTTTCCAAGAGCTTGATCCAAAGAACGAAGCATCTCAGCCGCCGCTGCGGATCGATCATCGCTCATAGGGGGATAACACTGCGATCTTTGATAAAGCAAATCCGCTTGCAGCAAGGCCAACCGACCCTGCAAATCCAGTTTCTGATCGTTGGTAATGGATTTGCCCGGTCCAGTCGCTAGCTTGCGAGTGTCCAACTGCAATTGTTCCACCGCATCGAGTGACTGACGAATGGAGGCGATGACCCACTCCTTCAGTGGTTCGCGCGTAGGGACAGCCATGTAACTCCCGAGCGCTCGCTGCTGGATCAGCCATTGACACCAACCCGCCTTCCATCGAACCCAATACTCGCGGGGAGTTCCTCGGGTGCTCTGCGTTCGTTCTTCGATCCCCTTGCGTATCGCATCCAAACCCCTCGGTTCACCTGAAAAGTCAAAGGTCTCTAGCTCCATCGCTGTTTGTGCATGCATCGCCAGCATCAACCACTGCGCGTAGGGATCGGAATCCTGCGAATGAAGTTTCAGTCGACTTTCACTAGCATCGAGTGCGAATTTTGAAAAACCGTCGTCAATCAAAGATTCGATCCATCGAATATCGGGTGACTGTGCAATCCCCGACATTCCATAGGGCCGATTCGGAGATTCCTGTCCCCAGGAAGTATTAGTCGAGTTGCTAGCATAGGCCGCGAATAAGCAGATCGACAATATCAGGCAAGTCGAGTGTGCAATAAACGTCGAGTGTGCAGTAAACGGAGTGCAAGTCGATGTACTCGCAAACCGTGCGATTCCGTTACAATAGAAAATCGTCTTGGGGAAAGCCTCGTCATGCCTCACGATCACTTCGGACCTCATTGCCGATTGGGAAACACTCCATGAATTCTACAACTTTTGCCGGCGACTTTCGAACCCGCACGATTGGAGGGGAATCGACGCAATCCGGCAATCCGGAGTTATTGTCCCGCTACGATTTTTTGCTGAAAGATCGTCGGCTGCAGTGGACGGAATACCAGCGGTTAGAGAAGGTGCTCGGCAGCGGTGGCCAGGGGGTAGTCTTTTACTCGACCCGTTACGGATCTGATGGGTTCGCGTTGCCGGTCGCGATGAAAATTTTCTCGCCGGAGCGATATGGAACACAAGCGGCGTACGATGACGCGATGACGCGGATCGGGTCCGTTGCGGCGGAAGTCGCCAGGATCCAGCACGATGGTGTCTTGGACGTGCATGACTTCATCGATCGAAACCGCATCCGCATTTTGATTATGGAGTGGATCGATGGTTACGATCTTCGGGATCTGCTCCGATTGGAACGATTGGCGACCCTGCGATCGAAATTGTCGGCCCGTCGATGGGAATACATCAACAACGTTGTCATTACCGCTGGTCCGGTTCACGCTCGATTCAAGGCGGGTATCGCAGTAGCTATTGTGCGCGATTGTTTAGCTGCCTTGGCTGCGATGCATCGCGAGAATATCGTTCACGGCGATATCAAACCCTCGAATATCATGGTCAAGAGGACGGGTCAGGCGAAGCTAATCGATATCGGATCGGCATTTTCGATGGGGCATCAGCCTCCAGTCTTTACGGTAACTCCTGTATACGCAGCCCCCGAAGTTTTGGAGAACGCTCCGGTCTCTCCTCGTTCGGATTTGGCATCCGCAGGCTATGTCCTTATCGAGCTTCTCTCTGGACGCCCCTGTTTCAGCGAGACCGATTCCTATCGCGATCTGCTCGAGCAAAAGCGATCGCTTCCGAATCGCTTGCATGAAATCCTGCCACCAGAGGTCTCATGCAACGACCTGTTGATGAATTTTTGCCGAGGCCTGATCTCTCCCGATCCATCTCGTCGGTTCCCGAGTGCGGAGGCGGCGGAACTGTTGCACGAGGGAGCTGCATCCTTCCATCGCCAATTGGTCTTGAGTAATCTTGCCACGGAATACGATCACGATATTCGAGTCTGGATTGAGGAACTGCGGCGATTGGATATTGAGTTGGAAGCGAAGTGAGAACCAGCCTGTGCGATTCGAGACCGATACGACGATTTGCGCCATCGCAACAGGAGACGAAGGTGCGCCGCGCGGGATCATCCGCATCACCGGCCCAAAAACGATTGCAATCCTCAGAGAACTCTTTCCCAATGCTCGGGAATCCCTGCTCGCGCATCGCTATGCGCGGGTGATCGAAGAAGTCATCAGCCTACCTCAACTGGGCCATTTTCCTTTAGCGATTTTCTGCTGGCCG
>JBILVV010000105.1:0-12650 GCA_044370255.1 Pirellula sp.
CGATAAAGTGATTTCGGTTGCCATCACCGATATCAATGAGTTCGATGTCGGCCCGATAACGGACATTAACCTGAACGGTAATAGTGTGGATGAAAATGCTGCTACCGGGACCTTCGTCGGCATCACCGCAAGTGCCACGGATCTGGATGGAACCAATAATTCAATTACTTACGCATTCGATGACAACGCGGGGGGGCGTTTCGCGATTGACTCGAGTACCGGAGTAGTGACGGTGGCCGATGGCAGCCTGCTGGATTACGAAGCCGCCGTATCCCATAACATCATCGTCCGGGCAATGTCCGTTGACGGCAGCTTCAACACGCAGAGCTTTACGATCCACCTGACCGATATCGATGAGTTCGTCGTATCCACACCCATCGTGGATATGAACCCGGCGGCGAATCTGCTCGCGGAGAACTCGCCAAACGGTACACTCGCCGGGATCACCGCAAATGCCGTGGACCTGGACGGAACCGGTAACACGATTACCTATTCGCTAGACGATTCGGCTGGCGGTCGCTTCGCGATTCATAGCTCGACCGGTGTCGTTACCGTCGCCGACAGTAGCCTGCTGAACTACGAAGTGGCCATTTCTCACAACATCATTATCCGCGCCACGTCAGTCGATCTCAGTTACAGCACTCAAAGCTTTACGATCCACCTGACGGATGTCGACGAATTCGATGTGGGATCGGCCTCGGATACCGATGCGATACCCAATAGGGTCGCGGAGAATTCCGCAGTCGGAACCATCGTGGGCATTACCGCCTTAGCTAGCGATGCGGATCGGACGACAAACACCGTCTCGTATTCGCTTTACGATTCCGCAGGAGGTCGCTTTGCGATCGACAGTGCTACCGGCGTAGTGACAGTAGCCAATTCCGTTCTTCTCGACTTCGAAACCGCTACCAACCACTCGATTACCGTTCGTTCAACGAGCGTCGATGGATCGGAATCCATCACCACATTTACGATATCGGTCCTTCCTGTAAACGAAAAGCCGGTAGCACTGGGGGAGAGCTATCAAACCGATTTTACGAGTTCGATCTCCCTGACGAATACTGCTTTGTTGGCCAACGACACGGATTCCGAGGGAGATTCACTGCAGATCATTATCCTTGCTTCGCCTTCCCACGGGAGCCTGGTTAAAAGCATAATCGGATTCACCTATCTACCGGAAACCAACTACGCCGGAACAGTCACAATCGTTTACGCGGTTTCCGATGGCCTGCTTCTATCCGATTCTCAAACCATCACTATCGTAATAACCCCACCCTCTACAACCGCTATTACGGCCCCGGTCGACCGAAGCGCTTCCTCTTCCCTCAATACGGTAGTATCTAACACAAGCAACGAGATCGCCACCATTGGAGGTGGAGAAGCCGGTATCGCTAGTATTTTGGAAAATCCTGATGAAAGGCGAGATGCGTCGAGAGTGATCAGTTCGACTGTCGAGGAATCGCTGATGGATCCTCGAACCATCGAGCGAAGAGGAATGGACAACGGACCCGTTTCACAATCGCAGACTGAAATCTTCCATCAAGATATGGGAGCACTGAACGAAAGCTTACCCATTCAGGGTCCAGCGATCGATCGACTCCGACTGGACATCCTTGCTCCGAGTGTAGTGGAATCCACACAAATTTCCTTCAAGCAATTTATTCGCCCCGAAATGCGTGAATCGCTCGAGCGAGAAAAACAACAATTCTTCTTTCAGACCGCTACGCCGATCGCCTTTGGTACTGCGATCGGTGCGGGGATATCGCTACACATTTTGGCTACAGCGCAGCTTGGTAGTTCGCTCCTGTCTCAGTCGGGGCTGTTTGTTCCGTTAGATCCATTGATGGTTTTGGAAGGTTCCTCGAAAGTCAAAAAGTCCAAAGAGCGAGAAGATATCTTGTTCGAAGTCGCGTCCCTCAAGAGCAACGGTGAGAAATAGTGAAACGCATCAATAAAACCTACAAACTGGCATTTGCACTCGCGATGGCGTCCACAGCACCGTTGGTCGCGTACTCGCTTTATGGTTCCATGGAGGAGAGTCGTGCGACGCTCAATTCCAGGATCCTTTCCTGCGAGCAGTTCTCGCTCTTGTGTGCACTGTCGGTGCAACGAGACGATCCATCGATTTTAAAGAAGATATCCTCCGATCTCTTGGAGCGAGACAAGTCGCTGGGGGGCATTCGCATCATCCGGAATGATGGCGTCCAGATTTGTGATCTCGTTAGCCCCTCGATCACGAATCCGGATGATTTCAAGGAAGCATCGCAGAACAACCGAATCAGCGCGACGCTATATCGATTGCAGCAACCCTGGGGAAATGTTGACTTCTATTACAGTACCCCGCCGCAGCGAGACAATAACTACCAGGTCTTCGTGGCCTCGTCGTTGGCAATCGCTTTCAATCTGCTAGTGTTCGCATTGATCCTGCGACGCTCTCTATCGGTTCTCGACACCACCAAAGTGGTTCCAACCCGAGTTCGAAACACGCTCAACACGATCCCAGACGGTGTTGTGATCGTCGATGGGGAGGGTCGAATCATCGTTGCCAACGATGCATTCCAGAATAGTACTGGTATCAAAACTCAAGACGTGATCGGTTCCAGTCTTGAGACGATTCCATTCACACCGATGGATAGTTGCCTCCCGTGGACCGATCCCGAGAAATCGACGAAAACCAGGAATGGTGTAAAGGCATTCCTTCGACTTCCCGAAGGGGACCGCTTCTTCACTGTGGGCTGCTCTCCCATTTTCGATGCCCAGGAACGCCACGCAGGCAATTTGGTGAGCTTCCAGGACATAACGGAGTTGGAACATCAGAAGCGCAAGATTGAATGCACGCTCAAAGAACTCGGGGAATCCAAAGAGCAACTGCGACAGCAAAACGAAAAGCTTCACGAACTGGCATCGAAGGATATGCTGACGGGAGTCTTCAATCGTCGTTCCCTCTTCGAGCACTTAGAAAACATCTGGAACATGACGGCACAGAAGCAACAGTCGATGAGCGTTGTCATGCTCGATGTGGACCATTTCAAGAAGCTCAACGATGGGTATGGACACGCCGTAGGAGACCAAGTCTTGCGCGATGTGGCCGCGGTGATCCGGAAGAGTGCTCCGGAAAAGTCCATGGTTGCTCGTTATGGGGGCGAGGAGTTCTGCGTGGTTCTACCTCTGATGGATTTGTCCCGAGCAGCCGAAGCAGCCGAAGCCATCCGGCACGCAATCGAGACTCAGTTGGAGAACCCGTACCGCGTCACCGCCAGTATCGGTGTTGCCTCGAACGCGTCGGATGCAGAGAGCTACAACATCATGCTCGATCGCGCCGACAAGGCACTCTATTCCGCAAAGCACTCGGGACGCAATGCAGTGAATTGCTGGTCCGCCGAAATCGCAATGGAGGTGCCGGGCGTCCAAAAGCTCAAATCGACTACGCGATCCTCACAGCGTTCTCAAGACTCGGAATCCGCGATCGATTCCGAGAAGGAACTCGCGGTGCTGGTTGAGGAATTGAAAGAGATTTTCCCGGTTCAGGTCACACAGCAGGCTGAGGCCCCAACCGATGCCCCTTTAGTTTGATTCGAAGCTCGTCATGGTCCGTCAGATGGGACCAGGACATTCGAACCGCCCCGCTCAGTTGAGGCTCCCCAACACCCATCGCGGATAGCACGTGACTCGGCGTCGTGCAAATGGTTGTGCAGGCCGCTCCATCGGATACTGCGAGATCTCCTCGGAATCGCTCGATGACCTCGTCCGCCGACAATCCAGGAATCGACACGTTGACCACATGAGGTAAGCTCGCCTCGCTGTCGCCATGAATGCTACCCCCTACTTCACGAATCCATTCGAGTACCGTCTGACGGAGTAATTTACAGTGAGTTCGCCGTGCTTCATGTTCGAGAACGGCGAGTTGGGCCGCAAGCCCCAAACCAGCGATCAACGGAACTGGTAAAGTTCCGGGTCGCAAGCCGAACTCCTGTCCTCCTCCGTAACTCAACGGTGCCAGCGGGGGCAACTGCCCTTGCTTTCTTCTGGCCACGAGAGCTCCGATCCCTTGAGGACCATGGATCTTGTGGCCGCTGATGCTGATCAGATCGATATGAGGATTCGTCAACGGACCAAGATCCTTCGTGAAACCTTGAGCGGCATCTACATGCATCAAGACGCCCGAACCTTGCAAGCGGTTTGCTACCGCTTCGACCGGTTGAGCCATTCCGGTTTCGTTGTTTACATGCATGAGGCTGACCAAGAAAGTATCTGGCCTGACGGCAGCGTGAAACTCGTCCGGGTCGATTTGCCCATTGGCCAACGGCCGTACTAAGGTCACGTCAAACCCTTGTTTCTGCAGGGCCAGAATCGGTTCGAGCACGGCCTTGTGCTCGATCATGGAGCTGACAATGTGCTTCTTACCACTCTCGCAGGCCCAGGGGGCAGCACCTAAGATCGCGAGGTTATTGCTCTCGGTGGCACCGCTCGTGAAGATGACTTCGTGTCGACGGCAACCGACCACCTGTGCGATGCTTTCCCTGGCTTGGCTGACGATGTCTTTGGCAGCCTCTCCAAACTCATGGGGGCTCCCCGCGTTGCCATATACCGACGTGAACACGCGTACGATCTCATCGCGAACACGAGGTTCGATAGGGGTTGTCGCATTGCAGTCGAGATAGAGGGTCATAACAGGTGGATCGGGCAAATACTCCTAAGAAAAAAGCTCTGAAGCAATAGTGTTCGCACGATTCAATGCAGCGA
This sequence comes from Pirellula sp., assembly GCA_044370255.1. GTDB lineage: Bacteria > Planctomycetota > Planctomycetia > Pirellulales > Pirellulaceae > JBKCUI01. The sequence goes on from JBILVV010000105.1 coordinate 4,744, forward strand.
CGGTGTACACCATCGGATACAACTGCTCGAAATACCATAGCTTGGCAAAGTAAAAACCGATTGGCGACGCAGGAAAATCCCGTCCGTCATTCGTCGCACCGTGAAGCCATGTCAATCCCGCACGAATCGCTCGCAGCATGCATTCGACATCGGATGCCGTCCATAGTTTTTCCGAACCGTGCGATTGAACACAAGCTGAGAGGGTCTCCATCGCCAGTGCAGTTTCCTCAATCGAGGATGGAGTCCCAAATTCTCCACCCCAGCCTCCATCAGGATTCTGGGAACGCAGCATCCACTTCATTCCTGAATGCAGTTGAGACCTGGGCAACTCTGCAGGATGGCCAATCAGACTTAACAACGCCAGCAACACGCGACTGGTTCCGTACGTTCGGTTGGATTCGTCGGGAGAAAACTGATTTCCAAACCAAAGGGGTGTCCAAGCTCCCGAGACTTCTTGCCGGTTGGCGAGAAACACACTCGCCGCTAGGACCGCAATATCAATTCGTGTTTTCAGTGTCGTAGGCATTCGATCTCGCCAACGAATCATCGCCCGAATCGCATGAGCGGTGATATCGGGATTGCTGCGATCAAAGGGGAGCGTCCCCCAACCTCGACAGAAGGTGGGGATGCCACCATCGCTGTTCTGAAGACCGATCAACCAAAGAAGTCCTTGTTCGGCCCGCCGAGCATTATCACCCGCATATTGTGGAAGACAGCGTTCCAGGGCATCGAGTGCAAGGAGTGCACTGGGCGTATCATCGGCATCCGGCACGCCACCGGAAAACGGAGTCCAAGCCCATCCACCCGGCGCCGCATTGGTATAGGGATGACGCACCGAGTATTGCTGGCGGATCAACCATGCTCGAAATTGCTCAAGGTTTGCTGCCCCGCCATGCTCTGCAAATCGATTGTCATGCGATAGGGCGTTGATGGCTAACGTCGAAACCCAAGTCGCCAAATGAGTATCGATCGGCCAACTGCCATCGGCACGGACCGACTCGATAAGAAATCGAACCCCTTGCTGAACGACTTCATGATCAGCTTGCCCCGCGTCGATCAAGCTCATCGAAACGAAACTCGTCAGCGGGGTCGCCTCCAGGAATCCGCCTGTGGTCGGTTGGATGGAGCGAAGAACGCGCAGCGTTTTACCGGCAACTGCGTTTCGCATTCCTCGGATTGCGATATTCCAGGAGGGTATCTTTCGATGTCTGACCAGCCCGATCGCAATCAACGCTGGGAGCGCATAACTGACCACTGGCAAACGCATGGCAGCAAACATACTCTGAGGGAACGCCGCGAGTTCAAATGGCAACTGCGGCACCCATTTCCAAGCCTGGGGGCCCTCATCCAAACGACCCGTGATCGCCAACGCGGTGAGAATCGGAACGGAAAATGTCTGGTCTTTGCCATATCGTTTTCGAATGGCAGGTGCGAGAACATCGGGAGCCGTTCCCCCTGCATAGCCTTCGATCCAACGAGTCGCCTTGCGATTGCACTCATCAAAATCGCTGGAAGCATGGTGCAACGATCCCCAACACAGAAGAGTGGTGCTGATATTGCTGTGGCTCTTGACCGTATCCCCCCAACCGCCATCTTCATTCTGATGATCTCTGAGCCACTCCCTTCCCCGATCGATCAGACTCTTGATGAGGGAAGTTTTTTCGCTCGCAAGTGAATGCTGCGATCGCAGATAGCCGTCGAGAGCGATGGTAGCCGTTGCGGTCGAGAGAGCGCTACTGGATAACTCTCCTTCCCAATAACCCTCTGGTCCTCTTGCGTCAAGCAGTGTTCGATGGGCATTCGCCCGCATCGATGCAAACATAGCTGGAGACAAAGTGGTATCCACCGGAGAGTTATTCAGAGTTTGGGTGTTCACAAGCTCAAGTGTCCTAACGAGAGCAGGCCGTAGTAGGTGTATTCCAGATCGAGTGCATCGTCCTCCCAGGAACCGAAAAATCCTCCGCGAGCCGTCCAAAGAGTATCGAGGTAGTCGAGGCAATGCTCCTTCATCGGCCCGATGTCGCAATGGGTGTCATTGAGCGCATGCAATGCAACGGCGGTAGAGAGCAGATCCGGCATCGGAATCCCGGGACCTACGACAAAACCACCGTCGGGATGCAGGCACGAGAGGAGCCACGGCTGAATCTCTGGGTCCCGTTCCTCTCCGAGATGTCGCAAGAGGGCGGATGCGGCTGCCGTCGCGGGCACCAAACCAAAAGGCAAATCTTTGCTGTTGGCATACCCGCCATCGGCCGCTTTGAGAGACCGAATGCAACGCAGCATGTCATTGAATGCAGGCAACGATTCGCCGACATCCTGTGCTGAACTCAATGCTAGAAAGCATCCGTACAGTGTGCCGATGGAATCCCCCTTCTCAGTACCATATCCACCATCCGAAGTTTGGAATTCGATCAGGCTGCTCATCACTTGCGAGGCCAATTCGCAGGGGCGAGTTTCTGCGGGCAAACCCGCCCAGCATCGAGCCAGGCATGAGAGTTCAACGAGCGACAAGTTCGAGATGCGGGGCATCCAGCCTTGGAGATAACGAGTCAACGACTCGACCGGGAGCGGCAATTGAAGGGCCATTAAGCCAGCGATGCCGAAGGTCGTGTAGTAGATGTCGCTTTGACCTGCGCGATCGCAGAAACCGCCATCGTCGTGTTGTTGGCTAATGAGAAAATCAGCCACTAACTGCGTTGAGTCCCCCAACATGTCCGGCGACAGTCGAGCGACTTGCAGCATTTCGAGCCTCAAACTCACTGCACCAATCCTTTACTTCCATAACAAAAATCTTGCTGATGACGCGGCGCAGGAGTCCTTTGAGACTGGTATTTTCCAGTTTTGCTAAACATCGGATGGCTTGTTCCTTGTAGGACTCCTGAAGAGAGCGGCATCGATCGCCGATTCCGTACTCGAGGAACAGCGATTCGATCTTCGCCAAATCTTCGCGACTGCTTTGACGGCGCCATGCCCGATCGACAACGGCCAAGGCTTCGGGGTTGGCTTTGACCCGTTCGTGCAAGAGGGCGAGAGGCAACGATGGTCGGCCGGCCGCAAGATCGTTTGCGACCCATTCCTCACTCATATCTTCGACGTCATCGCGAATCTGGTAGGCAATCCCTAACGCTTCACTAAATTCGGAAATGATCTGACTGGTCTCGGGGTCATGTTCGACAAGGTTCGCTCCGAACAGAAGAGCGACTTCGAACGCAGGTGAAGTCTTCTTGCGGAAGATATCGAGTACTTCCAGAGACGATAGCGGCCGCGGTCGACGAGCCCATTGAAACTCGGCACCTTGACCCAAGCAAAGCGTGCGGTGACCTGCAGTTGCTACACGAAGAATCGCAGCTCGCTGTGAGTCGGGAACATCGCATTGACCGATCAGGGCATAACCATCACCGAGCAGCAAGTCCCCCAGATTCAGTGCGACGGCAACTCCATGTTCAGCGTGCAAGGTTGGCTCGCCGTATCGGATATCGTCACCGTCTTCGATGTCGTCATGAACCAGTGACGCTTTATGGAAACACTCTGCGGCAACCGCAAGCTTCTTGAGCGAGTCCGGTGCTTCATCGGACGAGTCGGGATTGAGGGCCTTCCACACGCACGCGGTCAGGAACGGTCGCCAGCGTTTGCCATCTTTGGCCAACCAAGCGCGGGCAAGTTGTTCTGTTTCGTTTTGGGTTGGACCCATGATCTGCTCAAGCTGATCCGGGGCGAACCACGACTTGACTTCATCGCGCAGTTCATCGAGATTCAGTCGGTAGGTGCGGTCTTCACTGGTGAGGTGAATCACCTCCCAAATCCATTCCAAGTCGACTGTCACATCCTTGCAATCATCTTGAAGAAGCGGGATGGCAACACCCGGAATCGCGGCGGCTTCCATGTAGGGGTGCGCCTTCTCGAGAACCGACAGGCAGCTTACTCCGACGATCGCGTCGATCTTGCCCGTTTCGATAATCGCCATCACCAATGCGGAGCCTTCTGCAACCAGAACTGCATATCCGAGTTTTTCGGCTTCTTCCTGCAACTCTTGGATCGTGCACAGACCGCACTGCTTGCACAGTAGCCCGAACTCATCGAAAGGGGCGGGGCACTTGTCTTCTATGCGGAGGCATTTGGGCAACAGCAGCAACCGACGTTCAAAAGGAACGGTCGCCAGTTGATCTCGCCAAACTTCGCTGTTGAACAGAACGATGGAGTAATCGAGGTACTTCGAATCGATGTCATACTCAGCAACGAACTGCTCCGACAATCGTCTCAGTTCCTGCGTCGAGAGCGGGGGAACAGGTTTGTGTTTGGCAATGAAGGTTCGAAGGTTGGAACGCAACGTCTCCCGTTCCGAGCGAGTCTGGGGAATATTTTCTTTGGGTTGTCGTTCCTTTTGAACAGGAACGGCGCGAGGCAAGCTCAATACGGGCAACTGCATAGTGTTGGATTCCTACCCTCCCAAAGGGCTCAAGTGTATGCACCAAATCCGAAGAACCAGTGTTTCTTGGCAAATCGGTAGACCCAGTGCTCCTCGGGAATCTCGAAGCCCGGCTGATGTTGGCTGGTGCGAGGTTCCAGAGCTTCCAATTCGGCGAGAGCGGTACCTCGTTGGGTAGTATCGGCCGCGCCGTGTTTGATGACCAACTGTTTTACCAAATCTGGGCGTTCCAGCACTACGCAACCTCGCGTGGCCTGGGCGGAAACACGCCGGAAATCGTCCAGAAACTCCGATTTGGACATGATTTGGTAGATGCTGGGGCCATCGTGAATGCTTTCGCGGGCGAATTGGATGATCGGGCATGGCTCGATCGAGCCCGAGGGTCCAATGTGGTGGCTGACACCCGTAGCCATCGGACAAAGGGCACCGCCACGATCATCCCAGTAGGGTTCAACGATTCCGATCGGAACCTTCTTTCGCATCTCGACAATGAATCTCCGAAGTCGCACGATTTCCTCCGGGGAGAGTGCGAGTTCCGCAGATGGTTTCGGACCGACGACGCGATAGGTATGGAACCAAGCGTAATGGACCCCCATGTCAATCAATCGCTGGAGCCACTCTTCGCTGACCAGATCGATGTTCGTCTTGCACACACTGGTGGCAACGCCAACGATCAATCGATTGTCGACGCAATTCTTTACACCGGCGAGCGTCTTGTTGAGCACGTTCTTGGCCCCGCGACGTTCATCGCTGACGACGTCGGTCCCTTCGATACTGATCAGCGGTGTGGCGTTACCCACGCTTCGCAAAGCTTTGGCTACCTTGTCGGAGATCAGTTGGCCATTGGTAAAGATCTGGAAGTAGCAATCGGGATGCTGCCCGAGCACTTCAAGCAGATCTGGATGCATGAACGGTTCACCACCGAGAATCCCGAAGTAGCTGTTCCCATGCTTCTTGGCATCCAAGATCAATCGGTTGAGATCCTCCTTGCTGATCATCTTTCTCGGCGATGCCACATCGACCCAGCAACCTTGGCATCGCAGCTGGCAACTGTTGATGATGGAGATGAACAAGAAGGGCGGAAAGTGGATTCCTTGTTTGAGTCGTTTCTTGTATTTCTGCACCGATCGCATTCCCTTGTACCCAAAGTTGTAGGCGAACTTCCAAAGAAGTCGCTTGTCAACTTCGTTGAACATGCGATATGCGAGTTGAGCGACCATGAAACTATTCTTGGGGTTAGCGGTTTGCGGGAACCGGATCGGGATTACGTGAGGGGTTTTTGAGCGTTCATCTGCAAGGCTTGCTGCGCCTTTTGCTTGGCTTGTTCGGCCCGCTCCCGAATCGTATCTGCGGAGGGGAGGCTGCTGAGGACTTCGACGGGTATATCCAGCGAATCGACCGCTTGCTGCATTTTATTCAAGCACCGTTGTCGTTCCTTGAGGGCCCGATCGTCATCCCGTTCCTTCGAGAATCGCGATTTCGCTTTCGCGCTTCGATCCCGAAGCATGGAGTAGATGTCGCCGCCGAGCAACGAGGAGATATCGACCTTCATCGCTTCGCGTCGTACGTCGTCGGCGCTGATCTCGTCGCCGTTGATCGGCCCCGCCTTGTACTTTGGAAACAGGATCGCGACTTCGGGACACACACGCGAACACGCAGGGCAGTCGGTCTTGCAGTTCGATTGGTTCTGTACGGTGATCTGTCCCGCTTTGGTGACCCCATAGACATCGAACAAACAGAAACTCAGGCACTGCATGCAGTTGGTGCAACGATCGTAATCGATGACCGGGAACCACGGTTTCCATCGAGGCCCACTCGCACTTGCTCCAGCGGCCCCTGGGTCATCAACGATTCCATCCGCAGTTTGCGAGACTTCGTCGACGATACCGCGAATGGACTCCACGGACATTCCATCGATATTGCGTACGTGTACTTGCGTTCCCTCGCTCGCATCGGTTGCCAACGCGTCTGGCATCGATTCAAAGCGGCCCAGCACGAGGATGTGGGATTGGCTAAACTTCGCGAGTTTCCCCTCCGACTTTACGGCGCTCACAAAGTAGCCTAGATCCAACAAAGATCGAATCAATTCCAATCGCAACTCCCCAGGAATCGGCAAGCTGTCTCGCCCTTCGTAGACCAACACTCTCAGTGTCGACGACTTTTTCGCGATCATGACGACTCTCCGGAGAGTAAGGGTTCAGATGGTTTGCCATCCAATCGGTTGCAAATCGACGCTGCGGTTTCGGTCCTCATGTTGAGGATCTCGACCCCTTCGGCCGCCAAGGGTGCACCCGCAGCGGAGAAGAGCCACTTCACGGCTCGCGGGTAGCACGCAACAACGGTCAAATTCCCCTGCGATGCCAGGTCGGCAAGCATCGGATCCTTTCGAGCGGACATCTCGCACAGATCCCCCACCGCATCAAAGGGTTCCGCACGATCCACAAGGTGCGTGAGCACATCGTTCTTGACTTCGTCAGGAACCACGCGTGCAAACGCACATCGGCAAAAAAGAACGCAACGTTGTTGAGTCATCCGGTCTATTGGGTAAGTGGGCGGAAAATGCTTAGGGTACTTGTTCCGCAAGGCGGTGGGTGGGTTTCGGGGGCGAAGGCCGAAACGCTTCGCGGACAATCAACTCCCCGGTCAGTCTAAGTTGGCTGACAAGCTCACGCAAGCTGTTCTCTGCGAGGTTTAGCAACACTTCAGGAGCCGCTTCGGCACGGAAATTCAAAACCAACGTTCCATCTTCCAACGGACTGACCAGTCGATGCGATTGCTCGACGGAGTAATCGTCTCGGACGAGATTCACCACCCCGACGTCGTTTCCTTGAGACGGGGTCAACGTGGCCTTCAAGTGCGCGATTCGCACACCCTCCTCGTTGATCGCCGCGGCGCGGCTCTGCAGATCGCTGAGCAAACTCATCAGGAATTCATTGCCATCGAACTCTTCGCCATGCACGCTCATGGTGATGTTCAACCATCCGAGCAGCGCCTCCCCATCTGCGTAGAGATCGTAATCGACCTCCATCGCTCCCCTAACTCGGTTGCTCGCAATCTCCTGAGTCAAGTTTTGAATCGTATCAAGCCAAGCTTCGACCCCCTCTCCCGATCGAGCCGACATCGCAAGTACCCTAGCCTTCGGATACCGCGAGTTGATCTCTTGCAAAAGCGTTTCGAGTTCATCGGCTTCGAGTAACTCCTTCTTGTTGACGACGATGATGTCCGCTTCCTCAAGCTGCTTTTCGTAGATGTAAGTCACCTTAGGGGAAAACGACTTTCCGGACCGCAAGCCCAGCACTCGCTGAACTCGTATCGGATCGACCAACACGCTCAGGGGTGAAACACTGAATCGCTCTCCGTACATTTTACGAAGCGGGAGAACTACGGTTGCAAACAGATCCGTGCAACTCCCGACCGGCTCGGCCAGAAACACATCCGGGCAGATGTCGCTCTCGAGCCGATCGCTCGCCTCGACGAGACT
>JBILVV010000107.1:0-12634 GCA_044370255.1 Pirellula sp.
ATCGGGATCGCCGGTAACGTTGATATTTGGGTGATCGAGTGATAATCCCCGCACAATCAAATATTGGGCGAGATTCGTGTCTTGATACTCGTCGACGAGGATGTAGCGATGCTTGGCATCGAGGTCCGCACGCAGATCTTCGTTGGTTCTCAGGATCGTCGCCGTGTGCATCAGCAAATCATCGAAGTCGACCGCATTATTGACAAGCAATTGTTTCTGATACGCCACGTATACCTTCTGAATCGCATGATCGAGCGCCGAGCGTCCCGGTTCCTCCATCATGTCCGGCGTGATGGCGGAGTTCTTGAGTTTCCCGATTCCGCGGATGATGTCCCCGATCTTCAGATGGGTGAGCGATACTCCCGAATCCAAGACCGATTGCTCGATCGCGGATTTGGAATCGTCTGCATCGTAGATGGAGAAGTTTTCGCTGAGCCCAACCAGTCGGCCATAATGGCGGAGGAAACGTGCGCAGTAACCATGGAACGTCCCCATCCACACCGAGGAATCATCGGTGAGACGCTCGAGGCGTTTCTTCATCTCCTGAGCGGCCTTGTTGGTGAAAGTCAAGGCGATGATGGAGAATGGCGAAACCCCTTGTTGGAGCAAGTGAGCGATGCGATGCGTGACGACGCGCGTTTTACCGCTTCCCGGGCCTGCCAAAGTGAGCATGGGCCCATCGACATGCGAAACGGCAGCCCGCTGCGCATCATTGAGCCCTTCAAAGATATCTTGCATAGATCCGTTTCGACCTCCGAGAAGTCTTTGGATTATCTGCGAAAACCTTCCTTCGTCCAAGTGCCTCACAGAAACCTTTCGGACTGGAAAATCCAGAGCCCCGCGCTAGGGTAGAGCAACAGCACCTCATGCAGCCAAGTGGCTTTCTACGCCTAGAACACCGCAGCGGACGTCGAGATCCTTGACCTGTCTGCTAAGATTTCCAGGCACAGTCCCACTCTTTCCGCACTCCAACTAGTGACCCGCCATGATAAACAGCATCGATACTCGCCCGAAGAATCTCGCTGAACTACGCGCGAGTGGTTGGAAGAGCCAAAGTGTCAAGTCGGAGATCCGCAGTAATTTTTTGAAGGCACTCAGTTCCGGTTCGGCTCTCTACCCGGGAATTATCGGCTACGACGACACGGTCATTCCCGAGCTGAACATTGCGCTGCTCGCAGGGCACGATCTTTTGTTTCTCGGAGAAAAGGGACAAGCCAAAAGCCGCCTCATGCGGACGATCGCAAGGTTCCTCGACGAGTACGTTCCCTTTTTGGATATCCCGGATGTCCCGATCCACGAAGACCCATTCCAACCGATCACTTCTGCCGCGAAGGATTATTTGAGCAAGCATCCGCCAGAGGTGGTGCCGATTGGCTGGTGGCACCGGGAGGATCGATACGTTGAACGCTTGGCACCCGGCACCAAATTCGCCGACATCATCGGCGAGATCGATCCGTCGAAATTGACCGGCGGTGTCAGTATGGGTTCAGAGGCAGCCCTCCACTTCGGCTTGATCCCGCGCATGCATCGGGGGATCTTTGCGATGAATGAGCTGCCTGAATTGGACGAATTGGTTCAGGTCGGATTGTTCAATATCCTTGAAGAACGGGACGTGCAAATCCGTGGTTATCCCATTCGATTCGATCTCGACATCTTCATCATGTTCTCGGCAAACCCGAGCACCTACAATCGCAGCGGCAAAGTCATCCCGCAGTTGAAGGATCGCATCGGGTCGATTATCCAGACTCACTACCCGCGCGAGCGAACCCTGGGAATCGATATTCTCAAGCAAGAATCAGGAATCGACCTCGGAGGCGATTACCCAGTTCAAGTTCCGTATTTCATGATGGAGTTGATCGAGGAGATCACGTCCCAGGCGCGTTCCAGCAAGTATGTCGACCAAGCCTCGGGGGTCTCCGCTCGATTCTCTTTGGCGAACTATCGGACGATGGTTGCCTCGGCGCGACATCGTGCTGTTCTCCTGGGCGAGCCCCTCGCAGTACCGCGCATGAGCGACCTGGGGCATCTAGGTTCGTCATCGCTCGGCAAACTCGAACTCGACCTGATGGGTTCGCATCAAATGACCGAACGCAAAGTTCTCGATGCCTTGATCGCTTCAGCAACGAAAGTGGTGTTTGAACAGTATGCGAACGAATTCGGTGTAAGCGCGATTGCGGAGATCTTCAACAAGGGAGTTCGCATCGAGGTCGGAGATCTGCTACCGAGCGATGTGTATGCGGAACGACTCAAGCACGTGCCTCCCGTTTGGCAAACGGCATTCGAAGTCAACGCTTCGGAACACCCTGCAATTCGCGCTTCATGCGTGGAGTTCGTGCTGGCCGGGCTTTACAGCATGGACCGCATCAGCCGCGCCAGTAAGCACGGCAAAGTTCAATACGAAGTGTAACGATTAAGAACGAAATGTAGCGTCGGCTACTTTCTGCGTTTGAATTCCTGCGTCAACTCGGGGACTGCGGCTCCCAACACTCCACGCCCCTCTCGAAGACGGAACTCTACATCCTCACGAATCGCTTCATTGTCGATATTCCAGTATCGAGAAATCTCCTCAGGTGACTTCGGCTCAAGCGATCGGACAACGCGCATCCCGACCATGCGAGCTGGGTCGGTCGTATACCACCATGGACTGAGCGGCACGTTCGGGTCCGAGTCCTTCCATTCCTCGTCGGCCGATCCCATGCGTGCAGCAGATCGGAGTCGCTCGGCAGGATCCTGCCACCCACCTCCGCGAACCGACCGCATATCCGGAGCGCTTGGCCAGGCGATCGCATCCTCGAGCGCGAGCGTCTTGCCGGCCCGGTCCCCGTAACCGTCTGCCGAATACTGATCGATGGTCCACTCCCAGACGCTGCCGTGCATGTCATGCAATCCGAACGGGTTGGGTTTCTTGCTAGCTACGTTGGGGGCTCCGTCTGGAGAATTGTCGGCGAACGCTGCATAGTCTCCGAGTTGTGAGGAATCGCCTCCGAAGGCATAAGCCGTTTTTGTACCGCCTCGCGCCGCATGCTCCCACTCTGCCTCTGCTGGCAATCGGTATTGAAGCGACGTGATACCGCTGAGCCACTTCGTGTACTGCTTGGCAGCATATTGCGTCATGGTGACTGCTGGTTGTTGCGGGTTGTCACCATGCTCGTAAGTATGACTCGGTTCGTACAGCGGCGTCGGGATGGTGACGGCATCGCTTTGGTTCATGTCCACCACTTTGCGAACACCCTGCCGCGACAATCGCTTAAGTATGTCGTAGCACTTCATGAAGGTCTTGTACTGAGCCCAGGTCACTTCGGTCTTCGCAATCCAAAACGGAGGCACTTGCACTGTGAACTGCGGTCCCTCATCCTCGGATCGATTAACCTCGTCCTCTGGGGATCCCATGAGCACTTCTCCACCAGGGACGGGGATCATCTCAAATTCGATATCGCTCGATTCCAGCTTCTGCGTGTAGGGAACCATGTAGGTACCATTGGGCAACGCCACATACGGTCCACTCTCTGGTTTGGCATTCGCGATCCCGAGAGGCAAGCCGGTTTGCGATGCTTGTCTAGCGTCCCCTTCCTGAGCCCACACTCTCGCGTCGACGCCGCAATAAGCCGATGCAGCCAAACCGAAGATTGCGAGAATAAGAAATCGAAATGGCATCAATTGCGAGGAGCCCAAATTTCGATTGTGAAATGCCGTTTTCATTGAGGTTGTTACCAATGCTCTGTGGTAGGTGGTGGGGCATCATTGCCGCCATTCAGGAAAGGGAGTCGCTACGCAACCGCGTCAGTTCAGAGTAACCCAAAGCCGATCTCCTGCCTAGAGTTCACCGCGGCACCACACGTGTAGCATTTACACTTGTAGCATTACGTCTTGAGGTTTGGGTTGGATCTGCAACACTTTGGATTGCGATGAATGTAGTATACGGAGGATTTTCCCCCGTGACGTTTTTGAAATCTTCCCTGTTTTAGAAGTAGTGGATCGCGATGGATATTCACGCATTGACCCGCGAGTTGCAGATGGATAATGGCAGCAAGATTGTCATGCTGGTTGCCGATGGATTGGGTGGCTTGCCGATGACGCCTGGGGGGATGACCGAACTAGAAACGGCTCAAACGCCCAATCTCGACTCACTCGCGTGGCGTGGCGTGCAGGGAGCAAGCATTCCGGTCAAGCCTGGAATTGCACCTGGGAGCGGTCCCGGACACTTAGCCCTCTTCGGTTACGATCCCCTTCATTACAAGATCGGGCGAGGGGCGCTGGAAGCCACGGGGATCGGTTTTGAATTGCAAGAAGGCGATGTTGCTATTCGATGCAACTTTTGCACGATCGATGCGAACGGGAAAATCACCGACCGCCGCGCCGGTCGAATCAGCAGCGAAGAAAGTGCACCGCTCGCCATCTCCCTTCGCCAAGTAAAAATCCCCGGCGTTGAGATCTTCGTCGAACCGGTCAAGGAGCATCGCTTCGTCGTCGTATTCCGCGCTCCTGGTCTCGGCGGCAATGTCGCAGACACCGATCCCCAAAAGACCGGCGTACCGGCTCTCGATCCAGTCGCTCAAGACACAGCCAGCCAACGCACCGCCGAGATCGCAAAGGAGTTTCTTTCCCAAGCGAAGAAAATCCTCTCCGGTCATCCCAAGGCTAACTTTCATACCATGCGCGGCTTTGCGAACAAGCCAAGCCTCCCCAGCTACCGCGAAGTGTACGGGTTGAGAGCCGCAGCGGTCGCGGTCTATCCCATGTACAAGGGATTAGCGAGACTCGTCGGCATGGACCTCATCGGTGCAGCGCACACGCTCTCGGAACAGATCGATACTTTGGAGAAGCATTGGAACGACTACGATTTCTTCTTCATACACTTCAAGTACACCGACAGCACCGGAGAGGATGGTAATTTCCAGGGCAAGGTTGCTCGTATCGAAGAACTCGATGCAATCCTACCTCGCATCGAAGCCCTGAATCCGAACGTCATGATCGTAACCGGAGATCATAGCACTCCGAGCTATCTCAAGAGCCACTCCTGGCATCCGGTGCCAACGTTGCTGGTGTCCGATTGTTGTCGTCCTGACCCGCACAAGGCTTTCAATGAGTCCACCTGCATCACCGGCGGCCTGGGGCAATTCGAAGCCCAGTATCTCATGGCGTTAGCGCTTTCCAACGCAGGCCGCATGGGCAAGTATGGCGCGTAGAATTATCGAGACGCGATCGCAATAAAAGCCGAGCAGCGCAAGCTGCCGGGTGGAACTGCGGCAGACGTTGCGAGGTACAGTGCGGTTCCACCCGGATGCTTGCCCATCTCGGCTAACACTTGCAACAAGCGATTGCAAGCGTCAACTCGTAATCTATCCTCGAGACGCGATTGCAATAAAAGCCGAGCAGCGCAAGCTGCCGGGTGGAACTGTGGCAGACGTTGCGAGGTTGAGTGCGGTTCCACCCGGATGCTTGCGCATCTCGGCTAACACTTGCAACAAGCGATTGCACGCGTCAACTCGTAATCTATCTCCCCCTCGCCTCTCCTCGGCCCCCGCAGGGGAGAAGGGAGCAAGAGCGTTGTGTTGAGGCTCGCGCTCTGGTTGCGATCAGGGCTCCATGCGGACGATCCGCATGGTGGCCCTTGCTCACTTCGGCGCAGCGAGGTGCTTATGATATCTACCGGTCTTCTCTCGATCAGTGTCTTAGAACGGTTCATCAGCAGTTCGCGCTCACCATCTTCCCAAAAGATCTTTTTGCCCCAATGTTTTTTGCGCTCCCTACTTTTGCCAAATCAAAAGAAAACAAGGGCTGTCGGGAGTCATTGATTGGCGATCCATTTTTGCAATCGACCCTGAAACTGCTAAACTAGTGTTGTCGTTCAATTGCGGAATAGCCTTCGCAACTCCGTTCACGCGAGAAGGAATTGATACAATCCGTGGGAAAAAATAATGATTGGATTCAGTGTTTGCTAACTTTATTCCTGCGATGCTCGTTTCTTGTCGCCCTGGCACTGATACTAGGGCATTCAGCGATCGGCCAATCGTCGAGTGCCCATTGGAACACGGTCCCCGCGATTTCCTGGGCGGAACAAGCCCGAACACAAGGAGATGCGGTGCGTGGTGCATCCGTCTTCTTTCAACCCTCGCTCGCATGCGCAACGTGCCATCTATCCAAGGTTCGATCCAGTCCAACTGTAGGCCCCGATTTGGGGCATGACAACGCAATCAGCAACTCCGAAAAGCTGACCGATGAGCAACTCGTCGAGTCCATCTTGGAACCCTCGAAAACGATCCGCAAAGGTTTCGAAACCACATCAATTCGAACCGCAGATGGCGAAGTTGTAACAGGAATTTTACTTGAAAAAAGTGACGGAGTTTGGCTCTTACGCAATGCCAACGGTGAGTCGATTTCCCTCAAAGAGTCCGACATCGAATCATCGACAACTTCCCAGCAGTCGCTGATGCCAACAGGCCTTGCGCAGCAGTTTGTCGACAAGCAGCCCTTTCTCGACTTGCTGAAGTACTTGATGGAGGTTCGCGATGGTGGGCCCGATCGTGCGCGTGAACTGGAACCCGATCTCAGTCTGATCGCCGTCAAGATCCCAGATTACGAGCTGAACATCGATCATGCAGGCATGATTACTGGGTGGGATCGAGAGTCATTCTCTCGAGGGGCCGCCATCTACCAGCGCGTATGCGGAAATTGTCACGGCACGCAAGATCAGCCCGGATCTCTGCCAACCGCACTCCGTTTCGGAGAAGGCAAATTCAAGAACGGGAGCGACCCGTATTCGATGTACCGAACCCTGACCCATGGCTACGGGTTCATGCCCGCGCAGACTTGGATGGTTCCGTCTCAAAAGTACGACGTAATCCACTACATTCGAGAAACGTTTCTGGCGACCAATCCGAATACAGGAACTCGTGTCAAAGACTCTCAAGATCTCACGGCCGAGTATTTGGCGGGATTGCCGAAGGGGGGCTCGCGCGGACCGGCACCCAGCCAGATCGAGGTTTGGAGCGCAATGGATTATGGCAATGCCCTCGCACACTGCTACGAGATTTCGGGAGCCAAGCTCAATATCGCCTACAAAGGGATCGCGATGAGGATTGATCCGGGACCCGGTGGCGTCGCGCGAGGAAACCACTGGATGATCTTCGACACCGACACGATGCGATGGGCGGCAGGTTGGACAGTGGATGAAAAACGGAGCAACGAACGATTCATTGATTGGAGAGACATTCAATTCAACGGCGAGCATGGAATCCATCCCCGGATCGTCGGCAGGACGGTCTTTGCAAATGCGGTTGGCCCGGGTTGGGCCGAGCCAGCTTCGGGTTCTTTGGAAGACGATCAACGGGTCCTCGGCAGAGACAATCGGCGGTACGGACCGCTACCCCGAACATGGGCGAATTATCGGGGCATCTTTCCGCGAGGTGGTCGAAACTTGGTTTGGTACTCGGTCGGCGATGCAGAGATTTTTGAGTCACCCCTTCTGATCGATGCGGGATTGGATACTCCCGCGTCTTTTGCACGGGTGATGAACATCGCGCCCCACACTCAAGAGATCGAATTCCGTCTCGCCGATCTGTCAGAAGACGACGCAAAGAAAATCGAAACGAAAGTTTTGGAACCTCGCAGTCAGGTTTATTTCGGGAACAAGCTTTCCGCAGGCGTGTTTGGAGAAATCGATGGTTTGAGCATTGCGAGGCGGGACGGCTGTTTGGTCGTACGTGTTCCAGCCAACAACCAGATGCAATCGTTGCTTGCCTGGGTTAGCGAGCCCATCGACAAAACCAATGGCGAAGTGGTTTCCAAAAAACTTCACGATGCGATGGCATCTCAATCGCTGGACTTGTCACCGTTACGAGCTCCTATGCCGACTCGTTGGCCTCAAATTTTGGAGACTCCTATCAACACTTCTTTCGAAAGCGATGCCTTCGCGATCGATACGCTGGAATCGCCCGAAAGCAATCCTTGGCTTGCCCAAATGCGATTCACCGGTCTCGATTTCTTTTCCGACGGGAGCTTCGCAGTCTGCACATGGGATGGGGATGTGTGGCGAGTCCGCGAGCAACATGAGCTTGGTAAACTTCATTGGCAACGGGTTGCATCCGGTCTCTACCAACCCTTGGGACTGAAGATCCTCCACGACACGGTTTACCTGACGTGCCGTGACCAACTGGCGGTGCTTCGCCACGACGATGAAGATGGTGAAGCAGACTTCATCGAATGCTTCAACAACGATCATCAAGTGACCGAGCATTTTCATGAGTTCGCGATGGGGCTTCAAGCGGATGACCAAGGTAACTTCTACTATGCGAAGTCTGGCCGTCATGCTTTAAAGGCAGTCGTCCCTCAACATGGCACCCTGCTTCGAGTATCAGCCGATGGAAGCAAGACCGATATCTTGGCAACCGGCTTCCGAGCCGCCAATGGCGTTTGCTTGAACCCCGACGGATCCTTTATCGTCACGGATCAGGAAGGGTTTTGGAACCCAAAGAATCGAATCAATTGGGTGACTTATGATCCAGAGAGCGGACCGAAATTCTACGGGAACATGTTCGGTTATCACAACGTAACCGACACGTCGGATTCCGCGATGGAGCCACCCTTGTGTTGGATCACGAATGCATTTGATCGCTCTCCGGCGGAATTGTTGTGGGTCGAGAGTCCGATCTGGGGAGAGCTTCAGGGAGGCCTTCTGAATTTCTCTTATGGCTACGGCAAGGTTTATTTGGTCCTGCACGAGGAGATCGATGGTGTTCGGCAAGGGGGAATGATCGAGTTGCCCATCCCGAGCTTTCCGACGGGTGTTATGCGGGGACGGTTCCATCCAGGCGACCACCATCTCTATACCTGCGGCATGTTTTCGTGGGCTGGAAGTGCGACCGCCCCCGGTGGGCTGTACCGCATTCGCAAGCTTGCCCAACCGAGCTATCTACCGATTGGGCTATCGGCTCGCACCGATGGCCTACATCTTCGGTTCGCGGAGTCACTCGCCCAGGATTCGGTGCGCCCTGACCAAGTAAAGATCAAAGCCTGGGACTTGAAACGAAGCGAACGCTACGGTTCCGACCATCTTCGCGAGCGACGGCTGAAGGTGACCGCGGCCGAACTTTCCGAAGACGGCACTTCTGTCCGATTGGAAATCGAAGGTCTGGAACCGACCTGGGGGATGGAAGTCCAGTACGAATTCCGCTCGAAGTCTGATAAAGTTGTGGAGGGAAAAATCCACAATACCATTCACCGGTTGGGACCTAGCCGCAACTAGCGTTCAGCTCAAACTCGACGCCTTGCCCATCCGATCCACCTTCATGAACAGCAAACCTTCATGAACAGCACACCTTCATGAACAATCAACCTTACGGCGTACCTCATCAGCATTGGCCGCCCAAGCTTACTTATTGGTGGTACTATGCAGCCCGCCCCTGGCGACGCAAAGCGATCCGCAAGCAGCAGTTCGTGGATGTCAAGGTCGAAGGAATCGAAGGTCTGAAAAGATCGCTCGATAGCGGTTGTGGTGTGATGCTAACCCCCAACCATTCTTTTCACTGGGACTCGTATTGCCTGCTCGAAGCATCCGATATGCTCGCGACTCCTTTTTACATCATGACCGCTTGGCAGGTGTTCGCCACCAGCAGTTGGTTTGATCGGGAATCGATGCAACGCTGTGGTTGCTTCAGTGTCGACCGCGAGGGAACCGACATGCAAGCGATGAAAACGGCCATCGATGTTCTTCAGCGACGGTGTGAACCGCTGGTCATCTTTCCCGAAGGAGACGTGTATCACACCAATGACCGAATCACTCCGCTCCGCGACGGTGCCGCCGCCATGGCGTTGATGGCTGCACGGAAATCGGAACGGAAAATTGTTGTGATCCCGACCGCGATCAAGCGTTGGTATCTCGACGATCCGATGCCGAGTATGTTGCAAACCGCAGAAGAACTTGAGCGGCGACTCTTTTGGCGACCTCAACCGCATCGCGATCTGGTCGACCGCATATTGAAAATCGCCGATGGTGTCTTGGCCTTGAAGGAGCTTGAAAAATTCGGCGCTGCGCGGCAAGGAGATCTTTCTTACCGTATTTCATCCCTCGCCGATGCTGTACTGGATACTGCAGAGACCAAATATGGCTTAGCCCCTGGGAAAGGCATGTTACCCGAGCGAGTCAAGGAAGTGCGACGAAGGATCATTCAACTGCAGTCCGACACAGCATCCCAGGCCGATGCGTCGCAGAGGAAATCATGGGCTGATGATATGGAGGATATGTTTCTCGTAATTCAGCTCTACAGCTACCCCGGTGACTATCTCGCAGCGAATCCGACTCTCGAGCGACAGGCAGAAACATTGGACAAGCTGGAAGAAGATGTCTTGGGAGCGAAATATCCAAGGATGCGTGGCAGGCTGATGGTCCGCGTTTGCTTCGATGAGCCGATTGAATTGCCCCAAGGGAAAGAGAAGAAAATGACTCCAGGCGACTTGACCCAGTCCATTCAGTCCCGAATCCAATCCATGCTGGATGGACTGAATGCAAAATATACCAGCCGACTGCAGGCGAACTGAATCAGAAAGCGATCTGTTATTGTGTTTCGGTTAGAGAACGTTTCCAAGAAATTCGGTGAACTGACCGTGCTGCAGCCGACAACTCTCGCATTTGAACCGGGAAAGTCCACGGTGCTGATCGGACCGAGCGGATGCGGCAAGAGCACACTTTTAAGATTGCTCGTTGGGTTGCTGCAGCCGGATTCGGGTACGATTCATTTCGATGGAACCGAATTGAAGGCTAGCAACTTGCTACAGATGCGCCATCGCATGGGATACGTCATACAAGATGGAGGCTTGTTTCCGCATTTGACCGCCGCTGAGAACGTTGGCTTGATGGCCAGGTATCTCAAGTGGTCTGCCGATAAAATCCGCACGCGAGTTGAAGAGCTAGCGGACTTAACGCGATTACCGAAAGCAGCGCTCGATCGTTACCCAGCCCAGATTTCGGGTGGCCAGCGTCAACGGGTTGGAATCATGCGAGCGTTGATGCTCGATCCCCCCGTGATGCTCCTCGACGAGCCTATGGGGGCCCTGGATCCCTTGGTTCGATACGACCTGCAAGAAGATCTGCTCAAGATCTTTCGAACACTCAACAAGACCGCAATTACGGTGACGCATGATATGGGTGAAGCTGGTTTCTTTGGAGACCATATCATTATGCTTGGCGAGGGGCGGATCGTTCAGCAGGGCAAATTGGAGGAAATGATTTCGCACCCTGCGAACGACTTTGTTGCTCGATTCGTGAAGGCTCAGCGTTTGCCGACCCTGACGCAGCAGGGAGGGCTATCATGAATCGTCGCACAATCGCCCTATTCGTATCTAGCCTGACCTTTTATGCACTTTCTCTTTTTGGGCTGACTGTTGCGGTGCGAGCCGAACCTCCGCAAGTCAACATTGGCTCCAAGGCTTTCACCGAATCGGTCATCTTGGGAGAGATGGCCGCGCACTTGGCTCGCCACGCCGGTGCTGAAGTTCGACACCGTGCGGAATTGGGAGGGACACAGATCCTCTGGCAGGCACTGACATCCGGTGAAATCGATGCCTACGTCGAATACACCGGCACCCTACGCGAGGAGATACTTGCCGACGCTGCTCGTGCGGGGGCGGCATTCGACTCAGAGCAATCCATGCGCGATGCTCTCGAGCAGCAGCACGTCGTCATGTCGCAACGTATCGGATTCAACAACACCTACGCACTAGGCATGCGTCGGAGCGTTGCCGAACGCCTCAATATTCGTTGCATCAGCGATCTTCGGAAGCATCCTGAACTCGCGCTCGGACTGAGCGACGAATTCTACGAGCGACAAGACGGTTGGCACCCGCTTCAACAGAAGTACCAGCTTCCCCAGACGCAGATTCGGGTCATGGAGCACAATCTCGCCTATCGTGGCCTAGAAAAAGATGCCGTTCAGGTGACGGATTTGTATACCACCGATCCAGAAATCAAGTTCTATGATCTTGTAGCGCTCGAAGACGATCTCGCATTCTTTCCTACCTATTATGCGGTCGTCCTGATGCGAGACGACTTGGAGCGCAGGGCACCGAATGTTGCGGCATCGATTCTGAAGATGGAGGGATTGATTGATCCGCAGGCGATGGCCAGCATGTCGGCCCAAGTGCGACTTGATCGCAAACTGGAAACCGTCGTGGCAGGTGAATTTCTGAACAAGTCACTGCACCTAAGCTTGCAACTGCCGAGTTCGAGTATGTCTGCTCAAGTGGGCCGATTCCTGAGCAAGATCTTGCATACGACGCTTGAGCATCTGTTTTTGGTGGTGATTTCATTGGGTTTTGCGATCACTATCGCGATTCCGCTTGGGATTGCGGCGTCGCGGAATGAAGCGATCGGTCAAACGGTCCTGGGGGTGGTGGGTGTGATTCAGACCCTGCCGTCGATGGCCTTGCTAGTGTTCATGATGCCATTTTTTGCCCTGTTTGATATGGGCATTGGCCCGGCACCCGCGATCATGGCGTTGTTCCTGTACAGCCTTCTTCCGATTGTCCGAGGGACATATTCGGGAATCCGTCAGATTCCGGCGGCAATGCGGGAGTCGGCAGAGGTCCTAGGGCTTGATTCGGGAGCACGGCTGCGTTTGGTGGAATTGCCGTTGGCGCT
>JBILVV010000479.1:0-3563 GCA_044370255.1 Pirellula sp.
AGGCGAAGAAATCGGTAAGGAAACAGTTCGGTGAAGTATTCAGGCAGCTGCAATCCGCAGCTGCCTTTTTGTTTGCCCCGAACGCACAATGAATACCGCTTCCTTGAGATTGCTGAATGCTAGCAATCACCAAGGAATTCCTTGGATTTTCGGCTTGACGCGAACGGGGTGTTCGAGACACGTTGATAGGGTGATCGACGATCTCAGATGGACTTGGGATTGGTGGATCGTGCGATGCATACAGTGGATGCATCTCGAATGGAAATTCCCGCTTTCTCGATCGATTGGCAAGGAGGCCTCATCCAGTGACTTCTTCGTTGCGTCCCTCGGTTTCGCTCAAGCAACTTTTTCCTTCCGCCCAATTCGTAGGTGCCGACGACATCGTGTGTCGCGCATGCGACTCGCACCCGGAGTCGCCGATGCAAGAATGGGTCTTCGCTGCGGGGATCACCCCGTGGACGCAACCCGATTGCGATGTCGTGACCGCGATCAATCATGGCGCCGTGGGGATCCTGACCGAGCAGTTACTCCCCAGCGCGGTTCCGCAATGCATCGTTCCTGATGTACGCGATGCTTATGCCAAGTTGGCGATCGCGACGGCGGATCAACCATGCGATCGCATCTTGATGATCGGTGTGGTTGGAACGCATGGCAAAACATCAGCCGCGCTCACGATTGCATCGATGATCAAACAGATCGGCAAGTCGGTTGCCTACCACTCGTCGCTCGGAGGAAGCGATGGCAAGCACTCCGGCATCGCTTGTGAGGCGGATGCCGATGCGATGGAGCTTGCCGAATGGTTGCGTGCGAGCGTAGAGAACGGAACGCCAGCTGCCGTGGTTGAGTTGACCGATGAAATGCTCCGCTCGCATGCTTGCCAGGGTATGGAATTCGATGCGTTGGTCTTTACGAGTTTACGCAAGAGTCAGCGATCCGATACTTTGCAAACGCGATGCATTGAAAACGCGATGGTCGGGTTGCTCGATCAGCTCAAGTCGCATGGCGTCGTGATTTACAACGCAGACGATGCGCGATTGAATCGATGGGTCGCTCGGCATCAACCCGAAGCGATCGGGTACGGATTGGATGCGGTATCCGATGTTTCGGGACGTCGCATGCGATCTGCACCGGGCGAACAAAGCATGATGGTGATGGCTGGCAAGTGCGTTGCTCCGATCACGAGCAAGCTGATTGGTGACCACAATGCGCGTCACATGTTGGCAGCAGCGGCGGTAGGCTACAGCTTTGGTTTGGAATTGTTCGAAACCACGCGCGGTATCGAACGATTGCAACGGATCCCGGGCCGCATGCAGCGAGTCCAAGCCAATGCCCCTTGTCAGATCTATGTCGATGCTGCGGATCAAGCCGATCGCTTGGCGGTTGCGCTGCACGCGATCGCCAAGCATGGAACTCCAGTGACTTGCGTTGCCGAGGTTCCCGACGCGGCGACACCGGAGCAATTGGCTGCCTATGGCCGAGTGCTCGAGCGAGCCGCGAGCCGCGTGATCTTGACCCAAAGCCGCCGATCGGTTCGTTTTGGTCAAAAGGCCGTTTGGCAGGTCCTCGACGGATGCGAGTATCCGGCCTCGATCCAAATCGTTCCGAACCGAAAATCGGCCATCGAGTTGGCGCTGCGGCAAGCCGGAGCCGGTGAGGCCGTACTGCTGTGCGGTTGGGGGAACGGATCGTGGACGAACGATCAGGCGAGCAAGCCGATGAACGATTACGAGGTCGCGATGGAGTTGGCAACACAGCTTGCCAGCCAACCGATCACGGTGGCGGAAGCGGCCAGCGTCCCGGGATTAAGAATCTTCCCAGGTCGAGCTGCCTGAACGAGTTTCCGACCGATCCTCTCGAGCGGCGAGCCTCTTCTGGCTTGGCTTGTCCGCCAGCGCAGGTAGAATGCGACTCCAAATCATCGGGACCGTAGCTCAACGGTTAGAGCAGGGGACTCATAATCCCTTGGTTGCAGGTTCGAATCCTGCCGGTCCTATTTAGTACTTCGTGAGTCTTAAACCTATCTACCTAACGAGATCAACGTGGCATCGTCTGTCGTCTATAACTTCCAAGGAAAAAACGCACTCGTTACTGGCTCCTCTAAAGGGATCGGTCGTTCGACCGCCATCGAATTGGCTCGCGGTGGTGCCAACGTGACCATCAATTGCAGCTCGAGCGTCTCCGAAGCTGAAAAGGTTGCCGAAGAAATTCGTGCCATGGGACGCAAAGCCCTCGTCGTCCAGTGCGATGTCTCCGATCAATCGGCCGTTGAAGCCATGGTCGCTAAAACCGTTGATGCATTCGGTTCCCTCGATCTGTTCGTCTCCAACGCCGTCTACAGCGATCGGCAGAGCATGATCGAAGCGGATATGAAAGGATTCAAGAAGACGATCGATGTCTCCATGTGGGGTGCCTTCTTCGGTCTCCGCGCTTCGGCGCAACAAATGGTTAAACAAGGCAAAGGAGGTGCCATCACCATCGTCAGTTCGCCCCATGCAAATATCCCTTTCCCCACTGCGATGGCCTACAACATGGCCAAGGCTGCTATCGACCATATGGCTCGCACTGCATCCATCGAACTCATTCGTTACAACATCCGAGTCAATGTCTTTCATCCCGGTTGGATCGATACCCCGGGAGAACGCAAGTTCTTCACCGAAGACCAACTCGCGGCGGGATCTGCCAATCTGCCCGCAAAGCGACTCGGCACTTCGGATGAAATGGCACATGGCATCTGCTTTAGCCTCAGCGATGAAGCCGCCTACATGATCGGCAGCACGCTGACGATGGACGGTGGTGCACAGCTCCCTTGGTGGTCCAAACGGGAAGAGGGTGGCCAATAAGGCGGAACACCATGCATCACTTGGATCACTTCTCCGAACCGATCGAAGGACTTCGACGCGTAGGCCATCAGCTATGGACTCGCGGTTGGTCGCTAGGGACCTCCAGCAACTACAGTGTCGTCGTCGAGCGAGATCCTCTGCGATTGATCATCACCGCCAGCGGCAAGGACAAGGGGCACTTAGGACCGCACGATTTCGTCATGGTCGATGACCAAGGTCAATCGGTCGTGGAAGGGCAACCCAAGAGCAGTGCGGAAACGTTGTTGCATTGCTTGGCTGCCCGACATGGCGCCGGAGCGATTCTGCACACGCATAGCGTTTGGGGCACGTTGCTGTCGAATCATTTCGCGGCAGTTGGGGGGATCCGAATCTCGGGCTTTGAAATGCTCAAGGGACTCGAAGGGATCACCACGCACGAATCGAGTTGCTGGATCCCCATCTTCGAAAACACTCAGGACATCCCGGCTCTGGCTCGGCAGGTCGAAACCTACCTCCAGAGCGAGGGACGTGAACCCTGCTGGGCCTATCTGATCCGAAAACATGGCATGTATACCTGGGGGCGGGACCTGGCCGAGGCGACCCGACATATCGAAGTGATCGAGTTTCTTCTTGAATGCCTCGGGCGAACCACGCGGCTCGTGTAAATGTCTTGGGATCACCCACCCGCAGGTCGGAGCAACTGAGATGGTTGGCTCAGGCCGAGCATGGTAAACTCGCCGAGTA
>JBILVV010000480.1:0-3561 GCA_044370255.1 Pirellula sp.
TTGCATCGAAGATGGGGAAATCGGCGACCCTTATCCATCATCACGTTGGAATCCTGTTTCGCGGGGGACTGTTGCTCGAACATGCTCGCGAGAAGCGAGGTAAGCACGTGGAGCGAATTTTCGCAGTAACTACCGAGGATTGGCGTTATGACTTTGAGACCAACCCCGATGTGATGGCGGCGGGGATGCTGCGCATTGCGCGAACGTGGGGCAAGCATGCTGAACGGTTGCTGACAAAAGCTCTGAAAAAGAATCGACGTTTCACAATCCCGATGCGTCGCTTCCTGACTGTTAGGGCCGAAACGGGATACTTGAGCGAACAGGCAGCACAATCGGTTCGAGACCATCTGACCGCAATTCGACGCATCTTCGAACAGGAACGAACGCGAACGGGTGGGGCACCATTCCATATCTTCTGGAATTATTTCCCGATGGCAGAGGATTCCGCTAACGACAAAGGATCTTCTCCAACGAAGAGTGGGAAGAAGCCCAAAGTCAAAACGCCGAAATCAAAATCGAAAGCTGCCAAATCCGTTAAGAAAGTTAACAGAGCTTCTCGCGATAAATGAGTTGTGAGCCACTCAATGTGACTTCGCCGAATACGACTTCACCAAATACGACTTCACCGAATCCTGACTTATTTCGCGCCACTGCGATTCGGTCGCGAAACCGATTTTGGATGTCGATTTCAGTGGCAATCCTTGTAGGATGCTGCGTCGGCTACTCATTCGTGCGGTATCTGCAATCCGGTGGCTCCGTTCTTTTTCTAGACGCGTTAAACGTTTGGGAGGTATTTGTAGCGCTGCCATTATTGATGCTCTTCGTAGTCGGCGTTCACGAATTGGGGCATCTCATAGCAGGGATATGGCAGGGAATGCGATTCGTCCTCCTGATCATATACCCCTTTCAATGGACGGCGACATCCAAGGGAGTTCGATTTGGATTCGTTACCAACATCGGACAACTGGGTGGTCTGGCGGTCGCGGCACCTACATCAGTTGGGCCTGCAATTAAGCGTCAGTTGTTCATCATGATCGCGGGTGGTCCGGCAGCCAGCCTACTTCTATCCGCAATCGCATTCATTCCGGTTTTGATCTCGGATGGTAGATTTGCCGGCTACTGCCAACTCGTTTCTGTACTCTCTTTTTGTTGCTTTATTCTAACGATCATTCCCGGTGAGTTCGGTGGATTCATGACCGATGGGATGCAAATGATCGATGTGCTTGGAGATAGTCGATCCATGATGGAGCGATCGGCAATCATGCAGATCATGTCGCAATCGATGGCAGGCGTACGCCCTCGCGATTGGGATGTGGAAGGGATCGCAAAAGCCGACCTGTTGAATTCACGAGACATGCCTCGCCGCATCGCTGCCATGCAGATGCTGCTCTATCACGCGATGGACTGCCGGGATTCCGAACGGTCCCGTTGTCATACGGATTCACTCAAGTCTTATGCACACGGTTTCCCAGATGGTTTCCAGCAATCCATCTATACCGAGTTAGCCTTTCTCGCCGCACTCGAGCATGACAGCAAGCAAGCGGCAACCTACCTTGCGATGACCCGGGGAGGCGTTGCCACGAGCGAATCCCGACGCGAATTGGCTCATGCGGCACTATGCTGGGCCCAGAACGACTTCCTAGGGATGGAACAGCATATTTCAGCCGCAGAACGAGCCATGGCACGTTTGCCTGCAGCTGGTTTCGACGATTTGACTCGCGATCAGATTGCAAGCCTGGTAATAAAAAGCCCGGTAACAAATCGTATCGGTTAGTCCGATCGCCAATCACTGCTATTCCCGATCCCCGAGGAATTGCTCAATATAATGCTGGTTGTATTCGGAACTACCAGACCTCTCATCGATGCCGCAAGTATGTCTCATTGCAATGCAGTAATCGTCTCGAAAGACAAAGTCATCGCGACAACGATGGTGTTAGTGGTCATGCTTGCAGCGGTCGTTGCAACCGTTAGGCACGAACATCGACCAAGAAACTTCGCCGCGCACGTGCATTCTATCCCGGTGCGTTCCATATCCTTCCCGGTTGCAAGCCCGGAAGCCAAACCAGTGGAGCCAAAACCTGTCGGGACTCCGAACTTTATGAGCCCCCACTGCCGACCGATCGCTTTGTGCCGCGATCTGGTCTTGGTTGCAAATACACCTGCTGCCACGGTGGACGTGATCGATTCCCAAAACAACACGATTATCGCGCGCGTCAACGTTGGGATCGATCCAGTCGGAATCGCGGTGCGACCAGATGGGTTGGAGGCTTGGGTCGCCAATCACATCTCAGACTCGATTAGTGTCATCGACACTCGCTCTGACAGTCCCACCTACTTGCAAGTCGTCGCAACGGTCCAAGACTACGACCCGAAGACTAGTGCTACCCGTTTTGACGAACCGGTGGGGATTGCTTTCGCAAGCAACGAAAAGGCTTATGTATCGCTCTCCTCCGAAAACCTAATAGCTGTGATCGATGTCCAACGTCGCAAGGTCACCAAGCACTTGAGTATCAAGGCCCAGGATCCACGTGCGATCGTCGTCCAAGGAAACCGCCTGTATGTCGTCCCGTTTGAATCCAATAACCAGACGCAGCTCTCAGGTGGCTCTAAAGAAAAAATCGACGGCGATCTCGTCACTTTCGATATATGGGATCACTCGGTCATCAACAACAACGTACTCAGTATCGGACATGTGGTGGACATCGTTAAGCATCCACGCGTACCCGATCGGGATTTGTTTGTATTTGATACGCGGACCGACAAACCCGTGGCCACGGTCAATACCCTGGGCACGTTGCTTTATGGTCTGGTGGTTAGTTCCGATGGAACGGCCTTCATCGCGCAGACCGACGCCCGAAACGAAGTCAATGGACGAGCCGGTACCAAGAAGCACGGTCTAGCAGAATTGCAGAATCGCCCGTTCCTGAATCGGATCACTCGAGTCGACTTTGAAAAGGATACAGCCCACGGGCCGACCTTCTTTGACCTGGAGCCCCTTCCACCCACCCATCCCGAGCCTGGTTATGCTTTAGCGACTCCCTTCGCGATCGAGATCAGTTCGGACGATTCGACGTTGGTCGCCACTGCAGCCGGTTCCGACAAACTGTTTACCGTCGACACCGAAACCGGCGATGTGATCGGCCGCATCGATGTTGGTGCTGTTCCCGATGGAGTCGCGTTGCAATCGGCATCCGATGGCAAGCCATCGCGAGCATGGGTTTTGAACGCAGCGGCGAATACAGTCACTGTAGTCGATCTAACTGATCGATCTGCGCCATCCGTCGTCTCGACGATTGGACTCGAAGATCCAAGCCATCCGGAGGTCAAGCGGGGGCGGATCGCCTTTACGACCGCTTCGTCGTCAACCACCGGGACATTCTCATGCGCCAGTTGCCACCCGGATGGGCATACCGATCAGTTGCTGTGGGTCCTTAATACGCCGATCGTTACCGGTGGGAACCAAATCATGCCACGTTCCACCATGCCGGTTCGTGGACTGCGCGACACCGCCCCGTTTCACTGGGATGGCATACCGGGCGACCCTTATGGTGGAAACAACAG
>JBILVV010000481.1:0-3556 GCA_044370255.1 Pirellula sp.
CATGAGGGGGATCTCCTCTTCAAGATCGATCCCAAAGACTACCAACTGGATGTCGAACGATTGACAGCGCTCCGCGAATCCGAGTACGCACAACAACATGAACTCGATCAGGAATTAGCCAACGCTAATCGCTCTTTGACCTTGGCCAACGAGGAACTAGCACTTCAAGAGAAGGAACTCACACGGATCGAATCGCTGGGTTCTGGGTTTGTAAGCGAGACCGAGGTGGCACAAACACGCCGCGCGCGAATCGCCGCTGCCAATCAAGTGGTCACGGTCCAAAATCAACTCCGTCTCCTTGAAACACGACGCACTCGTATTGAGCTTGCCGAACGACTAGCGAGTGCACAACTGGAGCAGGCCAAAGCGAATCTCGAGCGTACGGAAATCAAATCGCCGATCTCTGGGGTTATCATCAGTGAATCGGTACAGGAAGAATCGTTCGTTCAAAAAGGGGCTCCACTTTGCCTCATCGAAGACACGGATCAAGTTGAGGTGTCGTGCAATCTTCGGACCGATCAATTGCTGATGATCCTGGATCAATTGGGAGAGGGTTCTGGTGGCGATCCGTCGTCACGCGTCGTGCGGTCTGCAAGTTACGAGCTACCGAAAACACCGGTTGAAATCTCCTACCGTTTAGCAGGTCGCGAGGACGTTGTTTATCAATGGAGCGGCCGGCTAAGTCGATATGAGGGCATCGGCCTCGATGCTCAGAGCCGAACGGTTCCTGTTCGCATCACTGTGGACAATCCACGCGATGTTCGACGCAACGGACAGAAGATCGATGAGGAGGGCAATGGTGGCTTGCCGGCCCTGGTGCGTGGCATGTTCGTCGAGGTTGCCATCCAAACCAAACCAAGGCGTTCACTGGTGCTGATTCCTAAACTGGCCCTTCGTCCAGGAGGTCAAGTTTGGCGATTTGATTCCGACCCGGCCATGCTTGTCTCCAAATCCAAAACGCAAGAGGAAAGCATGCCTGCCGAATCGAAGAAAGAAGATGGCATACGCGTGAGCGATTGGGAGGTGGGCCGGATCAAGATTTACGGTGGCGTCAACTCCATCAGTTTGGTGCGAATCCCAGATTCGGGGAACGCCGAGTACTGGGTTGCGGAAGCGAATGAGAACTTGGTCCCTGGGACTCGAGCAATCGTTTCTCCGTTAGCCAATATTATTGGCGACGGCAATGACCGGGTGCGTATATCCTTAGTAGGAAATCGGTAGGAGGCCACATTCGATGAATACTGCGATTCGTTGGGCAGTAAAGCATATGGCGGGGGTCAATTTCTTGGTCTTCGCCGTTCTCGTGGGTGGGTTGTTTAGTTTCTTTGGCATGCGGCGCGAAACCTTTCCCGAGTTTCAACTCGAGGTCATCTTGGTTTCGGTTCCCTACCCGGGAGCAACACCCGATGAAGTGGAAAGCGGAATTTGCCAAAAAATTGAAGAGGCTGTTCAATCCATCTCGGGGATTAAGAAACTGACCAGTATCTGCCGCGAGGGTGGTGGCTTTACCCTCGTGCAGCTTGAATCCAACGTGAAGGATGTGCAGAAAGCATTATCCGAGGTTCGTTCAGCGGTGGATCGGATTTCGGTATTCTTCCCGGTTCGAAGCGAAAAGCCGACCGTGGAGCAGATCACCTTTCGTGTCCCAGCAATACGCGTAGCGGTGATTGGTCCAGCGTCAGGAGATAGCGGTACCGAGCAGCGACTCCGCGCATTGGCCGAAAGTGTTCGTTCACGATTGATCGAATTACCCAATGTTTCGCAGGCACAGATACAAAATGTTAAACCGTTTCAAATCGATGTAGAGATCAGCGAAGATACCCTTCGCAAGTATGGATTAACATTGTCGCAGGCCGCCGCGATGATCCGTAAAGAGAATCTCGAGATGCCCAGCGGTCAATTGAAAAGCGACGGCCAGGAGATTCTCTTGCGAGGCAAGAACAAACGCGAACTCGGAGAAGACATCGCACAATTACCACTGATCATGCAGCCCAACGGAGTGGTTCTCAAAGTCGGCGAAGTCGGACGTGTGCGAGATGATTTCGAAGATGTTTCAGCACTCAACGAAATCAATGGCCGACCTGCTCTGGTAATCACGATCGAGCGCACCAGTTCTGAGGATCTCATCAGCATTTCGGAAGAAGTCACTGCATTCACAAAAACCCTTGATGTTCCTGACGGTTACACTGTGATGGCATGGGGCGATGAAAGCCTCGACGTGCGCGACCGTCTGCGGATGTTGCGAGAGAATGGTCTTCAGGGGGGATTGATCGTCTTTCTGCTCCTAGCCATGTTCCTCAACTTGCGGTTAGCATTTTGGGTAGCCATGGGTATTCCGATCAGCGTCATGGGGGCGGGAATTGGCCTCTATGTCATGGGAGATACGCTCAACATGCTTACCATGTTCGCGTTTCTCATGGCGGTCGGAATCGTGGTCGACGATGGGATTGTAATCGGCGAAAACGTCTACGCACATCGTCTGATGGGGAAGTCGAATTTGCAGGCAGCGATCGATGGAGCCACCGAGGTGTTGCCGAGTGTTTTCTCGAGCGTCGCCACGACGATCATCGCATTCATCCCTCTCTTTTACGTTTCCGGGGTCATGGGGAAATTTATAGCGGTGATGCCAGCAGCAATCATTTTGATGCTGACCATTTCACTCGTTGAAGCGTCAATCGCACTTCCAGGCCACTTATCCCACGAGCCGGATCACAAGCCCGAAACACTGCTCGGGAGATTTTGGGCGGTTGTCTCGCAGCCACTGTGGGTTCTCGAAAAATTCTTCGACCGCGTCTCCAAGGTTTGCAATGGAGTCCTGGACTGGTTCGGAGATCATTTTTACCTGCCGGTGCTAAAGATCTTTTTGCGGCATCCCTTGTTACCGTTCGCCCTCGCCGTTGCGGTCGTACTGTTTGCTGCGGGGTTGGTCCGCTCCGGCAAGGTACCGTTCGAGTTCTTTCCGAGCTTGGATGGAAAGACTATCATCGGTCAAGTGGTCTATCCCGATGGAACACCTGCCTCGGTTACTACCAAAGCAGCGCGTCGCATGGAGCGAGCGCTACGGGATATCAGTGAACAGTTTGCGGAGGACGAGAAGCAACGTGGTATCAACAAGACGCCGGACCCTGTCGATCGAACTGCTCCTCGCGGTCCCGTTATGCTCACCTACTTGCAAGTTGGTTCGGTTACGTCCGGGAATCAAGGTGCCGGGGATCGGCAATCGGGTTCGCATGTGGCCCAGGTTCAAGCCGAGTTGCACGAAGCGACCAATCGCAATGTGACAAGTGATCGACTCATTCAAATGTGGCGACAGGCCGCGGGCGTGTTCCCTGGTGCTGAGCGGGTCAATTTCCAATCGGAAAACATCGGACCCGGCGGAAAGCCTCTTGAATTCAAGATCCTTGCGCCTCGAGATCGCGTTGCCGAGTTGGAATCAGCGGTCGAGGCCGCCAAAGAATCCCTCGCTAAGTATTCCGGCGTTTATGACATCCGCGACGATTCCAATCCGGGAAAAACCGAGTTTCAGTTCACGATCAAAGATCGGGCCAAGTCGCTC
>JBILVV010000108.1:0-12577 GCA_044370255.1 Pirellula sp.
GTTGCGAGACATCCCGCTCCGAGGCAGAGAAAAAAACCGCCGTAGGTGGCTCGCAATTCCGAAACGCCGAGCGGACCGTCGGGGCGGATTCCCACGACTCGACTGACAAGCTCTGGAAACATCACTCCCAAGCATCCTAGGATGAAGGTAATTAGGGCCCCGAGGTTTGCGATAATTGTTATCAAAAGTTGTCTTGCTCCTACCGAGTATGATCTTTCGATACGCGATGGTGGATAGGGACGGAGAGCAAACATTGGCAATTAACAATGGAGCTCTATTGTAACTCATTCGATCCGCAACCGCACCTTCGCAGTTGGTCGCTCTGGCGGAGGAGGCTCGCGAGATCGTTGGAATCTCGAAGCAGGACTCCTATGATTTGCTCCCTGCCCCATCGCGCCGAACCAGCTACCGGTCCGCGAGAATCGTCGGAGATCGAGATATTATCTCCCAGAACCACATAACCCGGTCCAGCGGGAATCGTCCCCTCCGCAGTATCACCATAGCCGCGATAAACTAAGTCCCGAAATACCAACGCTAAATCGATCTTGGGAAGTCCCGCCATGGAAGAAATCGTCATCGACCGTTTCACGGTCGTTGCAGGATTATCTTGGGGGGCGGATCGCACGGATTCAAGAGGAGACGCAAAACATGTTCCGAACTCATCGCCGACTAATACACGGCCATCGATGCATGCCATGATGATCCACTGTGAAAACCCCCCACCCCTCCCCTGTCCCGTTGAGATTCTCGGAACTGCGTTGCCGTTGCATGAGACTAACCAATCCTCGCGCGCGAACACATCGATATCGTATCGATGGCTTGAGTCCGACAGACACATGGTCAATTGCCCGTTCTGCATCGGCTCGACACATCGCAGTGCGATTCCGACATCGTAGGTTGGGATGATCGCGTGCGAGTCGTGGGCGTTGATCGGAAGTTGATTGGTTAAGGGCAGCGATAGCGAATCCAAGAAGTGCTCAAGCGTTTGAGTACAGAATTGTGGGTCCCAGGCAGCGACCAACACCGATTGCCGCAGTGTTTCGCGCAGTGTCTTCTCATGTCGTTGGTCATTGACCCACAAATCGCCGTCCCGAAAAGTGATCTGTTCATGGGGGAGCCCCATTACGCGTTTCAAAGCCTTAAGCGATCCGGCCTCGCGTTCAAGAACGACGATATCGCCCCGTTGAATACTGTCGTTTCGGAGCCATCGCAACAGCGTGTACTGAACGGTGTCGCCATGCTGAATCGGAGGTTCATCCTCGGTGAGAATCGATCGACTGCAGCATTGACAAGATGCTGGTCGGTTGGGATTCCACGCGTCGATCGAGAACTGATTGACAGCCTGACAGACACTGCAGGTGACGAGCAGACGCGGGCCTTGAAGCGTGGGTTCCATGGAACTGCCCGCGATTTGCCCCGCGAGCGGTTGCGAAGAACGCGACAAGAGAATCAAACCGGCGAGCAAGACGGCTAGGCACAAAAATACAAGCAAGCCGGAGGAGGCATAAATGAACCAACGGCTTGTTCGGATTTGCGGGATCTGCATCACCGTTCGCCGATGCGGTACAAACCGTTTTCAGCCCGGATGATCCAATCGCCATCGAGCCATGCATACGACGCGAATACTCGCCCCGGTAGTGTGGCACGGGAAATCTCTTTCGGCTCATCACCGATTTCCATCACGATCGCATCCCCGGCTTCGCTCTGGAAGTAGACTTGTTTGCCGATCGCGATCGGAGACGCGGAGTAATTGCCGCCGAGCCGTTTCTGCCAAATCTTTTTCCCTGTCTCGACACTCACACCGCTAGCGACACCCCCGTCGCTGACCATCACGATCTGGTCTCCCACAGGAACAATGGACGGCGTATTCGGAACACCAGTACCATACGTCCAGCGAACGTGAGTATCGGTCACGTCACCCTTTCCGGTAGGATCGATTGCGAGCAACTTGGGAGTCATGTAACCCGTACAAACAAAGACCAAGCCGCGATAGTAGATTGGTCGAGGTACCACAGAGAAACCTTCGTAGGACACCGACCAAATCACATTGCCCGTTTCCGGATCGAGCGATTGCACGATGTCGGACCCTGGAGAGATGATTTGCCATGCGCCGTCAACTTGGATTGCTTGTGGGGTGCAGAACGAGAACGGGCGATCGGTTGTAATGCCGCGTGGGGTTCGCCATACTTCTTTTCCAGTCGCGGCATCGAGAGCGAGGGTATAGGCCGTATCTCCTCCATCGCATGTGAGGAACAGTTTCTTATCAAACAGGATGGGAGAACCACCGTTCCCATGCACTGGGGAATAGGAGTGATCTAGGTTGCGCCAAAGAATCTTCCCTTCGAGATCAGTGCATACGGTCCCTTGATGACCGAAATGGACGAACAATCGGCCATCGTTTGCCAGGACCGTTGGGCTGGCGTGTGAGTTCTTCTTGTGAATACTCGGCGCATCCTTGGGCTGTTCGATGAGCATACGATCGAAGATCGGTTTGCCGGTCTTGACGCTATAACATTCTAGGTGAAGGGCTTGCGGACCAGCGAGCGCAGCATCACCGGAATCTGTATTGCGGGCGGATGTGATGAAGATACGATCGCCTACTACGACCGGTGAAGACCAACCGAGTCCTTGCGTGGGAGTATACCAGACGATGTTTTTCTCTTCGCTCCACTCGGCAGGAGCCTTGGTGGCAACGATCGTTCCATTTTGGTTCGGGCCGCGAAACTCAGGCCAATCGGCCGCCGCGTTGCGTGTCGCGTTACCTACCAAGCCTCCCCCCAACGTCACGGCAAGGGTCATTCGTTTCGCCGCAGAAGAAACATTCATTGCCGCAAAAAGGGAGTACAATCGGGTGCTAATCCAGAACTGCTTCGAAGTTGTTTTGAAAGTCAATCGCATGCGAACTGTTACTCGTTTTGGTAAGAAATGCTTTGGGGCTTGGGTCTTGCTCGCGAGCGGCTGTTTGAGCCAGCTCGCTTCGGCGCAAGAGGATGTGACACTGTGGGTGACCGAATCCGAAGACGCTAAGGTACAACTCGTTTCGGATCAATACAAGTTTACTGAGGGGCCAACCGTCGACACGGATGGAAATGTCTATTTTACGGATCAACCGAACAATCGGATCGCACTTTGGAAGACCGATGGCACAGTCGTCGATTTTTTGAAACCGGCAGGGCGAAGCAACGGCATGTATTTCGCCCACGACGGCAAACTGATCGCGTGTGCTGACGAGGCTAATCAAATGTGGGAAATCGGATCCGATGGCTCGCATCGTGTCCTCTTTGAGGGGTTCGAAGGGAAGCGTCTCAACGGACCTAACGATGTTTGGATCGATATCAACGGCACGATGTACTTCACCGACCCCTATTATCAGCGACCCTGGTGGGAGCACAAACAATCCGAACTCAAGAAGCAATCGGTCTACAAGGTGGATCGAGACGGTTCCAACTTGGTTTGTGTCGACGATGCCTTGGTGCAACCCAACGGCATCATCGGGGATTCGGGCAAGCGGGTTTTATTTGTCGCGGATATCGGCGACAAGAAGACTTACAAGTACAAGATCGCAACCGACGGCAGTCTGCTCGATCGCGAAGTCTTTTGTCGACGCGGCTCGGATGGTATGACGTTGGATACGCAGGGGAACGTATACCTAACCGGTTCGGATGGAGTCTATGTTTACAACGCGAGCGGAGACCACATCCAAACTATTCGTGTGCCGGAATCGTGGTCTGCGAACGTTTGCCTCGGAGGCTACGATCGCCGCACGCTGTTTATCACCGCGATGGACTCGATCTACACCATTGGAGTTAAGCACGCGGGGGTCGGCTCGAAATAAGCTGTCGACAGAGGAGAGAGCAGATAGCGGAGTGCAATATCGCGTGGGCTACTTCTTGAGTTCCGCGATCCGTTGTTGGGCTTGTTCCGACATCTCGTGCTTCGGGTGGTTCTCGAGGATGTACTCGTAGAACTTGACTGCAGTGTCGATTGCTTTTTTGCGACGTTCTCCCTTGAGATCGGCGATGAAGATCTCGCTGCAACGGCCTGCTTCGAACGCAGAACGGGCCTGCCAGTTCTTTGCATCCTCGGCAGCTTGCGTACCACCGAACCCGTACATGGTCTTCTGGAATTCGGTAATGGCTTTGGCGAAGTTTCGATCCGCGAAATAGGCTTCGCCAATCATGAAACGGGCTCTAGCACCCAAGGCATTGCGTTCGCTTTCCGCAACTTGTTCAAAGAGTCGGATCGCTTCGTCGACTCGTTTGAGGTTCTGCCGTGCAAATGCTTGTTCATAGATGGCAACCGTTTTGAAGTTCGACTCGGGTAGGACCTCTTGCAAGCGTCCAGTCCAATCATCGACATCATTCCATCGTTTCAGTTCGCGAGCCGTTTGGGCGCCGTGCAGGTAGATGAGCGCCTTGACTTGGTCGTTGATCGATGGCGCATCGGGGTGGTTTTCCAACGCCTTGCGGGCTTGTTCGTACTGCGGCCAGGCGGTGCTGAACTGTTCGAGTTTGAATGAGCACTCGGCGACCATCAGCCTCGCATCCATGCTCAAGGATCCGTTGGGGAACGTCTTCAATTGCTTAGAGAATTGTTGCGACGCACTTGTGTAATCCTGTTGCTGGAACAGCGACAGTCCGAGCTTGTAGAGGGACTTTTCTAGAATCTCGGGACTCGCTGTCTTGGTGGCAGCAACGGTGTACGCCTTCACTGCGGAATCGAAGCGGGCGTTTTCGAATTCGGTCTGCCCAACATGGAAGTAGGATTCTGCAGCGAGCGGGCTGTTGGGGAACTGTTCCGCGATTCTCTGGAACCATTGCTTCGCGTTTGCGACATCTCCCTTCGACTTGTAAGCCCAGGCGAGTTCAAAGTAGGCGCGTTCGATTAGGGTGTAGTTCGGATATTTCTCTACCAATTCCGTCATCACCTGAATCGTCTTGTCGAAATCTTTTTGTTCGCTGTACGCCAAACCCAATTCGTAAAGGACTTTTGGTTTTGCGGATGCCGGCAACTCGAGGGTCGACAATTTTTCGAGAGTCGCGATCGCTTCTGCTGCGCGATTGGTGCGTCGCGAGCAAATTGCTTTAGCGATCGCGCACTCGGCCAGGAGAGATGGATTCTTAGTGGAGCCGGAGACTTGATTCAGGATCTCCAGCGCTTCTGGGAAACGTTCGGTTTGGATCAGGACAAATGCCTTGTCGTAACGAACAAAGTCGGCCAGCAAGGGATCGACGCTTTGCGACAGGACGCGATCGTACCAAATCAAGGCTGCAGGAAAGTCCTTCGCTGCTGCGGAGATTTGTCCGAGTCGAAACTCTGCCTGCTGACGGAAACGCGATTTCGGAAACTCTTTGAGTAGTCTCTCGAGTGCGTTCTTGGATTTGGTTTTGTCTTGCAGTGCGTCGTAAGCTTGGGAGAGCAGCAAAAGCGTTTCGTCTGCTTGAGTCCATGTTGCATTGGCCTGGAGCGATTCTTCGAAAGCTTGGATCGACTCCTGCGTCTTGTTGAGTTTGAGGAGAGAAGCTCCCTTCAAGTAGAGGGCTTCGGCGCGGGCTGCTGGTTCGAGAGAACGGCTTTGCAGAGCCGCTGCGGCATTGACCGCACCGTCAAAGTTTCCTGCCAGATACTTTGCTGTCGCGGCTCGAAGCTCCCAAGCGATCAGCGATGGATGGTTGCTAGCAGAACGGACCAGTTGTTCGAACGCGGTCGCCGAGGACTCAAACTGAGACAATTGCAGGAGCGATTCGGCGCGGACGTATGCGACGTCGAGCGCCAATTCATCGTTTGGGAACCGTTTGGCGAATGCTTCGCTCCAGCGCTGGGCCTCCGCATGGTCGCCTGCTTGGAGAGCAGCAAAAGCGGCGTTGTACGTGGCTCGCGGGCAAATCGGTGAGTCGGGTGCCTCGACAGCGATCTGTTCATACAGTTTCCGAGCTTCGGCTTTACCATCGGCGGTAGTATACAAGCCGTCGGCCAAATCCATGCGAAGCCATGTCACCATCGATGCGGTCGGAGGATTGATTGTTTTGGGATCCCATTTGGTCGCCCATTGCAGCGCTTCCCGCGCGATTGGTATCGCATCTGCTGGCCGATCTTTGAGCATAGCGATTTGGCACAGCCAATGTGCTGCTTCAACGGCTCGCTCATCCTTGGCACCAAGCAGCCGTTCTAATGATCGCGATGCTTCGTCGTACTTTTTATCTCGCATCAATGTTTGGCCGATCGCCAGCGATGCGTTGGCAGCATATTGAGATTTGGGAAACTGTTCGGCAAGTTTCTTATAAACATCGGAAGAGTTCGCGAATTGTCCTGACTTGGCCAACGCGAACGCGTATCGATACATCACGTAGTCCGCGATGGCCATCTTCTGCAAGTCGGGGCTATCGACAATCGACGCGAACAGTTTGACAGCCTTGTCGATTTGCTCGCTTTGCAAAGCCAGTTCCGCGAGCCTTACCTTGGTATTGGTTGCAAGAATGTGTTTCGGGTAGGCCGCGATGAATCCTTCGTAGGTCTCCATCGCCAGTTTCCGCTGGGAAGCCTCCTCATAGGACAATCCCAAAGAGAACATCGCATCGGGACGCAAGGAGGACTGAGCGAAGTTGCGGTTCTGCAGGAGTTGGTTGTAGAACGCGATAGCTCGATCGCTCTTGCCAAGACGGGACTCGGCCTCGCCCGCGTAAAACATCGCTTTGTCCGCGAGTGGGCTGTCGGAGTATTTGTCGAGGAACGAAGCAAAGACTTTGGAGCACTCGGTCAACATATCTGTGTTGGCAGGCTCTTGGGCAACCGCCGTTTGGAACAGAGACCAGCCCAGTTGAATCAAGGCTTCCTCTCGTTCCTTCAAATTGGGGTCTTTTAACGCGGATCGGAAGGCTTCGATCGCCTTGCTGTATTCGGGAGGATCCTTCTCTTGGTAGCAAACCCCGAGAAAGTGTCGTGCGCTGGAAACAAGTGCGTTGTCGGGAAACTCGGCAATCATCTTGTTCCACTGCTCGACTGCTAGATCATATGCGCCGTTGTTTTGCGCGTTTGCAGCATCGGCAAACATTTCGCGAGCTCGTTCCGCTCGGCGTTCCTGTTCAGTCATCTTGCGGGACTGCCCTTTGGTGGATTGGCCCCCCTTGGCAGCTTTTTCCTGAGCAAAAGCTACCGGCAGATAGTCCGCACTCATGGCCAGGATCAGCCAGAGAAAACCTAAAATCCAGTTCAGTTTACCGAGTCGATGGAATCCCATGCGATTCATAGCCTTTAAGAACATCCCACCTATATGTTGAACCGTTACAACAATTTACCCTACTAGGTGCGAATCGGAAAGCTTGGTAAATCCGCATGAGTCGAATCGCCGGAGCAGACAACAACCTGCTACCTGCCGCGTTAAACTCGATGCAAATTACCATTTCGCACCATTTCGAGTTCTGCGGAACCCATTCGAGTTCTGAGCACCAGGGACTAGAATGACAGCTTTGGCGGATCCAGGTCACTCATCCCAAGTTCGGCACGCATGCGCATATTAGTTACCGGCGGCAGCGGATTCATCGGTTCGCATTTGACCGAACAACTCCTCGCACAGGGACATCAGGTAGTCATCGTCGATGATCTGAGCACCGGATCACGGAGAAATCTCGCTCATGTTGCGTCGGGTGCTCTGCTCGAGACCGTGATTGCCGACCTCGGTGATGCCGCGTTGGTGCGACGCGTTTGCCAAGGAATCGATGCGGTCTATCACCTCGCCGCTGCGGTCGGCGTAGCGTTGATTGCCAAGCAACCGACTCAGACAATCCACCGCAACATCTACCCAACCCAGCTGATACTGGACGAATTGCGTCGGCAGCATTTGGAGGGGAAATCGATACCATTGTTCCTTGCCAGCACCAGCGAAGTCTACGGCAAGAATCCGAAATCGATCTGGAGCGAAGGGGATGACCTCGTCTTTGGAGCGACGACAAAACCGCGATGGAGTTATGGTGCCAGCAAAGCGATCGATGAGTTTCTGGCTCTCGCCTGCGTGCGCGAATACGGGATGAAGGTTGTGATCGGTCGATTCTTCAATGTGGTGGGGCCGCGACAGACCGGCGCATATGGTATGGTGCTGCCACGTTTCGTATCGTCCGCGCTTGCTGGAGGTCCACTGATCGTCCACGATGACGGCCATCAAGAGCGATGCTTTGCCCATGTGGCAGACGTGATTCGAGCGATCACTACGCTCATGAACACCGAACCCGCTTTCGGACGGATTTACAACATCGGATCCGATTCCCCGATTTCCATTTACGATCTGGCGAGAAAAGTTGTAGAGATTGTCAATCCGAACGCGACGATCGAGTTTCAGTCCTATGCCGAAGCGTACGATCATGACTTTGAAGACGTGCGTCGACGCGTTCCAGATCTGAGCCGAATCCGCGAAACGATCGCCTATCAGCCACGGCATTCCCTGGATGACATCATTCGAGATGTTTGGCGAGATAAACTGGGGTAATCGCGCAACGCAGTCAGTGGACTGCTTGGAGTTGGCTGCGTGAGGGCTCGCTAAGCGGCAGCCGTCACCAATTTGGGATGCACCACATTTCCATGGTGGGTGACGAGAGTATCACGAATGATTTCGTCTTCCATGCGAATATTCGGCTTCCCTTCAGCGATCAGATTTTGAAGGAACTTGGTCACGTTGTTGCTGAACATCGAGCTAGCGTGATAAGCCGCGTCTGAGGCAATGTTGGTCGGTCCGAGGATCACTACGCCGGAATCGATCACTCGTTCGTCGGCTTTGGTCAGTTCGCAATTCCCGCCGCGCTGGGCCGCCAGATCAATGATTACGGAACCTTCTTGCATCGCTCGCACCGCGTGGGCAGTTACCAGCAGCGGAGATCGTTTTCCTGGAATCGCTGCCGTGGTGATCACCACATCGCTTAGTGCGACGGTCTTCGCAAGTTCTTCTCGTTGTCGATGATAGAACGCGTCATCCATGGCTTTGGCATAGCCCCCCTTATCTTCGGAACTTCCTGAATCGATATCGAGCGTGACGAATTTTCCACCGAGACTCTCTACCTGCTCGCGGCATGCGGGGCGTAAATCGTACGCGTGCACGATGGCTCCGAGTTTCTTTGCGGTGGCGATCGCCTGCAGGCCAGCCACTCCGGCGCCCAGGATGAATACGCGTGCTGCGGACAAAGTCCCTGCGGCAGTCATCATCATCGGAAATATCTTGTGCAGTTCCATCGCTCCCATCAGAACCGCGCGGTAGCCCGCGATCGTCGCTTGCGAAGAGAGAATGTCCATGCTCTGGGCCCGGGTGATCCGCGGGATCAGTTCCAGCGCGAACAGCGTTGCCCCTGCTTTAGCGATCGGTTCTATCTGAGGCAAGCTGGAAAGAGCATCGCACGACGCGATGACAACTTGTCCATACTTCATGAGGGGAATGTCTTTGGAACCAGCGTTTGGGTTTTCCCCCGCAGCCCGGACTTGCACAATGATGTCGCTTTGGAAGACATCGGATCGGGACGGGACGATCTGTGCTCCTTTGTCGAGGTAGCTGGAGTCTTCATAGCCAGCGGCCAGGCCCGCTCCTGACTGAACGACGACCTCGAGTCCGAGCTTCTTCAAGTTCGGAATGCTAGCGGGCGTGATTGCAACCCGTTTCTCCCCTGGAAACGACTCTTTGGCTACCCCTAACTTCATTGGTTGTTTCTCCTGAATGCGATCAAGATCCGGCGGGAGTCGAGGGGTTGCTATCAAAAGATTGCTACCTCGAAATCCCCTTTCAACATTCTACTCGGGCGGGGAGGCAAACCGGAATGGTAGCAAAAAAAACCGCCAAGTCGCTTGCAGCCACTTGGCGGTTTGATTGGTTGACAACAGAGACTTCACATTTCTGTGCAGTCATTCAAGGAGAGCAACGGCTTACGAAGGAGTCTTCGTCGCGGTCTTGTTAGCAGCCTTCTTCTTGGCTACTTTCTTCTTGGTAGCAGCCTTCTTGGGTGCTGCCTTCTTAGCAGCCTTCTTCTTGGCTACCTTCTTCTTGGTTGCTCCAGCTTTCTTCTTGGCCACGGATACATCCTCCAAAAAAACCAAAAACATGATTGCCGCAGGGTGCTCTTCTCCGAAGCAGCAGACAAGAGTCCTGTTCCCGACAACCGATACAAAATGTCCTTCGCAACAAAACAGTCGATCTGGCTTCGTGACCTGTCACTCCGTGACATGATCGACCGATTGAGCTAAGGACGACCTTAGTTGCGAGTAGCTTATAAAACTCGCAACGTAATGCAACATCTTTTCGACAATTTTTCCACAAACATGAAACGAATTTTCCACCGTGTGAACCGCTCGCGTGGACGTTTGGGGAACCGGACGAACCATGCATTAACAGATCGATGCGCCGAAGTCCGCATCGTGTTGCAACACGAAAGACCATTGCTCGATCACTTGACCCTCAGCGGATAAAAACGCGTGGAACAAGAGGGATCGCAATCTTCATGAAGACTTGTTCGCAGCCATATGCGATTGATCACGCTGATGAATTTGATCAATAAAAAACAATGGAAAATGCGCAATCGAACTCGGAGGTGGGATTGCATTTCAGGATGTGAAGTCGCATGTTTGCGAGATGAAACGAATCTTCTGAAGGCATCGAATTTCGAGTGATGCAAGGCATTGAAACAGATCGTATTTGTCACGATGCAATCGATGATGTCGCATGACTAGTAAGGGTTGTTGATGATTGCGTCGCGAGCTGATTTGAGGCATGCGATGGCGAGAAAAAATTTCTGAAATTTTTTTCTGAGATCACCAAATTCGAGGTCCCTGTTGCTGTTGAATCGCCTGAACGTTGCTCATCGCGAGTGACGCGATAAGCATCGCATTGATGATGCTACCGGTCTGAAAGAACCACCATGCGACCAAGAAGCCGACCACAGCGCCGATGATGTTGGCTTCGTAGAGACCATCGGTCCGTCGAACGATGGCGATCGTGTGCTGAGCGATGTGCCCGCCATCGAGTGGGTAGATGGGGAGCAAGTTGAAAATAGGCCAAAGAATGCTGATCAGGACGTAAAATTGGATGCAGGACTCGATCAATGCGTTGGTGCGTGCACCGGCGAACATGGTTCCTGTGAAGTTCAAGTCCCAACCGACCCACTCGTATGCGGTGCGCACAAATGGGGCTTCGATACCCAGTGCTAATCCGAGGGTGGCAACGGCGATTCCGGAGGCCAATTGCAAAAGTGGGCCTGCTGCTGAAACCAAAATCTGATTCCCGTGGGTCAGGCGACGGCGCATGCCCCCCCTTTGAAAGATGTAACCGGCGGTGGGGATGGCTAAACCACCCATGTGGTAGAGGACAATTTGCGATTCGATTCCGAACTTTCGAAACGCTAAGGCATGTCCGAGTTCGTGAATCAGAATGGACACAAACGTAGCCGCGATCCAGACGCACAAAAGCATCGCAAAACCGGGATTGTAGGTTCCGGGGATCATTTGGTACGACCGGTCCATTCCCATCGCGATGTTGTAGCCCAAGGCTGCTGCTATGACCCAAAACAGCCAAGTCACTCGGATAGGAAATCCCAGGAACCGGAATCGCCAATCGTACTGGCTGGGCATCGGTTCGCCGATGATCATGACATAGCCTTTCGCGCTAGGATGTCCCGTGCTTCCGCCAGGGCTTCACAGGACACATTGAGGGGGGGAATGACAGCCAAGCGATCTCTGGCTGGACCAGTCAAGTGTAGCAACAGTCCTAGGCGAGATAAGTCGATGGCCCAAATCCTTGCGGTCTCCGCCCCCGATCCATACCCCTCCGAAAACTCAAGAACCGTCCCCATCCCGCGTCCATCGACCGTGATGGAGGCTGGCAGAATCTCGCGAATCTCTCGCCGCCATCGTTCGCCTCGTTCCGCTGAAGAGCGGATCCATCCCTCCTGATCGAGGACCTCAAGAACCTCCAGGCCGATGCGGCAACCCAGGGGCATAGCGGCGTAGGTCTCCGATTCGATCCCCTCGGGCATTTCATCCA
The DNA here is from genome assembly GCA_044370255.1 of Pirellula sp. GTDB lineage: Bacteria > Planctomycetota > Planctomycetia > Pirellulales > Pirellulaceae > JBKCUI01. Next base: position 12,008 of record JBILVV010000108.1, read on the forward strand.
TGAGGTGTGCCGCTCCAAGCACGGCACCCATCGAAACAATTCCACCACCGAGAGCTTTTCCCAGGATGATCAGGTCCGGTTCCCAACCGTCGACGCAGGCGACCGACCAGGCCCCCAAACGACCCAGCCCCATTTGGATCTCGTCGCTGACCACCAACAGACCGTAGTGATGGGCCAACTCGGCGAGTTGTCTGCAGAACCATGGAGGCGCGAAATAGTAACCACGAGAGCCGATCGCTGGCTCCATCAACAGCATCGAAAGATCGCTGTGGTGCTTCTCGAGGATAGCGTGGGCCAACACCAGAGAGTGCTTGCACTGCTCGGCGAGAGCATCGGGGCCAGCCCGTGAGTTCATGGGAAAAGGAATGGTCTTGTCTGGATAGGGAGGGTAGCGAAACGGAGTTGCTCTTTTCGTATCGCTGATGGTCGCCGTGGCGAGCGATCGGCCATGGTAGGCCAAGTCAAACCGCAGAATGCCCCCCGGTCGACGAGCCAAAGCAATCTTCCAAGCAAGCTCCACGGCACGCGATCCGCCTGTCGTCAACCAAACTTTCTGGTTCGATCGTTGCG
>JBILVV010000482.1:0-3548 GCA_044370255.1 Pirellula sp.
CGTTTCACAAATCGCTCCACGTCAAAAAATATTTGGGAGCATGGAACCATCGCATCCAAATCCATTTCCTCCCAGCCTACTCGCCGGAAACGAACCCGATCGAACGTGTGTGGTGGCATCTTCATGAGACGATTACTCGCAACCATCGCTGTGCAACCATGGAGGAATTGGCCTCACTCGCCTGTGAATGGCTCGCCTCCAATAACAACCACTATGCGGACATGCGGAACACTTTTGCGCTCGCAGCATAGCGCACCGGTAAACTTGTGGAGCTATTTAGTATCTGCTAACGACTTCGCACTATTTCGCGTTACGGTGTCGCGAGGTGAAGTAGAGTTCCGCTTTGATCCCGGGACGGCGATCCGCAAGGGATCTGAATCGATCTTCGGAAATACTGCAATCGTATAGTACCACATTCTTTAGATTGGGTAGATCGAGCACCGCAGCAACTCCGTGCTCTGTTAGGTCAGAGCTGTACAGAAACAAACTGTGAAGGTTTGGTAACCGGGCCAAATTACTGATCCCATCGTCCGTGATCTTGGTATATGGGAGGCTCAGAGTCTGCAATCCATGGAATCCATCGATGCGCTTGATGCCATCGTCCGTTACTAGGCCGTCAACGAAAAGACTGTGTAACCTCGTTAGATTGGAATGCTTGGACAAATCGGCAAGTATCTCGTCGCTAAAATCACGCCCTTCGATACGAATCGTTTGTAGTTGCCGCAATTTGCCCAACCTTGGTCCTAACTCTTTGAAATTTGGCTGTTCGACTCCCTTTTCCGTCGCATTTCCGAAGTCGATTTGGACGGCATTTCGAAAGTAGTCTGCACCCAATGCGGTTCGAAACCAATCTGAACCAGAAGCAACCGTTGACGGAATCCTGTCCGGATTCAACCAGTGTTCGACAAATCGTGGCTGATCCGTTTCAAACCAAACCCTTCCCCCGGTTTCCTGTACATGCGACACAACCCAAGTTTGATTTTGGACACGCGAAACAATTTGTCCTAACCAAAGAGCCAGTGCAGCAGTCGCAATCAAAACTACTCTGAGACTGAACCGTGTCCAGCGACGATTGAATCGGTTCAGCACTTTGAATGGCGATTGGCTCATGGTGTATTATTGTTGCCGCCTAACGACTCGGTTCACCCAGCCGCCGGAGAAGACGCACCAATGGAAACCGCATCGATCGGCGGCTTGGGTGCATCGCTTTGTTCGGACTTCCACCGACGTGGTGGGAAGCTAACCGTGTTCCTTTCACGAGACTTAGCGTCGGCAATAATGAGGTCGAGATCATTACCAAAACGTCCCGCCAACTCACGTTTGATTCGAAGAATTTCGTCGTTAATTGAGTCAGTGGTCATTCTTAAGCTCCCAGCAATTCATCAGGTGTGCAAATCGAAGGCGGTGTGTACCCACAATCACGACAAATTTGCTCGATGGAGGCACGAGTCTCCGCGTTTGCGATATGGCGAAAATTCCACGTCAGTAAGTATTGTATTCCATTGACGGCCGCAAGGGAAATGTGAAGTGCGTCACGGGGTTCGGTTTCGGGGATCCCATGTCGCGTCATAAGCTGAACGGCAAGGTTTCTCGCATCTGCCGAAACGACGAGAACCTGAATTCCATCAATCAATTGAAGTCGCTCGTTGGCGGCAACCGAATCACCTGCGCTACATTCGTCAACGACAATTTGCGATACTACCAGTTCGTATCCGTCCCGTATCTCCCACCAGCGCCGAGAAGAAAGCTGGCGCGCTGCGACAATGATGTCAGCCTTTTGTCGAGCGGCGATATGCCCAACAACAGTCGTTTCCACGTACACGGACGGTTTGTTCATTGTTCATTATGTCCGAACGGCAGTGGTCACCGATGTCGCCGGAGACCGCGTTTCTAAAAGTCATGAAAGCGGCGACTGCGGTGCACGTGATTGTTCGGACTATTTGCGGGGCGATTCGTTTTCGGTTTGCGCCGGTTCGTTCACGCGTTTGAATTGAATGACGGTGAATGGAGTCTCGCCGCTGGTCTCCAAGCCCTGGACATTGTACCAAGTGTCTCCAAGTCGCTTAGAAACAAACGAGCCAGGCTTTCCTCGTTGCCCCTTTCGCGGGCCGTGAGTTACCTCGGATTCGCCATAGTGCATAACCGTTATGCCCTCAGCTTGCTTCTCTTCAAGCGTAACCACATGTCTATGAACTAGTTTATCGCCGTCATATGTTTCAACCGTCTCGAGATTCTTCTCAATAATCTTCAGCACTCGTAATTTTCTGCCTTGCTCTTGAAATCGCGACTCCCATTTGCCTTGAAGTGATTCCAGTTCAGAAGCAACGCTCGCCGAAGCCATTGCGGCAAGTAAACCGAAGCCGATCATTAAAAGCGTCTTGTTTTTCATCTTGATAGGTTCCTTCCATGTCCGAACGGCGGCGATCACCCAGCCCGAGCAGTTGACTCAACGCAAGTCAAAACGGCCGATCGAGGGCTTGGCGTGCATCGCTTGGTTATCCGCCTATTGCAAGTCAGGCCAACCAGTCGACGGTGTCTAAATTGTAGAACGTCCGCAACAAGTCGTATAGATCAGCATGAGATCGTTTCAGACGGTCGGGCGATTCAAAGAAGCACTCGGTTGCCACCGCAAAAAATTCGAAACAATTCTTCGCACCATAATGTCGCAGGAGTGTCCACCGTCCGGAGCCGCAGCGTCACAGAGGTTGGCGTATTCTTTCGCCACGACACGATCCCACCGCAGTTGATCGTTAGCATCTTGAAAGTTCAAAGTTGCGTGCATCTGACCCTCCCGGCGGTCAAAATGATGCGCGAACTCGTGAATCACTAGGTTGTAGTCACCGTAGTAATTCGCGTTTAGAACATCGTGCCACGAAAGAATCGTCGTCCCATCGGCGTGAGCCCGTCCGGCTTTGGTCTCAGTAGCGTAAATCGGATCAAATTCGCGATTGTCGTCGAACTCTTGTCGACATACCTGAATTGTCCGGACTTCATCCATGAAGTCATTTTCGAAGCCGAGCAGCATTAAGCTCGCGTGGCCAGCAATAGTGACCTTCATTTCGTCATTCACAAAATGGCCGTCAAGTCCGATCCAATTAACTTCCGCGACGATGATCCTTACGCAATTGTGCAACTTGTCACGTTGTTCGAGTTGTAGCTGTTGATACTGCCACACGCGGTCGTGCAGCAGTTCTTGCCACGGTCGCGGGAATGGACTCGCGAGTAGCTTTCGACGTTGACGGTTGCGGAACCAGCTATGCATGTCTTTTGCGGATAACGATGGCGATCAGCGAGCCCGAGCAGGTGACTCAACGCAAGTCAAAACAGCCGATCGAGGGCTTCGTCTGCAACCCTTTGTTCGCCGCTGTCCTGGGCCGATCATTTCCATCGTCGTGAGCCGATCGGTCGGTGACAGTATAGACAACAAGTAATCATTTTGCATTACTCGCCAAGGAACGTGCCTTCGGGTGTGAGGATGAATTCGTCTGCGACATCCGGTGAGAAGGCCGGAATGAAGCCGAGTAAGCAACCTGGCGTGCCGGTCGACA
>JBILVV010000484.1:0-3526 GCA_044370255.1 Pirellula sp.
CAGACGATCCACGGTGTCGAACCCCTCAACGGTCAACTCGATGTGGATCAGAGCATGTATTACGGTACGCGTTCCGGTGTAGCGCTCGCTTGGGGATGGACCCGGGAGCGACTGAAACGCCCCCTTCGAGTCGGTGCGATCGGGTTGGGTGCTGGAACCATGTCTCTGTATGCGTCGCGCGAGGATCACATCGTCTACTATGAGATCAGTCCCGCTGTACGTGACTTGGCGCAAAAATATTTTCATTACCTCGCATCGCATCAGGGATCGACCGATGTTCGGATGGGAGATGGCCGAGCAGCCATCGCGAGCGAAGTTGCGGCTGGCAAACCAACGAGTGAGCCAATGGACCTGCTCCTTATCGATGCCTTTACCAACGACTCCCTTCCAATGCATCTATTGACGGTCGAAGCGATCCAGACTTATGCCAATCGATTAACTCCCGAAGGGGTGATCGCCCTGAATGTCACCAATCGAAACCTGGATCTGGCTCCGATACTCTTCGATGCCGCGCGACGGACCGGATATCAGCCGCTGTTGATCGAGAATCCGATCTCTGTTTCTGAAACGGCCAAGCAAGCGGGACCAACGAGGGAGGTCCGGTGGTTGCTGATGGTGCCCAAGAGACTTGAGGTGCCAGCATGGCCGGGCGCGCGAGGGAGCTTGAGAAACGCAGGAACAGCTTGGACCGATTCCTATGGCAGTCTGCTCCAGGCATTCCGACGTTGAATCTCGGTACGCACTAAGCCGCTCGTCGGATTTCCTGTGGATCCGCGGTCTCGGGCTGTGCGGTAGCAGGGATCGCCGATGCAGGGATCCCTGAAAAGAAATCTCGAAGCGACATGCTTTGCAATAGCGATCCGTTCTGGCCAAAGAGCTTGATCTGTTGCTCGTCAATAAACCAGATGATCGAATACCCAGCCAAGGAGAACTTCCGACCGCAGTAAGCACCGTCCCGAATCAAAGTTGTCTCGAGCATGAGAGACGACGATTCGTCTCCACCATTGCGGAATACGAAATCTCGGAAAGATTTACGGACCAATTCGGCTTGCGTTGCACTCATACGGCTTCGTATCGACCGAAAAGGTTGGCAATATTCGTACAGACGTACCGCGGCGTTACAGCTTACGATCCGCAACTCAAACCGCCCGAGGCTCGAACTTTCGGGGATTTGGTTAAGATTGAGGGGTTGTAACGGCCGATCCTGATGGGGTGAGTTTGCCTACCCACTCGCTTGCGGAACGGAGTATTGACGAATGCATGCATTCTTGTCCCCTGTCACCTTCGACTCGGAGATGGTCGAGCTTGGCTCTGGCCAAACGCGATTCGTGCATCGCTGGGCACCGCGAGGCCAAGGGCCATGGGGTTGCCTGAGCATCATTCACGGTTTTGGCGATCATGGCGGTCGATTCGCTGGGATGGCCAACAGTTTGGCCAGCATGGGACTGAGTGTGATCGCATGCGATTTGGTTGGACATGGTCGAAGTCCAGGAAAACGCGGCGTGATTGTCTCGTACGATTCCCTGCTCGATGAGGTGGAGCGGACCCTGTCGCATGCACATGGATGTTGGCCGAAAATACCGCATTTTCTGTTTGGTCAGAGTATGGGTGGTAATTTGGTTCTCAATTGGGCCATTCGTCGGGACAGGAGTAGCATTCCCCTCTTCGGACTGGTTGCTGGATCACCGATGCTGCGCAGTCCGAACACACCCAAAGATGCCTTTATGAATGCCGGTAGGTGGTTGGCTCAGCGGTTGCCTAATCTCCGAATCCCGACCCCTGTCCAGGTTTCCAAGCTCAGTCAGGATCGTCGAGCACAGGACGCTTATCTGCGGGATCCTTGGGTCCATCGGTCGATGTCTCTGAGACTGGCAGCCAGCCTGATCGACAGCGGTTTGTGGGCGATTGAGCATGCATCGGAGTTGCGAGTACCTGCGTTATTGATGCATGGCAGCGACGACACCCTCACCTGCCCAAACGGAACGCGGGAATTTGCGGAAAGAGCAGGTCAAATCGTGACACATCGCAGTTGGCATGGATGTCGCCATGATTTGCACGATGAACCTCAACGGGAACGGGTGTTTTCCACGATGGCCCATTGGCTCAAAGAACAATGTGTCAGTTCGACGAGGGTGCACGAGGAGATCGCATTTGCCAAAGGTTTGGCAGCTTAGATCGTATTGAGGGAATGGCTTGCCCCTCGTATACTACTTCCCTTTGAAATCCGGGGTAAACCAAACAAGCCATTGCCATGAAAAGTGAACGCGGTCAGGTCCAGGAAACCAATTTCCTCGCTGACAAAATCGAACAGAAGCTTGCACAGATTCGACCTTACCTGCCTGCTTTAGCGGGTTTGATCGTGGTCGGCGTTATCGGCTTGATTGGCTATGGGATCTACGCGACCCAGCGTGAGACCCGCGCTGCACGGGCCTGGACCGATTTCTATTTCTCCGACACCGCGATCAACAACCTAGAAGCGATTTCGAAGGATTACGAAGATACCAGCGCTAGCGTTTGGGCTCGAATGACTGCCGGCGATCAGAGTATGGCTGAAGCGATGCGGAAGTGGAATGTAGATCGAGCCTTGGCGGATCAAAAGTTTCAGGAAGCAGCCGACGACTATCGAGAAGCTGCGAGTCGTTCGACCGACTCCTTTGTTAAGAGCCGTGGACTGTTCGGGCTGGCGCAAGCATTGGAAGGGATGGGTAAGCGAACGGAAGGCATCGAAGCTTATCGACAGATCAGCAGTCTGACCGGATTGCCCGCCGAGTATCTGACCGAAGTCAACTCGAGGATCAAGTGGCTCGAGGGGAAGGACGGCGAGTTCTTCTACGTGTGGTACAACGAAAAACGTACCGATGCTCCACCTCCAACCAACGACGGATCGTTGCCGGGACTCCCCTCCATTCCCGATATTTCCTTCCCGCCTCTTTCGCCTTTGCCTGGGGGACCCCCTCCGCCGGTTGTTCCACCAGCGACGGGCGATACTCCGGCGCAGCCGACAGGCGATCCATCCGCGCCACCCGCGGGCGACACACCTGGGGGTGAATCATCCGCTTCTCCACCGGCGGGCGATGCGTCTCAAAACAACCCAGACAAGCCTTAGAGGCTTGTCGATACCTATGGCAAAAAAGTCGAAGCCTACGGAAGAAACACCTCGGGAAACCGGTGTGCTTCCGCTTGATGACTGGATCCTGCCAGATCCCGAGCCGCATGCAATCGTCTTACCGCAACGCGAACCTGCGGTAACGCCCGAGTCCCGTTTGACCAATGCTAGTTTCGTTGTCGAAGAGGAGCATCGAGAGTTTCGGGTCGACTTGTTTTTGACCTTGAAGATCGACGGCTACAGCCGCGTATTTCTTCGCCGCATCATCACCGAGGGGAAGGTGCTCGTCGATGGCCGTCCGATCAAGCCGGCATTTCGCGTTTATCCAGGGCAACGGGTGGAAATCGTCGACCTACCTCCACCTCCGACCGATGGTCCGATTCCAGAAGCGATCGAGTTGGATGTCCTCTTTGAGGATGA